>JAEUHW010000186.1 GCA_016793245.1 Planctomycetota bacterium
ATCGCGATGACGAACGCGAGGTACAGGATCTTCAGCGTCACGCGAGTGGAGCCCTCAACGCAAGAGCTGCAAGGTCGCGCGGCGGAAGTGGATCTCCGCGCCCTCGCTCTGGAGCCCGATCGGCCCGGCGAGCGGCGCGCAATCGAAGGCCTCGTTCAACACCTGGCCGTTCACGGCCAGCACGACATGACCGCCCTGCGCGGTGATGCGGTAGTGATTCCATTCCCCGAGCGGCTTCTCGTTGCCGTGCGTGTAGGCGGTATGGCGCCCGTTCGTGCGCGATGGTTCGACCCACATCGGATAGGCGTCGATGTTCCAGAAGTCGCCCGCGCGCTCCGACTGGAGCTGCGCCTCGATGCTCCGCGGCCAGACCTTCTCCTCGCCTTGGATGCGCAGCAGGACGCCGCTGTTGCCGGCCCCCTTCGCCGGGTCGAAGCGCCATTCGAGCTCGAACACGAAGTCGGTGAACGAACGCTCGGTGCGGAGATAGCCGATCGGCTGGCCCTTGCAGACGAGCACGCCGTCGCGGATCTCCCACGCCTGCAGCGGATCCGCGGCTCCGGGCAGGATCCCCTTCCAGCCCGCGGTGCTCTTCCCATCGAAGAGCTCGAGCTTCTCGCCGCTGGGCACGACCGGCGGCTCGAGGCGGCGGATGCGGATCGCGCGATACCACACGTCGTCGCCGTGATCCTGCAGCACGATGTGCCCGTGATGCGCCTTCGCGAACTTCTCGTAGCCCTTGAACTTGCTCGCCGCGACCAGCTTCAGCCACGCGTCGCTCGCGAGGTCGGCCGAGCACACTTGCACGCCGTTCAACCAGTGCTCGATGCGCGAGCCGCGCGCGACGATGCGCGCTCGGTTCCATTCACCCACCGTCGCGAGCTTCTTCCCCTCGCAGGCGATCAGGGCGTAGAACGCCGCCGCCGAGGTGCGCGGATCGCGCCCGTCGGGGTGCTTCGCGTCGTCGAGGATCTGGTACTCGATGCCGGTCTGCCAGGGCGCCCCCAAGTCTTCGGTCGAGCGGTACATGATCCCGCTGTTCGCCCCCTCGGCGACCTTCCACTCGAGCTCGAGCTCGAAGTCGCGGTACTGCTCGCGCGTCACGAGATCTCCGCCGCCCGCTCCCGCGACCTTGCGCAGCGCGCCGTCCGCGACCTCCCAGCCCTTCTCGGGGAAGTTCTTCTGGCGGAACCCGCGGAACGCATCGACGCTCGTGCCATCGAAGAGCACGGTCCAGCCGTCGCCGGCGGGCGCGCACGCGGTGGCGAGGTTCACGGCGAGCGAGAGGGCGAGCGGAGCGAGCATGAAGCGAATCCTCGGAGGGGGAACCAGCGCGACGGCCGAAGCGCACCACAGCGAGTGGCGGCTTAGCGCGGCGGGACGCGCAGGATATCGTCGCCGGGCGTCACCTCCCACCGCGCGCCCCTCACTCGCTCCGCGAAGTCGATCGCCATGACTCACCCGCTCCGAACTTCTGCTCTCGCCGTCCTCGGGCTCGCCGCGCTCGCCGCCGGGCAGGTGGCTCCCACCGAAGTCGTGGTCGCCTCGAAGAGCGATGCCGCCGCGGGACTCTACGGCGGGCTCGTCGCCGTCGATCCTCGCGCCGGCACCGCGAATCCCATCTGGTCGATGCTGCCGGTCATCTACGAGTTCGAGGACGTGCTCGTGGAGCGCGGCACGGGGCAGCTCATCGTCGCCGGTTCGGCCACCGGTCCGCTGCAGCGCCAGGTTCAGCGCTGGACGCTCAGCGGCTACGGGTTGGTCGGCGCGAGCACGATCGCGCGCTTCGCGACGGATCTCGTGGCGCTGACGCAGGATCCCTTCGGAGATCTCTGGGTCCTCACGACCGATCCCTCACAGCTCGCGCCGAACGGCGAGCTCTGGCGCGTCGATCCGCAAGGCGCGAGCACGCCCGTGCTCGTCGAGAGCTTCGCTGCCGCAGACGGGACGCCCGTCGCGATCTGCTCCGATGCCACGCGGATCTTCGTCGCGACCCACCGCGCGCGCGGCCCGGCGCTCTTGCCGGCGTATTGGGAGGTTTCCCCCCTCGGCGGCAAGCGGGAGATCCCCGTCATCTCCACCGCCGCAGGCGGAGAGGTGCGCGATCTGGACCTCCATCGCTGCGGCGGAGCGCTGCTCATCGCCTTCGCCACGGGAACGAATGCGCTCCTCGATCTCGCGACGCGCGCCTTGCGCACGCACTCGACCGTACCTGCCGACCGCAATCGAGCGGTGCAGTATCCGACGCCCGTGCTGCTCTACGCCGCGGGCGACGGCGGCGCGACGAGCCGCGACCCGGTGTTCACCTGGATCGAGCGCGGCGTGCAACGCACGATCGCGTTGCCGAACTTCGGGCGCGTGACCGGGCTGCACGCGGATCCGAGCAGCGCGCTCTATCACGGCGCATTCGAAGGACCGCTGCCCACGAGCTACGCGTGCCCCGGCACCAGCAGCGCGACGCCGCGGCTCGACGTGGCGAGCGGAACGCCCGACATAGGCGACGCGAGCTTCGCGCTCGGCGTCCATGTCGCGTTCACGCCGACCAGCGTCGTGCTCCTCCTGGGCGTGCAGCGTGCGAGTCTGAATCTCCAGCCGCTGGGCTTTCCTGCGGGCTGCTCGTTGCTCGTGCTTCCCGATCTCCTGCTGCCGAGCGCGGCCAACTCGTCGCCTCATCGCATCGGAATGCCGATCCCCTGCGATCCAGCGCTCCTCGGCGCGCTCGTCCACGCGCAGGCGTTCGCCGCCGATCCCGCGGGCGGGAGCGCCGGTTGGGTCGCCTCCGCGCGCGGCGAGCTCCGCATCGGCTGAGCGGCGTCC
>JAEUHW010000033.1 GCA_016793245.1 Planctomycetota bacterium
CGAGCGTGCTCTATCGCGCGTCGCGTTTCGCGCGCCGCTACCGCTTGCAGCTCGGCGCGGCGCTCGCGGTCTCGCTCGCGCTCATCGCCGGCACGATCGTCTCGCTCCTCTATGCTCGCGAGGCCTCGGAGAGCGCCGCTCACTCGCAGCAGAGCGAGCTCGCGGCGAAGCGAAGCGAGCAGGAAGCGCAGCAGAGCCGCGCGGCAGCGCAGGAGAACCTCGAGCGCTTCCTGCGCATGGCCGACGGCGTCGTGCTCGACGAGCTCGAGCGGGAAGCGCGCGATTCACTCGGCGCTCCGCGTCCCGAGAACCTAGAGGCGCTGCAAGGCTGGATCGCGCGCGCGGAGTCGCTCGCGTCCCGCCTCTTCGGGCATCGCGAGATGCACGCGCTGCTGCGCGAGCGCGCGATCGCCGAGTCGGGCGCGAGCGGCGTGGAGGAGCCGCGCCTCCGCGAGCCCGCCGATCAGCTCCTCTTCGAAGGCTTGGCGAAGCTCGTGCAGCGCTTGGAGCTCTTCGCCGGCGCGAGCGGGACCTTGGCGCGCGTGCGGCTGCGCGCAGGCTGGGCCGCTGCGCACGAGGAGCAGAGCCTGCGAGCGCAGGCCTCGGCGTGGCAGCGCTGCATCGAAGAGCTCTCCCGCGATCCGCGCTTCCCGAGCTTCGCGCTGCGTCCGCAGCTCGGCTTGGTTCCGCTCGCCGCGGATCCGGGCTCGAAGCTGCAGGAGTTCGCCGTGCTCGCGACGGGCGCGGTACCGCAACGCGACGCCGCAGGCCGCCTCGAGCTCGATCCCGAGAGCGCGCTCGTGCTCGTGCTCTTGCCGGGAGGCAAGTTCTGGATGGGCACGCAGGCCGAGGATCCCGCCGCTCCGAATCACGATCCGCAAGCGCCGCCCGGCTGCGGTCCCGTGCACGAGGTCGCGCTCGAGCCCTTCTTCTGCGCGAAGCACGAGCTCACGCAGGGCCAATGGCAACGCGCGTTCCTCTCGAACCCGAGCCGCTTCCGCGCGGGCGTGCATCCCGCCGTGCCGAGCCTCGACTTCCCCGTCGAGAACCTCTCGCACCAGGACGCCGAGCTCGCGCTGCGCCACCTGGGCTTGGCACTTCCGACCGAAGCGCAGTGGGAGTACGCCGCGCGCGCGGGCACGAGCACGCCGTGGAGCACGGGGGAGCACGCGCGCTCCTTGCTCGAGCACGCGAACCTCGCCGACCAAGCCGCGAAGCGCGCGGGCGCTCCGTGGCCGGCGATCCGCGAGCTGCCCGAGCTGGATGACGGTTGCGTTCTCACCGCCATCGTCGGCAGCTTCCACCCGAATCCCTTCGGCCTGCACGACCTGCACGGCAACGTGCGCGAGTTCTGCGTCGACCTCTTCGTCGACTACGCTGGACGTCCGACGCGCGCGAGCGACGGCCTGCGCGTGGGCGAGGTCGGGAAGCTCACCGGCAAGGAGGCGACCGGGCGCGCGCATATGTACGTCGTTCGCGGCGGCTGCTACATGGACGGCCCCTCGCTCGCGCGCAGCGCCTATCGCGAGGCGCAGCTCCTCGATGCCAAGGAAGGGATGTTCGGGGTGCGGGCGGTGCGGGCAGTGGAGCGCTGAGGCTCTGATGTCGGGCGCGATGCCCGACATGCGCGCGCTTTCTCAAGCCGCAGGGGCCTTCAGCTCTGCGGCGCAGAGCGCAAAGACCTCTGGGAGCTTCTCTCGGAGTGCGGCGAACGGAGCTTCTTCTCCTCCGCGTGGGCAGAAACACCACGGCAGGAGCCCGTGCTCGTCCGCTTCGCGCAGCGAGCTCAAGAGCGCCTGCGCATCGTGCTGCGTTTGCGTGAGGAACTCCTCGACGATCTGGGCGAGCCTGCGATAGGTCTTCTTGTGGCCGATGGCGAGTGCTTCCCGTCGATCGAGCTGCAAGATCGACGTCGTTTCCTTCCCTCGCGGACAGTAGTCGTCGAGCGATCGATCGAAGCGCGCGCTGATGATGCCCGTCCGCGGATCGAAGTCGAGGTGCTCCCACGGGTCATCGGCGGTCGGATCCAGCAGGAGCGGGTTGCCTGTGGCGTCGAGTGGGAACTTCGAACCCTTCAGCCTGCCGCATTCGGTGCAGCCGAGGAGTAGGTTCTCCCACTCGAAGAGCTTTGCGGGATAGGGAGTCTTGGGCCAGAAGTGCTCGATGTCCGTGCCGTGGGAATCGAGGCAGTACATGCAGCGTTGGCGGTCTCCAGCCATCGCGCCTAGCACTTCCAGGACGGCGGAGAACGCGGCCTTCTTGCGATGCCGCTGCCAGAAGGCGCCGACCTGCTTGGAGCCGGAGATCTGTGCCGCGTTGGCTTCCCGCTGGAACGACGTCAAGCTACGTGCGGCTTTCTTTGGCAGCGGGCTTCGCTCGATCCGACGCATCTCTCAATCGTCCGCGTCGAGCGAAGTGAAGAGCTCGAGCTGTTTCAGCTCTCGTCCTTCGTCGTCGGTCAGCTTTCCTCCGGATCTGCGCTTCGCCGAGAGTGCGGCCTGCCGGCTCCTCTTCTCTACGGCGACGCGGGAGGCGGTGTTCGGAAGGCCGAATGCCGGTCCGCGGAGGATCGAGTTCGGCTTCGAGGCCACGATCCGCTCGAGTTCCTCAGCCTCGAGGCGGCGAGGAGTGTCTCCGCTGCCCGGCTCAGGGAGATGGAAGATGCCACCTCGATCAGCGGCCTGGCAGATGAACGGGCTATGCGTCGTGACGAGGAACTGCAGCTTTGGAAAGCGCTCCTTCAACCAGAAGCCGATCTCCCTTTGCCACTCGGGATGCAGATGGGCATCAATCTCGTCGATGAGGACCACGCCGCTGTGTTGGAAGCAGAGCCGGCCGTCGCTGTCCTTCGAGAGGAGCCCCTCGAAACCGAAGGTGTTGACTAGATGCCGAACGATGTCGGCGATCAACGCCAGAGCCGAACGATAGCCATCGCTCATGTCCGACCACGAAAGCTCCGTGCCTGTTCGATCGACCAGCCACAAGCCCTCGGAGTCCACTCGTGCGACGCGCAGCTCGTTGGGCAACAGTCCGTCGTTCAGTATCTGGATTAGCGCATCGAGCTGGCGTGCTTCGGCTTCGCGACCTTCCAGTTCCCTGTGCTTCAGCGTCCGCATCCACCCAACGACTTCTGCGAGTGACGCGGCTTCGTCGAACATGGTAACGAAACGCTCCGTAGATGGGGCTACCATCAGCCGCGTGGCCTCTGGTGATGCTCCGAAGATGCGCCGGAACGGACCGTACCCGCAAGAGAACCAGCCCCTTGCCTCGCTCGACCAGATCGTTCGCTCTGGTGTTTTGTAGTTCGACCGTTGCGGTTGGGTTAGGCGGTTGTCTTCGGCCAGCGTCACTTCGCGGCCGCCGTTGCGCAGACTAAGGCGGGCCGGAAATGTGCCGACAGGAGGGCGGCCGCTCTCGGCGAAGAAATCGTCGCCGGCAGAAAAGGCGACCTCGATCTGGATGAAGGACTCGCCTTCACCATGACCGTCGCGAATCCAGCGCCGAAAGCTCGGCTGCAGGGAGCGCGCCGTGTCGCGACCGACGAGCGCGATCGCGATGGCCTTGAGCAGAGCGCTCTTGCCCGAGCCGTTGTCTCCGACGATGACCGTCCAGCCTGCGTGGACGCCATCGGGGCGGCGGAAGTCGAAGTCGAGCTCCCGGAAGCCGCGGACGTTCTGCAGTCGGAGCTTGTCGAGGTACATGGCAAGGAGGGGGCACTTCGCCCGAGGCCATTCCGTCGGCCGGCGCGCATCTTGCCAAGTTCGGGTCGGTTGGCCAACGGAGGAGGGCGCCCCGGACGGACCGGCTTCATGTCGCCCCGGACGGCTACCTCGGCCAGATCCTCGGCTCCCAAGACTGCTCGAGCTCGCACTCCGCCACCACATGCGCGCCGGTGAGCTCGAGCGGTTCCTCGACCACGGCGATCAAGCGCTGCGGATCGATCGCGACGCGCGGTGCATTGCGGCGCTCGATGCGTGCGAGCGAGGCGAGCTCGCGCTGCACGCGCGCAGCATCCACGGGCAGGCCCACCGAGCGCGAAGGGATGAGCACCGCCGCACGCTCGCTGATGGCGACGACCGGCGCCCACTGCTCGGCGAGCGCGGGCCAGCAGCGACCTTCGTAGCAGGGAACGCCGTGGCAGAGCGCGTCGTCCTCGGCGCACTCGGCGACCCAGACCGGGATCACCTCCGCTTGGGGCGCCAGCGCGCGCACGGCCTCGACGAAGCGCGCCGCGGCGTCGGGGCCGTGTGGCGTGCCGCTCGGGATGCGCGTCGGATGGCGCGCGTCGCGCAGGTGGTAGTCCGCGGCCCAACGGCAGAGCGGGTGGCCGCAACCGCAAGCCGAGGGGGCGCCTTGGAGGCCGCTCAGCCAGAGCTCGTCGGCGGGCGGCAGGAGCGCGAGGCGCGCGCGCAAGCGTGCGAGCTGCGCGTCGTAGCCCTCGCGCGTCAGGATCGGCACCCACGGCCAGACCTTCACGACTTCGTCGACATCGGGCTCAGGAGCGTCGGCGACCTTCGTGCGCCATTCCTCGTGGCCCTGCAAGCTCGCCATCAGCTCGGGCTCTGCGTTCGCCAAGGAGGGAGAACGCGCGACCTCGAGCCAGTAGCCGAGGCGGAGCTTCGCGGCGCGTATCGCGCGTGCGGCTGCGGCAAGCTCCGCGCTCTCGTCGCGGTCTTCGACGCGCAGCACGATGGTGCGCGTGCCGCGCGCGGCGAGCTCGTGCGTCATCGCGGGCGAGATGGCGAGCTCGGACGCGGAGCGCAGTACAAGCTCGTTGACGCGCGAAGGGCTCTGACAGCTCGCGAGACAGAGCAGCGCGAGCAGCGCGAGGAGCGCGACGAGCGCGCGCGGCGCGAAGGCGCGCGAGCTCGCGCTCACGGCGCCTTCTTCGGCGCGGGCTCCGCGCTCGGCGTGTGCACCTTGGTCTGCGGATGCTCCGCGACCCACGCGTACCAGCAGCACTGCACCGAGTCGACCCATTGCAGCTCGCGGCCGCGGAGCAGGCCATCGATGCCGCGGCCGGCGAGGGACCAACGAGTTTCGGTCTCGCGGTCCTTCCACGGCGCCGTCGGCGGCGAGATCTCGTCGGCGTAGAAGCTGAGCTTGCGGTCGTCCAGCACGCGGCGCCACGCGACCGCGGTCTGCGTGGGCCCATACCAGAAGACCGCGACGGACGCGCCGCCGACGCTGTCTTGGAAGCAGGCGCGCGCGGGCAGGTTCTCCAGCGGGAACGCCATCGTCTCCTCGCCGTAGCGC
>JAEUHW010000212.1 GCA_016793245.1 Planctomycetota bacterium
CGACGCCGCGAGCGCGCGGCCGGGGGCGGTGACGGGGCGCGGGGCGCCGAGCCATCGGGCGCGGCGCGGGATCAGCCGGCTGTAACGTATCCGCCAACCGTACGTCCGGGGTCAGCGGGAGGATCCAGGGAGAGGGGCCGAGGCGGCGGGGCTCGGCGGCGAGGTCGAGGTCGGGGGAGACGAGGGGTTGCGCGGGGCGGCCATTCAGGGAGCAGAGGGAGTCGACGCGGACCTGGATGCCGGGGCCGCGCTGGGCGGCGAGCCAGAGGGCGAACTGGTGCAGGAGGTCGGGGCGGCAGGCCATCTTGCGGACTTGCCATTCGGGAAGGACGGTCGCGGGATCGACGAGCTCGACGGTGCCGCGCGCGGGGTCGTACACGCGGAAGAGCGCCTCGCCTTCCTTCGAGCGCAGCATCATGCGCCAGGCGAAGGAGTGCGCTTGCTCGGTCCACGCGGTGCGCCCGGGATAGAGCAGGTGGCGGAACGGGAGCACGAGCTGCACGGCGATGTGCAGCAGGACGAGCCCACGCAGCAGCGCGCCCGGAGGTGCCGGCGCGAGCTCGGGCCGGAACGACGCGAACGCGCGCGGCAAGAAGCGCCGCGGCCAGCTCGGCGCGAAGAAGATCGTCGTCGCCGCGATCATGAGCCACGGGAAGACGCCGATGTCGAAGAGCTGCGCGTTCGCGAGGTGGAAGAAGAGCGCAAAGCTGAACGCGGCGGCGCGCGTGCGCTGCCAGCAGAGCAGCGGTACGACGAGGAGATCGAACGCGAGCCCGCTCCACGCGAGCAGGTACGGCCCCCACCAGGAGTCGTGCATCCAGCCGACGAGGAAGAGCTCGCCGCGCTCCGCGAGCCAGAGCTGCGCCGGCCGCGCCGCGAGCCAATCGGGCTCGAGCTTCGCGAGCCCGCCGTAGAAGTAAGGGATCGCGAGCTGGAGCTGCAGGAGCCGCAGCCCCCAGCGCGGGACGCTCCCGCCGCGTGTCGGCACGAGCGCGAAGACGAACGCGAGCAGCCCGATCAGATAGGCGTGATTCAGATAGCGCGCCTGCTCGAGCAGGAACGCGTAGCTCCAGAGCACGCACACGATCGCGGCCGAGAGCCGCGCGCGGAGACCGAGCGCGAGAGCGATCCCCGCGAGCCCCATCGCGACATGCGCCAGATGCACGCCGATCCCCGGCAGCGGCGCCACCCACTCGAAGAAGAGGTAGCGGAAGTGGAGCGGCGGCTCGAGGTAGAGCCGCTCGATGCGCCCCGTCGTGAGGTAGTGCAGCGCGTGATAGGCGATCACCGCGCCGAACGCGGCGCGCACGAACGCGAACGACGCGCCGTCCTCGGGCTCAGCGAGCGAAGGCCGAAGCATAGATCGCGCGCAGCTCGGGGACGCCGAGCGGCCGGGGATTGAACCCCGCGGTCCACTGCGCGGCGGCATCCGCGGCGAGGGAGTCGAGATCGCTCGCGCGCACGCCGAGCTCCTGCAAGGTGCGCGGCAGGCCCGCGAGCGCCAGCAGCTCTTCCAGGCGTTGCGCGAGGACCTGCGCCGATTCGCGATCGGTAGCGCTCGAGCTCGCGAGGAACCCGGCGCCAGCAGCGAGCTCGCGATACGCCGCGGCCGACGGCGCGTGCTCGGCGTTCCAGCGCACGACGTGCGGCAGCATGGTTCCCACGGCCTGGCCGTGCACGACGTCGAAGCGCGCGGTGAGCGGATTCGCCAGCGCGTGCGCGCCGCCGAGCATCGAGGCCTCGATGGCCGAGCCGGCGAACGCGGAGGCGAGGAGCAGATCGCCGCGCGCGTCGAGGTCGTTCGGATCGCGCAGCACCTTCGGCAGTGCGGGGAACGCGAGGTGGAACGCATCGCGCGCGAGCAACGCGGAGAGCGCGTTGCCGACCCGCGTCACGCGCGTCTCCACCGCGTGCGCGAGCGTATCGAGCGCGGTGAGCGCGGTGACGCGCGCTGGCATGCTGCGCGTGAGCTCGGGATCGAGCAGCGCGATCGCCGGCATCGCCTTCGGATCGCCGCAGGCCATCTTGCGATGCGAGCCCTCCTGCGAGATCAGCGCGAAGGACTGCGTCTCGGAGCCCGTGCCCGCCGTCGTCGGCACCGCGATCAGCGGGAGCAGCGGGAGGCGCGCCTTGCCGACCCCCCAGTAGTCCTGCATCGAGCCGCCGTTCGTGAGCACGAAGTTGGCGCCCTTCGCCGTGTCGAGCGCCGTACCGCCTCCGAAGCCGACGAAGAGCTCCGTGCGATGCGCGGCGGCTGCGGTCCGACAGCGCTCGATGTCGCTCGGCGTCGGGTTCTCACGAGCGTCGGCGAAGCGCGCGACTTCGCAGCCGGAGCGCACGAGGATCGCCTCGGCGCGCGCGACGTGGCCCGCGGCGACGAGCCCGGGATCGGTGACGAGCAGCACGCGCGTCGCACCGAGCTCGCGCGCGAGCTCACCCAGGCGCTCGAGCGCGCCGCAGCCGAAGACGAGCCGCGGCGGACGCGGTGCGTCGAACGCGCCCGGGCTCTCGCTCGGCGGGTGGTTCACCATCCCGCTTCGGCGTGGATCGCGCGGCGCGCGTAGAGGAACTCGAAGAGATTCCCTTCGTGCGGCTGATCCCAGTCGACGCGCGTCGTCGGCGCGGGGCCCAAGTTCAAGCGCTCGACGAGCGGCGACTCGATGATCGAGCGCTGCAGGGTCTTGTCGCGCGTGATCGCCGTGACGACGAGGCTCGGCCCCATCTCCTCCAGAAAGCGCGAGCTCGGCAGCTCGACCACCGAGGCGTACGGGAAGAGGTACTCGGTGTTCGCGAGCGGGTGCTGCAGCGACTGGCAGCGCAC
>JAEUHW010000214.1 GCA_016793245.1 Planctomycetota bacterium
GCACAGCTGCGTTCGCTGGCTAGCCCGAGGGCTCGTTGTGGATTCGGGTCCCCACGGTACCCGGAGTCGGAGGCTGGTCTTCTCATCCCATCTATCCCGCTTCGGATCCCGGTACATGCCGGTACCTCGGAAAGGGTGAGCGACTCGCTTGCGATTCCCTTCCCCCTCCGCTTCCCAGCGATTGCTCCGGGACCTGCTCCAGCAGGGAACTCCGGCTAGGGCTGCAGGAACTTCGTCCGCCCCAGGTTGCTCGACTTCAGGAGCTTCTGAATGGCGCCGCTCTGCGAGGTGATCACGTTCCCGGCTACGTCGTTCACCACGACGATCGCGTAGGCCCATTGTTGGGAGGTGCGCGACGTCCAGCCTCGACCGTTACAGGCACCCCGAGTCGTCACACCCCAAGAACCCGATTGGCCTTTCAGGATCGCCAAAGCCTCTTGCAGCACCCGGGTCGTCGACAGGCGCCAATCGGAGTAGCCCTGCTCGACGTGGTTGGCAGCCGCGAGGACCGCGCCATCCCAGTCGCCTCACGGCCATCTCTGGGTATCGGTGGTCCATGTCAGGGTCGCGGCGGCGGCAAGCCCTTCCGGTTCTGCTGCGGGCGCCGATGACGAGCTGCTGCGGGAATCGGGACAGGTCGAAGCTAGGTAGAGGATGAGGTCGAACGCCAGAGTCGCGGGGTAGATCACGACGAGCTTCTGCGAGGGGAGATGTGTTCCGACACCGCGAGCTCAGGATCGAGTACGGAGAACGCGGATCGAGAGCCCGGCGGAACGGTTGGTGCTCTTTCCGGGACGCAACTCCCATCGCTGCACGAAGTCTTCGATTTCGATCGCTGCGCTCCTCGTCACGCTTCTTCCCAACCCGCAACTTCCGGTAGCTTGAGCGCAGACCACGACCTCGAGCGCCTGCCTTCCGGCGGCTCGCCAGCATCCGCACGCTATGCCCTCCCCCGATACCACGAGCTGGAACCTCATCGCCGCCGCAGGGGCCGGCGCATCAGCGGCGCGCGAGGAGTTCGCGAAGCGCTATGAACCCGCGGTGCGGAGTTGGCTGCGCCAGCGCTGGACCACGGGGCCACTCCGAGATCAGCTCGACGACGCCGTGCAGGAGGTGTTCGTGGAGTGCATCAAACCCGACGGCGTCCTCTCGAAGGCGGACCCGAGCTTCCAAGCAGGGTTCCGCGCCCTGCTCGGCGGAGTGACTCGAAAGGTCGCCCTGCGCTTCGAGGAACGCGCGCGCCACGCGCGGGCGCTCGTCGCGCAGGGGATCGATACCGCGGTACAGACCGGTGCGGAGCACAGCAGCGCGGCACATCCTCTCGATCGCGCATGGGCGCTCGAGATCCTGCGCGAGGCCGCCATCGAGCAAGAGCGCCGCGCCGCGGAGGTCGGCATGGGTGCGTTGCGCCGCGTCGAGATCCTGAAGCTGCGCTTCCAGGAAGGTCTCACGACCGCGGAGATCGCTTCCGCGCTCGAAGTCGATCCGGAGTATGCACAGCATCAGTTCGCCAAGGCGCGACGCGACTTCCTGCGCGCCTTGCAGGTCATCGTCGCCCGGCGGAACCCCGACCTTTCCAAGCGCGAGCTCCTCGAGCGCTGTCGACAGCTCGTTACCCTGTTGCGCTCGTCCGCCTGAATGGGCGATACGAGCGGCTGCGAATCGCCGGCGCCGGGGGGCGATTCCTCGCTCTACCCGGAAGGGGAATCTCGCTCATGTGCCCCTCTCGAGATCCGATGGAACTTCCGGCCGCGAAGAGCTCACTCGACTTCTTGATCCAGCATGCCTTCGGCGACCACTCGCCGAAGGCGCCGGCCCTCGAGGCGGAAGCGAACGAGATCCCCGCGCTAGGTACGGAGATCGCCGGGCGCTATATCGTCCACGAAGAGCTAGGCCGCGGAGGGATCGGCATCGTCGTGCGCGCGCGCGATCTACTGCTCGCGCGCGACGTCGCGCTGAAGGTACTGCGCACGCGTCATCTCTCCTCCACGGCATCGGTCGAGCGTTTCCTCGAAGAAGCGCGCATCGCGGCCCAGCTCGAGCATCCCGGCATCGTCCCCGTGCACGACATGGGGACCCTCGACGACGGTCGTCCGTTCCTCGCCATGAAGCGCGTCGAGGGCCGGACCTTCGCGAGCGTGCTCGGAGAACGCTGCGACCCGGGCGATCGCCTGGCCGAGATGCTGGACTCCTTCGAACGCGTTTGCCAGACCGTCGCGTACGCCCATGCGCGTGGCGTGATCCACCGCGACCTCAAGCCGTCCAACGTGATGCTCGGGCGCTTCGGCGAGGTCGTCGTAACAGATTGGGGTCTCGCGCGCTGGCTCGATGCCGCAAGGGAGGCTTCGACTGAGATCTCCGAAGGGATGGAGCGAATTCCGGGACTCGCGCCAGAGCGCGAGCCCGACGCGCGTTCGGCTGCGCTCTCGACGACAGGCGCGGTGATCGGATCGCCCGCGTTCATGGCGCCCGAGCAGGCCCGGGGCCGGAGGGAGCTCGTGGGCCGGGCCTCGGATGTCTTCGCCCTGGGCGGCATCCTCTGCGAGATCCTGACCGCGAGAACGCCGTATCAGGGCACACGCGATGTCGCTCTGTTGCAAGCGCGCCTCGGCGACACGCGCCGCGCGCTCGCGGCGCTGCGCGCCGCGCACGCTCCGCGCGAGCTCGTCGATCTCGCCATCGCCTGTCTCGAGATCGAAGTGGAGCGTCGCCCTGCAGACGCCGCCGCGCTCGCTGCGGGGCTACGCCGCTACCGAGAAGCTCGGGAAGAGCACGCCCGCTCCGCGGAGCTCGCCGCGGCACGGGCCGCGGCCCGCGCGGACGCGGAGCGCCGCACACGGCGCATCGCCAACGCGCTCTACGCCACGTTGCTGGGTTGCCTCACCCTGGGTGCGTCAGGCTGGTGGATGTTCCAGCGTGCCTCTCGCGATCGCGAGGATCGGACGAGCGCAGCCGTAGATGCCGCGATCGAGGAAGGTCGGAGGCGTTGGAGCGCCGCCGCCGAGTCTTCGTCGATCGAAGACTGGCAGCAGGTCCTCCTCGCCGCGGAACGAGCTTCGGCGACGGCGCGATCGGGTGACGCCGAGCCGCGCACGCGCGTGCGCGCCGTGTCGTTCGAGCGCGAAGCTGTCGCAGCTCTGGAACGCGTGAGAGCAGCGCGCCGACGAGAGGAACGCCGACTCGCGCTCGAGGCCCGACTGGAGGGGATCCACGAGCGTTCCCTTCTGTTCCGCGATTGGGGCAGGACCGCGGACGAGTATGCGAGCTTCTTCGCCGAGCTCGGCTTCGACCCAGCGCTACCAGAGAGCGAGTTCAGACTAGGCGAGCTCAAGCCCGCGATCCTCGTCCCGGCCTTGGACGACTGGGTCGCCAAGCAGCGCATGGCCAGGGGAAACGACGCGCGAGCCGAGCGGATCGAAGACCTCGCGGATCGCTTCGACGGCGACGAAATCCGCGCGCGGATTCGCGCCCTGCCGCATTCGCCCGATCCCGCCGAGCTCGCCGAGCTGGCTTCGATCGTCGAGGCCGAAGTACCCGCACCCGAGACGGCGATCCTGCTCTCGCGACGCTGGCCGCAGTCCTCCCTGAGCGAGAAGGTGCAGCGACTCCTCCTGCGAGCGCACCTGCAGCGTCCGTCCGATCTGGCCTTAATCATGCTGCTCGCGGATCGCGCCCAGGAGAACGGAGTGCTCGTCGACGCGCTGCGCTTCTCTTCCGCCGCGATGGCGCTGCGTCCCGATTGGCTGCCCTCGCGCTTTCAGGTTCATCGCGCGCTCATCCTCTCCGAGCGCCGAGAGGAAGCGAACTTCTTAGGATTTGCGCTCGCCGCAGCTCATCCCGAGGACCCCCTCGTCGCCTTCAACGTCGGAGTGGCTCTGCTCTCCTCTGGATTCGCGGACCGAGCCTTGCCCCTCCTGGAGCTCGCGACGGCTCTTCGTCCGCGCGACGCGCGAGCCGCTCAACAGCTCGCGCAAGCGCACCGCCGCTTGGGCGACCCCGAGCGCGCGGCTGCTGGGTTCCGCGCCGCAGCCGAGCTGGATCCGGAGTTCTCCGATCCTTGGCTTTCGTGGAGCGCCATGCTGTGCGATGACCTGAAGCGCTATGAAGAAGCCCTGGAGGTCCTGGAGAACCTGGCCGTCTTCCCCGCCGAGCGAGCCAAGTACTTCCGCAACCGCGCGGTCATGCTGAGTGGTCTTGGTCGAAGCTCCGAGGCGATCGCGGCGCTGCGCTCGGCCGTGGAGGTAGCTCCCGATGCAGCGGAGATCCACGAGCTCCTCGCGCGCGAGCTCTTCAAGAACCAGGACCCAGAGTCCGCGCTCGACTCCGCGCGGCGCGCGGTGGCCCTAGAGCCGCGTCGGCCGGAGCCCTGGTTCTGGATCGGGAACCTGCTCTCCGAGCGCGGCGAACGAGAGGGAGCGATCCTCGCGTGGCGCATGGCCATCGCGGCGCGCCATGGCATCCCTCCCGCTTGGTACAACCTCGGCCTCGAGCTCGTGGATGACGACGCGAGCCGCGGAGAAGCGATCGCGGCGTTCCGCGAAGCCGTGCGACAGCATCCTGCGTTCATGGAAGCGCACATCGACCTGGCCCGGGCCTTGATGCTGAGCGGCAAGCTCGACGAAGCGAGTGAGTCGCTCGATACGGCCGCGAGACTGCAACCCGAGAACGAGCGCGTGAAAGAGCTCCGTGCGGAGATCGCCGAGCGCCGTCGCTGACAGCCGCGCGAAAATCCGATCGCGAAGGGGGCGAACACGGCCCGAGGGCGGAATCGGCGCCATCCCCTCGCTGTGAGTCTCCCCCCATGCGTCGCATCGCCCTCGTCTCCATCTTCGGCACGCTGAGCGCCTTCCCCGCTCTCGCGCAGGCCCCGGTCATCTCCACCATCGCCGGCAACGGCGTCTCCGAGTACACCGGCGATGGCGGCCTCGCCGTGAATGCCGGGCTCGTCTATCCGCTGCATCTCGCGGTCGATGGCGCGGGAAACCTCTACTTCAGCGACTGGGAGTACCGCATCCGGCGCATCGATGCGACCACGGGCATCCTCACGACCGTCGCGGGCGGCGGCGCGATCCCCTACCCGAACGACGGTGCGCTAGCGACGGCCATCCAGATCGGGCACGAGCACACGCCCGTCGCCGTCGACCCTGCGGGCAACCTCTACTTCGCCGACTACGGCGGGGTAGCCCTCGGGTACGGAGATCTCATCCGGCGGGTCGATGCGACGACCGGCATCGTCACCACAGTGGCGGGTGGAGCGACCTCCACGACTTTCGTCCCCTACGTCGCTTGCGGGGACAGCCTGTCCTACCCGCTCGACTCCGGTGACGGGGGACTCGCGACGGCTGCCTACTTCGTACGTACGAACGCGTTGGCCTTGGATCCGGAGGGCAACCTCTACGCGGCGAGCCCGACGACGGTCCGACGCGTCGACCGAACGACCGGGATCGTGACCAAGGTCGCGGGCAACGGCGTGCGCGAGGTCGTCGGCATCAGCGGAGATCCCTGCAACGGAAACATCGCCATCGGGACCTTCGCCGGTGATGGTGGACCTGCCGTCGACGCCGGCTTCATCTACATCTCTGCGCTCGCCTTCGATCGCGCGGGACATCTCTACGTCGCGGACGACGATGCGGTTGGGAACTGGGATATCCCCGGTCGTCCCACGAACCATCGCGTCCGTCGCATCGACGCGCTGAGCGGCATCGTCACGACCGTCTGTGGCACGAGTCAGGTGGGCTACGGCGGGTTCTCCGGAGACGGCGGACCGGCAACGCAGGCGCTGATCGGTTCCGTGGGTGGTCTGGCGATCGATGCCGCGGGCAACCTCTTTATCTCGGACTCCTACAACTCCCGCATCCGACGCGTCGATGCCACGACTGGGTTCATCGAGACCATTGCCGGAGATGGCAGCTTCGGTTACGCGGGCGACGGCGGCCTCGCGAGCGCCGCGGTGCTGAACTTGCCTTGGGGCATCGCCCTCACCCCGTCCGGCGAGCTCCTCATCGGCGACATCGAGAACTACCGCATCCGCCGGATCTCCGGTCTCGTGGCGAACCTCCCGCCCACCGCGGTCGCTGGTCAACCCCAGTCCATCCACGCGAGCGGCGTGGTCCAGCTCGATGGCAGCGCTTCCTTTGACGACAACACCCCAAGCGCGAACCTGCTCTACGACTGGTCGCTGGTGCTCGTCCCCTCCGGGAGCACCGCGGTCCTGAACGGCGCCGTGACACCGCTGCCGAGCTTCCTCGCCGACGTACCGGGCACCTATATCGCCGAGCTCGTCGTCACCGACGAAGCAGGACTCGCGAGTACTCCATCCCAGGTCGTCATCTCCTCGACGAACCTGGCGCCGATCGCCAACGCCGGGATCGATCAAGGCGGTGTCGTGGACCAGCTCGTCCTGCTCGACGGGAGCGCGAGCGTTGACCCCGAGCTCGATCCCTTGAGCTTCACCTGGGCGCTCACCTCCTACCCGGCAGGCAGCAACGTAGTGCTCTTCGACGCCTGGCAGAGCACCGCGACCTTCGTGCCCGATCTCCCGGGCCTCTACGTCGCCGCCCTCATCGTCGACGATGGCTTCGGACCCTCGCTCGTCGACGAGGTCGTGATCACCGTCATCACCGGCGAGGAGTACGCCGAGAACCTGGTCCTCTCCGCGCTCGATCTCACCGCCGGCTTCACCGCCGCCGAGATCGCAAACTCCGGCCACCAGAACGCCCTCGTCCAACAGATCTCTCGCGCCGCGCAGAACCTCCAAGACGGCAACCTGCACCTCGCACGCCTGCGCCTGGATCAGGCTCTCCTCCGCACCGACGGCTGCGTGTTGCGTGGCCAACCCGATGCTTCAGGTGCGGGTCGCGACTGGGTGACCGACTGCTCCGCGCAGCTCGCGCTCTACGCCGAACTGGCGGCGGCGCGGGCGCTGCTCGAGCCGTGAGTGGGTCCAGGGGAGGTGACTTAGGCGTGGGCGCGCAGCGGAGCTGACCTGATCGGATCTCGATCTCTCAAGAGCCGCAGGCCCCGACGCCACCACACGTCGACGAAGCTCCCGACGACGAGACCGAGCACGTCGAAGCCAAGGCTCGCATGAAGAGGATGAAGCGTGGCGTGCGCCGGATCTCGGAGGCGATCCCACGCAGCGAGATCACGATCGAGCTCCCTCCTGGGCAGTTCCGCTGTGCGCAGTGCCAGGAAGCACTCGTAGAGATCGGCACGGAGCGAACCGAGATCCTCGACTACGAGCCGTGCTCCCCACCACCCCGAACCGCACTCTCCGCGACGAGCTCCGCTCCGACCTTCGCGGCGCGCCCCTACCCCAGCCACCTCCCCACGAGCGCCAGGAGGCCTCGGAGCCGGTGGCGGAGGGCGAGGGCGTCGCAGCACCGCGTTGCACTTTCTGCGGTTGTGACGCCATTCAGTGGAGACGGAGCTCCGGGATGTGAAGACGCTGAGTCGATGCATACCGCGCCCTCGACAAGCAGAACCAGGCACCACGAATTGCACTTCTGGGGATACAGCGGGCACCCTGTTCCGCTCGGAATCGCCAAAGGTGCGCCCATGCCTCGATCAGAGAACTCCGTTCCGCCCATCCTCTCCGCATTCGTTCTCTCGGTGCTCGTCGCCTGCGACGGTTCAGACGGATCGATCGCGAGTTCCTCCTCTCCGGTGAGAGAGGCAGAGATCGAAGCGATGATCGTGCGCTTGGGTCAAGCTCAGGAGCGCGATGTCGCGATAAAGGAGCTCGGCCGCGTCGGTGCGCCAGCGGTACCGCCTCTGATGCGCGAGCTGTGGCAGCGAGGGACACGAGAGAATGGCGTCGAGCCCATCATGAATGCGCTGGTCGAAGTTGGACCTCCTGCGATCGCTGCCCTTGATGCAGTCGAACGCGAAGCGAACGAAGCATTCGGCGCAGCCATGTCTCCCGGTGCCGAGGTGCCCCACACGTTGCGCCGCTATGGCATGGACGCCGCGTTTCTTCGCTCGCGCGTGACACAGACGTACCTCCAGGACGTTACGCACTGGGCCGGAAGAGCGCGCCAAGAGATCAAGAAGCGCTACGGCGTGTGACTCCTGGTCTTCAGCGCCCCGAACCTCGCGCTCCATGACGATCTCCCTCTGTCCCGCCGGTCCCCGCGCGCCCCCACCCCAGCCCCCTCTCCGCGATCGCCAGGAGGACTCGGAAACGGTGGCGGGGGTCGAGGGCGGAGGGCGAGAGGTCGGAGAGGCGAGCGGCGCAGCGCGGTCTCGACGATCGCTAGGGCTCGCTGAGGTCGACGCCGCTATGTAGGTTCGGTAGGGATTCGCGCGCCGACCACAGAGGGGGCCAAATCGTCCGCGCACTTCGGGCTCCTGCCTTGGCGAGGCGCGGTCGTACGTCTCGGAGGGCGTGACTCGGGGCCGGCTCTGCGCTCATTCTGCGGGCTGCGGAACAATCGCTGCCGGCGGAGTGCAGGCGCAAGGGCTTGAGATCTGGTGAGGCCAGTGAGGCGAGCGAGCCTATCGTTCAGATGATGGGAGCCCTTTCTGGGCTTTCGTTCCCGCGTGGCTACGAACAGGATGCGGTGGTTCGAACGCGAAGCGCTTCTCTTGCGCGCCTTCGTCGATTGACTCCCGCGGAGACTCCATGCGCAACCATTCCCGATCCCTCCTCGCACTCGCCGCAGGCTGCATCGCGTTCTCCCCCGTGTCACCGGCGTCCGCTCAGACCATCGTCCACCAGTTCGCCGTGCCGCCGACGGGCGGAGCGCAAGTCCGAGGCCTAGATTACGATCCGATCAGCGACACCATCTGGGTCGTGGAGGAGTACGGGCGGATCTATCGCTTCACGCGCCAAGGCGTCGTCCTCGCAACGCATGGACGACCTGTGGTGCCGTACTCTCCGAAGGGTCTCGCCGTGGATCCCCTGACCGGACATGTGTGGATCGGTGGCGTGAGCGGAGACGTGGTCGAGATGCGACCCGACGGCACGCTGACAGGTCTCTCGTTCAACCTGCGGCCGCAAATCACGTTCTTAGGTGGCCTGGCCTTCGATCCCGAGTCGCGCACGCTGCTGGCCTCGGAGGGCTCGCCGCCGCCGCGCTTCGCCGAATTCACGCTCAGCGGCACGTGGGTCCGGAACCTGCCCATCGTCGGCATCGGAAGCTGGGATCCCGTCGGCTTGGCGTACGACCCGCTTTCGCGCCATCTCTATCTCGGCGAGGACTCTGCCGACCGCGTGCTCGAGGTCGATCGCAACGGCGCATTCTTCGGAGCCTTCGCGCTCCGACCACTGGGCATCAGCCCGACGGGCCTAGGTATCGATACACGCACCGGCTCGCTGATGGTGAGCAGCTTCTTCTACGCCAACGGTTACGAGAGCCGCGTGACCGAGATCTCCGGCGTCGTTCCGCCGCCCTCGGGATCCGTGACGAGCTTCGGCGCCGCATGCCGCGACTCCAGCGGAACGATCCCACAGCTCAGCCTGAGCGATGTCCCCACTAGCGGCTCCCCACTGACGATCGCCACTACGCTCGGAAGCACGGTGTCAGTGCCCGCAACTTTTCTACTCGGTCTCGGACAACTCAACCTCGCGCTCGACTTCCTCGGCGCGAACGGGTGCATCTTGCACACAACCTCGGAGTGGGTTCTCGCCAGTGTTCCGAATCTCAGCGGGCGCGCCGGCTTGACCCTCGTTCTGCCGAACGATCCTGCGATCGCGGGCCGGATCGGCCTCGCCCAGTCCCTGTGGATCGGAGACGTTGGAGCAAACAGCGCAGGCATCGTCACCTCGAACGGCTTGCGCTTCGTGTTCCAGTAGCTAGGCGTCGACTTTGCTTGCTGGATACGCTCCCGATTCCGCTAGGGCCACTCGACGCTGGACCTCGTTCCCCTGCTCCTTCACCAGATCCGGCCCGAGCAGCGGAGTCCTTGATCGCATGCGGAGCGCACCGGTTGTCGGCGAGCATGGCCGGTCACGGCCTCTACCGCCCAGTCGTGCTCCCCGTCATCCCGAACCACACTTCCCACCACGAGCTCCTTCACTCCGGTCCCCACCCCCGCCACCTCTCCACGAGTGCCAGGAGGCCTCGGAGCCGGTGGCGGAGGTCGAGGGCGAGGGCGAGGGCGAGAGGTCGGCGAGGCGCGCTCTCGGCGATCGCTGGGTCGCGCCAATCATGACGCGGCGTGGCGGGTTCGCCATCATCTCGCCGCGGGGCCAGGTCGTCCGCGGTCTTCGAGCGCCCGGCCCTGGCGCTGCACGGTTTTCGCCTCGGAGTGCGTGACGTGCCGCTTGCGCCGCGCGACGATCTGCGGGCTGCGGATCACTACCTCTTGTTCGGCTCGACTCGAGCCAGGGCCAGACCCGCGACTACCTGATCGGAATCAGGTGCCTCTGGGTGAGCGTCAACACTCCTGGGCTGCGGGGTGATGCCGGCACCCTGGCGAACCTGGGAGGTGCGATTCACGCGCGCTTGCCGATCGGTCACTGGAGAAAACGGCGTGCACAAGTGGACAGCGATCGTCGGCGTCGAGTCTGCGCTGTTCCTCTCGCTGCTTCTCTGGTGGCTGCTCGGCGGCACTGACGCAGTGGTGACTCCGGACGCGGCTCTCAGCAGCGCGAAAGCGGCGGCATCTATCGAAGTTCGTCGCTTCGACACCGCATCTGGCAACGTCGATCGCTCCGCGTCGCAGCCTGCATCCGAAGTGGCGCCTCCCTCTGTGGGAGAAGTGCGCGACCTCGTCCTCTTCGGCACTGTTCGCGACTTCGAAGGGCGACCGATCGACGGTGCGGAGGTCATTCTCGACCGAGACGGGGTCTACGCGATGGGCCGCGCCGCAGCGAACGGCGCGTATGCGACGCCGGGGCTCACGGAAGGCGCATGGGCTCTCCGTTGCGCCGCCGAGGGCTTCGCCACGCAGACACGCGAGCTGCACGTCGACGCGCGTGCGTGGCAGCGGCTCGACCTCGTGATGCGCCCGTGGCATCGCGTGCTCGTGCGCATCCAGGATCCGCAGGGCGCGCCCTTCGCGAGTGGGATCCAGGGTCCCGGCATCGGCACGCAGCCGACTTTCGTCGCGACGCGCGAACCGATCGTAGGACGATTGCCGCCGACGTCGTCGATGAGCATCGAGCGCTTCGGTGCCGGGGAATGGCACCCGTTCGATCGATCGAGCGAGCCCGCAGCGAAGGACGCCCGGGCGCGCGGCTTCGCGGGTGAGTTGCTCCTCGGCGAGGATCCTCCGCTCCACGCCGCGATGCTACTGCGGCATCTCGTCCTGCTGTCGCAGCGGATCGAGCCCGGACAGACCGAGCTCGTCTTCACGCTGGATCCTGCCGAATTCCGCGCGGCATTCGGCACCGTGAAGCTGCGCCTCCTCGACGGATCGACCAGCGCGCCGCTGGCGGGCATCTCCTTAAGCTGCCAGACGAGTCAAGGAGGTGGAGCGGCCGGGACGACGGACGAGCGCGGCTGCGCTACGCTCGAGCACGTGCTTCCGGGTCCTGGCACCCTGATCTCTTGGATGCTGCAAGTGCCGCTCGAGCACCTCGTGATACCCGTAGAAGTTCCAAGCGGCGAAGTACTCGATCTGGGCGACATCACGCTGACGTCGGCGGTGAACCTGCGCGGACGCCTCGTCGACGCACAGGGAGGCGCAGTTCGGAACGCGTCGGTTCGTTGCGTGAACCTCGACATCCGCGATCCGATCCAAGCGACGAGCGGGAGTCGCGAAGCAAAGTCCGACGGCGACGGGCGTTTCGAGTGGTCCGGAGCCGGCCACCACCGCTATCTCGCTTCGGCGTCTGCCTCCGAGGGCGACCTGTGCGGATTCGCCGTGGTCGATGCACGGAGTGGAACGGCACCGGAAGTGGAGATCCGCATGGTTCCGGGGACGCGTGTCTCGGTCACCGCGAGCACCGATTCTCGCGCGTACCACTGGATCGCCCTACTTGCCGATGGCGTTCCGATCGCGCGCGTGCGCTTCGGTGCGGCAGACCGTCAGGGCGTCCTCCACGTGCCACCCGGCGAGTACGCTCTGCACGTCTTCGATGAGCAGCGAAAGATCGTGCACAGCGCGCCGCTCCCGATCGGCAGGAAGCCTCTAGCGATCGAGGTGCCATGAGCTCGTCCAGCCGCTTCGAACCCGGCTCCGTTTCTTGGAAGCTCGTCGCTGCGTTGCTCGCAGGCGCGATCGGGTTCCTCGCCTACGCGAATCTGCAGAGAGCTCTCGCGACGGTTCCCGCGCAGCGCAGCAAGCGGGATGTCGAGCGCGTCGAGGAGCGCGAGCTTCCGAGCGCTCCTTCGCGAGGGAGTGCTCTGGTTCCTCGAGGCTCACCGAGCGAGGCAGCGTCGCCCGGTGCCTCGCCGATCGAGCAGGCGTCCGACGTCGCCGAAGAACCACTGCCCGACGGCACGATCTGGATCGGCCGACTCCTCGACGCCGGAGGAGCGCCCATCAAGGACCCGATGGCGCGCATCTCCCTGCAGGCCGGGGATACGCCGATCGCGGATACGCGCCCCCAGCGCGATGGCCACTTCTCCTTCGCGGGCTTGCCAGCCGGCTCCTACCGTGTTCGCGCGACGGCGAAGGATCACCTCGAGCTCGACGAAGCGCTCGAGATCGGTGCCAGCCCGGCGCGCCTCGAGCGCGACCTCGTCCTGCAGCAAGCCTGGAAGCTCGCGGTGAAAATCCTCACTCCGGACGGCCAGCCATTGCACGCCGTGATCGCGGCGCACATCTCTGAGCGTCCGCAGCTCCGATCCGCGGAAGTCCATGCGATCGCCACGGCTTGGCAGCCGAGCGGCGACTTCCCTCCGACGGCATCGCGAGAGCTGAACTATGGGCTCGGAATCTGGCGCTCGTCGACGTCGCGGGAAGCACAGATTCGCGGCAACGTTCTGGGCTCACAGTTCGCCGGCGCGTTCGAGCTCGAAGCCCGCGAGCCCCTCTGGATCAGCGCCGTGTTGCGGCATCGCATCCTTGCGATGGAGCGCGTCGCCCCCGGAACTCCCGAGCTGACGCTCACGGTCCCCATCGAGACGCTGTGGCAGAGCCTGAGCACGCTGCGCTTGAGAGTCATCGACGCCGCGACGAGGGCGCCCGTGCCTGGCGCGCGCGTCGCGATCAGCACCCGCTCGAGCGGCAACTCCGGACGAGCGGTCGAAGCCGACGGCCGCATCGAACTCCGCGACCTGTTCCCGGGGCACATGGAGCTGCACGTTTGGTCGAACGACGCGCGAATCGCTCCCGTGGACGTGCAGCTCGAGCCTGGAGCCGTGCTCGATCTCGGCGACCTCGCGATCGAAGCGCCGCGCCTCGTGAAAGGGCGCTGCCGCCCGCTCCCGGCCGATCCTCGTGCCATCAACCTATCGGTCCTGTGCCTGGATCCGCCACCGCATCCGGCGTTGATCCGCACCTTCGATCGAGTTCAGGCCGCGGCCGACGGCACCTTCACTCTGCACCTCCTCGAGGGGCGTCATTTCGTACGCGCGTTCCGCGGTGGCGGAGCAGCGCGCGAGATCGACACACGCGCGCTCGACGAGGATGAGCTCGTCCTCGAGCTCGCGCCCGAAGCGCAGTTCCGGATCCAAGGAACGTCACGGGGTGAGCCGTACCAGCTCCGCATCGAGGATGCCGCAGGCCATCGGATCATGCGTTCCTGGATCCCTCCGAACGCGCGCTATCCTATCGATTGCTTGCCGGGTACCTATCGCGTGGAGATCGTCGATCGGCACGGCAAGGTCACGGCGCAGGAGATCGGTCTCGGCTTCGAGGGGTACGACCTGCGGGTACCCGAGTGAACGCGATGCGCGTAGCGCTGCTCCGCCGCACTCCACTATGCACTTCCCGCGACGAGCTCAATCAGCGCCCGCACCCGCTTCTTCAACTCGCGTCCGACGCGCTCGAGATCGTCGAGGCGACCGAGGACCGCATGGGCCCTCGTGAGCGGCACTACGGCTGGAGGTCCCTGCCGCTTCGTGTGGTAAGTCTTCCTAGAGTTCCACGTCCCCTGACACCTGGACGTTGGAGGGGCGGGCGCAGCGCTTGCTGGTGAACACCGCCACCGGCATCTCTACGGGCATCTGCTCCATCTCGCGCATCCCGCCGCGATCCTGGTCCGCGCGCGTTGGAGCGCGGGCTCGGGGTGAGCGAGGTCGGCGGGCTCGCTGCTGCCCTACGCGCTCGTCCGGCGCGCCGCAGAAGACGAGGCAGCCGCAGCGGCGCGATCGGTCGCCGGCTGGGAGCTGGTTGCCGGATGGCCGGGCGGCGAAAGGCGGTAGGTTGGGGGAGAGAGCACGGCCGTCGACCTTCGTGCTGGAGCTGAAAGATAAGCGCGCGGCCGTGATCGGGATCACACGGTTTTGCGTGCGCGCCAAGAGTTCGCACTGCTAGCATGCCCCTCTGTGGTTCCGCTGCGTGCAATCCTAGGGGAGCGTCATGGCCGGCAAGAACGCCTACTTTGTACTCCGGTTGTTCGGCGAGAAGATCGGCAAGTTCAAGCAGGATGTGCTGCTGCCGGCGGCCAACGCCACGGTGGTCGATGGCCACAAACTGCTGTCCGACGCGGAACTGCAGACTGTGCGCACCGGCGCATGTCTGACGATCACGATGACCTGGCTGCGCGGCATCATGACAAACAAGCCCTTTGCCTACGACAGCGTGCCCAACGCGCAGAACTCCACGCTTGTGAAGCTCGCGGCTACGGCGGGTAAGGTGCACGGCGCGATGAAGAAGGAGGCCGCCAAGAGCTCTGCGCACAAAGTCCGGCTCGATCTGGCGCAACGGTTGAAGGTGCCGCTGTCGAACGAGCAGTGCATAGCCGACACCACATTCGACAAGGCCACCAACGCGCTGCACCTACTGCAGGTCGGCCGTGGCGGGCTGATCAGCGCAACGGCCAACCGCGTGCCAACCGGCGAGTACATCGGAAAACATGCGATGGGCTTTCACATCAACCGGCAGGGCTTTCTGCGCTTCTTCGATCCGAATGTCGGCGAGTACGAAGTACCGCTGACCGACGCCAAGCTCTTCTTCGACACCTTCCAGGGCGTGCTGCGCGATCAGCAAGCAATGGAGTTCCGGTCGACGGATCTGTACGTCGCCACGCTGACCTGAGTAGCGCGTCTGATCTAGCTCACAACCTTTTCACAATTCAGCGTCCTGACGTCAGACGAGCGCTCGCTCGCGCCTACCCCGCCCCTTCGCCTCGCGAGAACACAGCGAGCTGTGCTCGATCTCCGGCTTCCCGTTCAGCGACGCGCGAAGCTCGTTCGGCGACTGGTTCGTCCTCGACGGCGCTCTCGACGAGGCCTCGCGGACCGCTACGGCGGGCATGTTGCTCCCTCTTCGTCCGGTCGAGAAGGGCAGCGAAGTCGTTTGGAAAGCGCGTCTCGAAGGTCTGCTTGATGCTGCATGGAGCGCGCACTGCCGGCAACGAATCCAAGAAGTCCGAGAGCAAGTCCAGGAGCTTCTGGCGCGGAAGCCGCGTGGGTATCGCGAATCGGTGGAACGCAACCGGGAGATCGCATCGACACAGGAAGAGCTCGGGCGTTGGATCACGGCGCAGCAGGCGCACAGAGCGAGCGTTCCCGTCGCGATCCGCGTGATCAACGAGCCGGCGCAGCGCGGCGCCTGGATCCGGATCGGCAGCTCACAGCAATGGTTGGAGGCCGGCGGATGGTCCGAAGTCCCGTTCGCGTTCGAGCGGTGTTCCCCTCTCCACCCGTGGCCTTTCCTTTCCGATCTGCGCGCGCGCTGCTCCGTGAAGCTGCTTCGCGGCGCGCCGCCCCAGCTCTTCGTCGGACCGCTCCAGTTCGATCTCGAGCGTCCGCTGATCCGTCGATCTCCTGCGGAGCCGCGCTCGTTCGGAGCGCAACTCGGCGCTCTCGGCCTACGGAGCTCGCCCGACGTACTCAACGTCGCCGCGTTCGCGCGGAAGGACGGCGCGATCGACGAAGCCACGGTGCTCGAAGCGCTCGAGCGAAGTCTCGCGGAGCAGAGGCGCGCTCTTCTCGGGTGGCTCGAGTCGGATCGCACGTCTCGCCTCTTGGTCTGGTGCTTCCCGGATCCGGCGCAGTTCCTGCCCGTGTGGCAGTGGCGGGGCGGATCTACCGATGAGCGCCGTTGGAAGTTCCTCGGCGT
>JAEUHW010000042.1 GCA_016793245.1 Planctomycetota bacterium
TCGAGCGGCGCGATCCCGGCCGCGGCGCCCTTCGTCTACGAAGCCGTGATGGCGCCTCCGGGCTCGATCCCGCCGGCCGCAGGTCTGACCGTCACCTTCACGGCCGTCACGGTCGGCGCCGGTGGCATCCGCTTCTCCAACGCGCAATCGACGTCGCTCTGATCGCGGCACGCGTCGGAGCCGACCGCTCCGACGCTCGAGCGACACGGGAAACTCTCTCGTGTTCGTACGACGGGCCGAGCACTTCGCGGTGCTCGGCCCGTTGCGTTTCCGTAGTTCCGAAGCGGCAGCAGCGCATGTATCGCGCCATCGCGAGGCGTCGTGCCCCGCGAGAGCCGGGCTCAACGGCGCACTGCGCCCTTCTGCGTCTCTGGTGAGCCGAGCATCTCGACCATCGCGCGTCCCATCGCCAGACCGACCTCCATGTAGGTCTCGGCGTTCTGGTTGTAGTGGTGGCCCTGGTTCACCGGAGAGACCTCCACCTCGCGCCAGAACGGACGCGCATCGATCGCGGCCACGTTGCCCGCGAACTCCTTGTACTTCCCGCGACGGCCGTCGACCGCGAGCTGCGCTTCGGCGACCTGCAGCCCGTGACCGGCGAGCTTCTCGCCGCCGAACGCGATGGTCGCGAGCACGAACTTCGCCTGCGGTGCTTCGAAGTCGCGTCGCAGCATCTGGATGAGCTGGACCAAGTTCTGCTCGTAGCGACTCGCGTGCGCGGCGTTCTGATCCTTGTGGCCCTGCCACCAGACGAAGCCCGCGATCTCGTAGCTCGAGGCTCCGGGGTAGTACTTCGGGAGCTCGGCGAGCACCTTCTTCGCGTTGGCGACATCGTCGTCGTACTGCTTGCCGGCGTACCACGCGATCGGCACGGGCTCGGTGCCCTTCTTCCAGGAGAGAGGCGAGTCCTTGTAGCCGGCGTGGATCTGGCCTTCGAACTCGTAGCGCTCGCTGCCGGGCGGCAGGAGATCCCAGCCCAGCGAGCGATTGCCGATGCAGGACTTCAGCAGCAGCACGGGCGCCTCGAGCGCGTCCCCGACGACGCGACCGAAGCCCAGCTCGGGGCCGAAGTTGCCGTTCACGGTGAGCCACTCGTTGGCGTGAACGCCCATCGCGTCGCCCTTCTGCATGACGCGCACGTAGCGCACGTCGTCGCGCACGACCCAGCTCCCGTCCTCGCGCTTCCAGCTCGCGTACTTGCCGTGCTTCGCGATCAGGTTCTCGAGCGTCCCCTGCAGCTCGGCGGGGCCGACGCGACCGAAGCCGAGCATGTTCGATTGCCCGAGCATCACGAAGACTTGCACGGGCTTCGACGGCGCGGCCGCGCTCGTCGCTGCTGGAGGAGGCGTGTCCTGGGAGCGCGCGAGAGTCGCGAGGGCGAGGACGAGGAGTAGGCAACGCATGGGGGATCCTTCGCGAGGGCGGAGCGAACGCGCCCGGCGAGAGAGCGAGCGCAAGCGGACCCTACGCAGCAGCGCGAGCGCCTTCAAGCCCGGCCGCTAGCGGAGCGGTGCAGCGCGAGCGAGAAGTTCGTCGACCAAACCAGGAGAACGATGCCAATCCGCGATTCCGCGACGCCTTCACGACGCGTTCCCGTGCTTGAGGAGTAGCTCTCTCTCCCCGCCATCGCGGGAAAGGCCTGGAACATGCTCCCCCTCCGCTGCTTCGCTCGCATCTCTCGCACCGCCGCCGCCACCCTCGCGGCCCTAGCTCTCGCCGGCGCCGCCTTCGCACAGGAAGTTCCTTTCCGCGGCAAGTTCACCGGCACCGGCTTCCCCATCGCGGCGATGACCGGCAACGCCAACCACCTCGGCCGCTTCCAGGGCACCGGCCAGATCATCCCCACCGGGCCGTCGACCTTCATCGGGACCTTCGAGTGGTTCGCCGCGAACGGCGACATGCTCTACGGCACGCTCGACGGGACCTTCGTCCGCGAAGTCTCCCCCGGCGTCTTCGAGTACCACGAGATCGCCACGATCCTCGGCGGCACGGGGCGCTTCGCCGGCGCGTCGGGAACGCAGGTCGCGACCGGCAACACCGATCTCGTGAACGCCGTCTTCGACGGCCGCTTCGACGGCACGATCGTGCTCGCGCGCTGAGCACACGCGCGCTGAGACCTTGCGCGGCGGCTCAGCGATAGGGCCGCCACGCGCTCTGGCCGCCGAGATAGCTCCACATCTGCTGCATGTACTGCTCGTGCGCGCGGCTGCTCTCGACGTACGCGCGATCCGACGCCGAGAGCGAGCCCGCCGAAGAGCCGTAGCTCGGCGTCCAGGACGGCGGCCCTTGGTAGCGCTGCGCTGCGGCGCGCGCCTCCTCTGCCGCGGCTCGTTCCTGCGCGCGCTGCGCCGCGGCGCGCTGCTCCTCGGCTTCGATCGCGGAGGCGAGGCGCTCGAAGGACTCTCGAAGCTGCGGATCGACGGCCCGCGCACCGCGTTCGCGCGCCGTCGCGGGATCGAGCGCGACTCGGCGCAGATGGTACGCCTGCAGCAGATAGCGCAGGTAGTAATCGCCGGGCAGGGTCAGTCGGAGCGTATCGAACTCGTCGTAGCGCCGCATCGCGAGCGCCGTGCGGATGGCGTAGAGCTGGCTGGGCAGAGCCTGCACCTCCTCGGGCGTCAGCCCCGCCACCGAGTCCATGCCGAGCTCTTCTAGATACGCCTTCCAGGCGCGCATCTGCTCGCGATGCTCGATGCGCCGCTGCGCCTCGCGCTTCTCGCGGCGAGCGTAGTAGACCGGGCGATAGCGCTGGCGCGCTTCCTCCTCGCTCGCGCACGCGCTGTCGAAGATCGGCTGGTGCGGCGGCACCTGCTGGTGATCGATGTCGTAGGCCATCCAGCTCCCGTCGAGGAGCTGACCGATCACGACGCCGTCGTAGGGCAGGTTCGCTTCGAAGCCGTGGTGCCACCAGCGCAGGCTCCGCCACTGCGGTCCCGTCTCCTGCGTGAGGTCCGCGGACACCCAACCGAACGCGGACCCCGAGGGCAGCCGATACTCCTTGGTCCACCCGCTGAGGAAGGTCTGCCGCTGCGCGAGCTCGGGATCGTCGCGCAACGCGACATCCGGGTAGTAGCCGGCGCAGGGGATCTCCTCGACTTCGACGGTCCCGTGCGCGGTGATCGGGAAATAGCGCGTGCGCTCCGGGCTCGTCGGCAGCGCGAGCACGGGCTTCGCGAAGGTATCGAACTCCGTGACGAGCAGGAGCTCCGGCGAGAGCGCACGCCCTCGTGCATCGAGGAACACCGTCACGGGCAGACCGCTCGGGTGATCGAAGTCGACGCGCAGCACCTCGCCATAGCTCCGCGGTGGATAGCGGACACCGTGGAGCGTCACGATCGGAAGTCCCTCCTCGTCGAGAAGATCCAGCGAGCAGATCACGACCGACTGCGTCGTGTAGCCCCGGCCGACGAAGCGCTTGTACTCATCGGATGCTGGCAACTCGACGTGGCGGCCGTCGCGCAAGCCGAAGAGCGCCGGAGTGGGTCGCGACATCCTCTCGTAGTGCGCGGCATCGAGTCCGTGCGAACCATAGCTGATGCCGTTCGACTCGATGCTGGTGTACGGCGTCGGCTCCGGCTCGCCGAGGCGGAGCTCGCCTTCCTCCAAGTGCACCGGGATGCGCCAGAGCGGCCCGCTACCGGGCGCCGCGCCATGCTTGCGACCGAAGACCGTGCGACCGCGGACGACGAAGAGCTCCTCCCACGCGGGCGCGACCAGCTCTTCGTAGTCCCACTGCGCGGCGTTCGGATCGAGCAGCCGCCTCAATCCGCAACTCACGGGCTGCCCTTCGGCGTTGCGATCGAAGACCTCCACGCCGACGCCGTGGAGCGGCGTGCGGAGACGCCAGGTGTCGTTGGGAGTGGAACCGCAGCTCGCGAGAGCGAGGAGCAGCGAAAGGTAGCAGTGCGGCCTCGGTGTCATGCGCCTCTGGCTCTCCGAGCGAGCGAGGTTCTTCTCGCCCTCCCATCGGCCGAGCCAGAGCGGGAGTGGAGCGGCCGCCGCGGGAATTCGCCCCGCCTCAGCGTCGCCGGTCGCCCGCGAGCAGCTCGAGATAGAGCTTCTCCACCTTCGCCCGCGCCCACGGCGTCTTCCGCAGGAACTTCAGGCTCGAGCCGATGCTGGGCTCGTGATGGAAGCAGCGGATGTTGATGCTCGCTGCCATGACCTCCCAGCCGAGGCGCGCGACGAGCTGCTCCAGGATGGCCTGGAGCGTCACGCCGTGAAGGGGATCGTTCGGATGCTCGCGTTCCATGCAGGTTCGACGGCGTCGGGGCTGCGGCCGGGGCCGATGCGGCGCGGCGCGCGGCCCACGTTATAGAGCAAGCGAGCCGAAGCTGCAGGGCGACGGACGGCCGCGTCGCGCGCGCTCTGGACTTTGGCTCGGGAGAAGCCACGATCTGCGCCCCGAGTCCCTCGGATCAGGAGACCTCTCGATGCGCGCGGTGTGCGTTTTCTGCGGCTCGAGCGCCGGCGCCCAGCCGGTCTATCGCTCGACCGCGATCGAGCTCGGCCGCGAGCTCGTCGCCAGGGATCTCACCCTGGTCTACGGCGGCGGCAACGTCGGCCTGATGGGGATCGTCGCCGACGCCGTGCTCGAGGCCGGCGGGCGCGCGATCGGAGTGATCCCGCGCGCGCTGCTCGAGCGCGAGGTCGGTCACCGCGGCTTGACCGAGCTCCACGTCGTCCGGTCGATGCATGAGCGGAAGGCGCTGATGGCGGAGAAGGCCGACGCCTTCCTCGCGCTGCCCGGCGGCTTCGGGACCTTCGAGGAGCTCTGCGAAGTGATCACCTGGGCGCAGCTCGGGATCCACGCGAAGCCCTGCGGCGTGCTGAACGTGGCCGGCTACTACGATCCGCTGCTCGCCCTCTTCGAGCGCGCGGTGGACGAGCGCTTCGTGCGCGCGGAGCACCGCGAGATCGTGCGCGTCGCCGCGGCGCCGGCCGCGATCTTGGACGAGCTCGCGACCGCGCGGGTGCCCGTCCTCGCGAAGTGGATCGACCGCAGCGAGAGCTGACGCGCCGAGAACCGCGCGCTGGAACGGGTGACAGCCGACGCGCCGCGCGCGAAGGTATGGTCACCGCCCCACGCCCCATGAACACGACGCACTACGAGAAGCTGCACCTCCTCTTCTCCGCCGCCTGCGAGCTCCGCGGCGCCGCGCGCGAGGACTACGTGCGCCGCGCCTGCGAAGGGAATCCCGCGCTGGAGCACGAGCTGCGCGAGCTCCTCGCGAGCGACGAGAGCGGCGGGCTCTTCGACGAGACGGGCCTCGGCGCGCTGCACGGCGCGAGCCGGGCCGCGGCGCTCGACGCGGAACTCCCGGAGACGATCGGCCCCTATCGCGTGCTCCAAGTGCTCGGCCGCGGCGGCATGGGCGTCGTCTACCGCGCGGTGCAGGAGAAGCCCTCGCGCGAGGTGGCGCTGAAGGTCTTGGCCCCGGGGATCGCGAGCGCCGAGTCGCGCCGGCGCTTCGAGTTCGAGGCCGAGGCGCTGGCCCGTCTGCAACATCCGGGCATCGCGCAGATCTACGCCGTCGGAACCTACGTCTCCAGCGCCGGCGAGCAGCCCTATCTCGCAATGGAGTTCGTGCGCGGCGTCGCCCTCGACGCCTGGGCGAAGCAGCACCACGGCGAGCGCCGCGCGTGCATCGAGCTGCTCGTGGCGCTCTGCGAAGCGGTGCATCACGCGCACCAGAAGGGCGTCATCCACCGCGACTTGAAGCCCGGCAACGTGATCGTCGACGAGAGCGGCCGGCCCAAGGTGCTCGACTTCGGCATCGCGCGCGTGGCCGGCGAGGAGGACGCGCTCTCGTTGCACACGCGCACGGGGCAGGTGCTCGGGACGCTCGCGTACATGAGCCCCGAGCAAGCGAACGGCGACGTCGCGCGCATCGACTCGCGCTCCGACATCTACTCGCTCGGCGCGATCGGCTACCAGCTCCTCTCGGGCAGCCTGCCCATCGAGCTCGGCCAGCTCACGCTGGTGAAGGCGCTGAAGAAGCTGGTCCAAGAGGAGGCGCTGCCTCTCGGGCGCCGCGACCAAGGCCTGCGCGGGGATCTGGAGACCATCTTCGCGAAGGCGTTGCGCAAGGAGCCCGAGCAGCGCTACGCCTCGGCGCTCGGGCTCGCCGACGATCTGCGGCGCTTCCTCGATCACGAGCCGATCCGCGCGCGGAAGGCGACGACGAGCTATGTGCTCTCGCGCTTCGCGCGCCGCCACGCGTGGCTGCTCGCGGGGCTCGCCGCGCTCTTCGTCGGTTTGGCGAGCGCGCTCGCCGTCAGCCTCGCAGCGACGGCGCGCGCCGAGGAAGCGCTCGCGCAGGAAGAGCGCTCGCGGCGCCAGGCGGAGCGCGCGCGCGAGGACGAGCGGCTCGCGCGCTCGGCCGCCGAGGCGAACGCGGAGGAAGCCTCGAAGCAAGCGCGCGTGAAGACCGCGGTGCTGGAGGTGATGAGCGAGTTCTTCTACTCCTCCGATCCGGCGAACAACCCCGACGCGCTGCACCATTCCGTCGCCGAGCGCTTCGAGCGCGCCGCCGTGCGCCTGGAAGCGCGCTTCGCCGAGGATCCGAGCAGCGAGCGCGCCATTCGCTTCGCGCTCGCCAAGCTGCTGACGGGCCTCGGCGAGCAAGCCGCGGCGCTCGCGCAGCTCGAGCGCGTGCGGGAGCTCCCCGACACCGGCGCGGATCGAGGGCAGCTCGCGGAGATCGAGCACGACTATGCGGCGGCTCTCTGGCAACTAGAGCGCTGGGAGCCCGCGCTGGAGGCGATCGAGCGAGCGGAACGCATGCTCGCGTCCCTGCCCCCGGCTCCGGTGGGCGCCCCCGTGCAGAAGCGCGTCGTCGATGGCGCCGCCATGGCGAGCCTCCGCGGCCAGATCCTGGAGAAGCTGAGCCGCACCGCCGAAGCCGAGGAGCTCTGGCACGAGACGCTGGAACGACTCGAGAGCGATCCCGCGACGGCCCGCTCGAACACCGTCGTCACGCTGTTGATCAGCCTCGCCGGCGCCGAGCTCCGCCGCGGGAAGAACGCGGAGGCCGAAGCCCTGACCCGTCGCGCGGTCGAGCTCCTGCAAGCCGTCGAGGGGCCCGAGTCGGAGCACGCGCTCGCGGCGCTGAACACGCTCGCCGTCGCCATCGCGAACCAAGGCGACTTCGCTCGCGCCCTCGAGATCCTGGAGCAGGTCGTCGCGAGCAACGATCGCGTGTACGGCGAAGAGCATCCGCGCGGCATCGCCATCCAACAGAACATCGCCTCGATGCTGTACCAGAGAGGCGAGATCCCGCGGGCGAAGGAGCGCTTCCTCCGCGTGATCGAGCTCGCCGAGCGCAGCGGTGGAGAGCAGAGCCTGAACCTGGTCGCCCCGCTCACCAACTTGGGCCTCCTGCTCTTCAAGGCCGAGAAGGACCTGGAAGGCGCCGCCGCGCTCTACGAGCGCGCCATCGCGATCCGCCTCGCGAAGAACCCGACCGCCGATCGCACCTTCTCTGGCTACTACCACGACCTCGCGCAGATCCGCCGCGCGCAAGGCCAGATCGAGGAGTTCCTAGCGCTCGCGAAGCGCTCGGTCGAGATCCGCAAAGCTGCGCTCGGCGAGTTCCACGAGCTCGTGCTGAACCGCCGCTTCGAGTACGCGTACGCGCTCTCGCAGTCGGGCCGATTGCAGGAGGCCAAGGCCGAGATGCTGGCGATCGAGACGAAGCTCCCCGAGGTCTACGGCCCGCAGCACAAGCTCACGAAGGGCCTGCCGCGGGGCCTCGCCGAGATCCTGATCGAGCTCGGCGAGCTCGAGCGCGTGGACGAGCTGCTCGACACCTACGTCCAGCGGCACGTCGGGACCAGCGACGAGGCCGCGGCTCGCGAGACGGCGGAGAAGCTGCGGGCGCGGGCGGCGGAGAGGCGGAAGGAGAAGTAGGCGCATGCGTTCGCTCCCTGGGGTAGTCCTCCTCCTCGCAACGGCGCCTCTCCCCGCGCAGGAGCCGGCGTGGAAGGCCGAAGCTCGCCGCTTGGGCCTCGACGAGGTCGAGATCGCGCAGCTCGAGCGCGATGGGTTGGTCGTCGGGCGCCAGAGCTACGATGATCCATCTCGAGCGTATATGGACTTCGAGGTGCCATTCTTCGTGACGAGCGACCTCGTGCTCTTCGCGTACGGTCGCTTGCTCGAGGACTACATGCGACCGTCGGAGCTCACCTTCGCTCGCATCCTTCGCAAGGCTCTCCAACGCTCTTGGGGGTGTCTGCCCTCGCGCGAGGCGCGCGTGGACCCGGAGCTCGCTTCCGCTTGGCCGCGCTGCCGTCGCATCCTCGCCGTGGCGCTACGCCTGCTCGGTGAGGACATAGAGCTGATCGCGGAGGATCGCGAGCCGGTCTCCGAGCTGGTCGCCGCGATCGAGCGCGCGGAAGGTACGGCGACACCCGACTGGCTCGGTCCCTACGACGGAGGCTTTCGCTACATCGACCTCGATCGCTTTCGTTGCAACGGCATCTATGCAGGGGATGAAGAGCTCGAACGGCTCTATCGCGCGGCGCGCTGGCTGCAGTTGGTCCCGTTCCGCGTGCGCAGGGACGACGAGATGCAGGCCTTTCAACTCCTGCGGCGAGCCGATGCTTGGTTTCCGGGGAGGATCTGGAGACAGTGGGATCACATCGTCGGAGCACCGGATGTCTGGCACGCGGACTGGCTCGGCGACGAGGACGGTTCTGGAAGCCTCGAGTCGCTCCGCGCGCGCATCGATGCGCGGCGCGCAGAGTTTCCGCGCAAGGCTACGCTCGATCTGCCGCACGATCCGGACGTGAAACTCCAGGACGAAGAGGGCTTCCGCTGGCTGCCGTCCGCGCCTCTACCCGAAGGCCGTCTCCTGCATGCCTTGGGCCATCAGGGACCGCTTCCGCGCGTGCCCTCCATGCTCGATCTCAGCGCCGCGCTCGGCAGCCCTCTCGCTCGAGAGCTACTCGGCAACGAGCGCTCGCACTTCATCACCGCCAGCTCGAAGGATCTCCTGACGGGGACGAGCATCTACGGCTCGACCCTCGCGGCAATCGCCTGCCTCGTCGATGCACCCGAAGCCGATGCGCCGCCGCTCTTCCATTCCGAGCCGTGGCGACGAAAGTCGCTCGCAGCGTCTCTCGCTGGATGGATGCAGGCGCGATCTGTCTTCTCTCGCTTGGGCGACCGCGCTGCAGGATTCGCTGGAAGCACCGAGCACGTGGGCTTCGTGGAACCGGAACCGCGCTTCTTCGAAGCGCTCTCCGAATGCTGCGCGACCATCGCCAACGCGGGACGCGTCGAGGAGCGCGGAGTTAGCGACAGCACGAAGAGCATCAGACCCAAAGCAGTGCTGCTCGCTGAGATCCTTCGGCGCTTGGAAGGTCTCGCCGACCAGCAGCTCCGCGGTCGCGAGCTCTCCCGAAGCGATCGCGACTTCTTCTTCTCACTCGGCATCACGCTCTACAATCTTTCCGACTCCGACGGAGAGGTCGGAAGCGCGCGCGCGACCGAGGTCGTACGCGATCTGGTGCTCGACCGCAGCATCGTCGCCGGCACCGGTCGCCCCCGCGCGCTCTGGCTGCTCTACCCGTGGAAGGGCGAGCTGGTCCTCTGCCGCGGCGCGGTGCTTCCCGTCTACGAAGTGCAGACCCCACAGACCCCTACGCACGCGGAATGGAACCGTCGCGTGAACGACGGCGCCGAGCTCGAGCTGCCGTCGTGGCTGAAGCCGATCTACGCGCACGGGCGCTAAGTCGCCCCGATCTCTGCACTGCGCCCATGCGTACTCTAGCCATCGTTGCGGTCCTCGTTCTCGGCATGCCTGTGCCCCTCAGCGCGCAGGAGCCGCCGTGGAAGGCCGAAGCGCGCCGCTGGGGTCTCGACGAGATCGAGATCGCGCAGCTCGAGCGCGAGGGGTTGGTCGTCGGGCGGGAGAGCTATGCGAGTCCCATCGAGGCGTATCGCCCTCGCGAGGTGCCGTACTTCGTGACGAGCGATATCGCCCTGTACGTCTTCGCCCGGTTGCTCGAGGACAGCATGCGCCCGCAAGAGCGTGCGAATGCGGTGCGGCTGCGGCGCTCGCTGGTCACTGCGTGGCGCAAGATCCGGGATCCGCAGATCACCGCAGAGCTCAGCGATCCCCTGCTGCTCGCTGCGAGGCTCCGCATGCGCCGCATCGTCGCCGTGGCGCGCCTGCTGCTCGGCGCGGAGCCCGAGCTCTTGCCGGAGGATCGCGAGCCTGTCCTCGAGCTCGTGGCTGCGATCCAACGAGGTACGGGTCGAGCGCAGCCCACGTGGATGGGGCCCTTCGACGCCGGGTTCACGCACATCGATCTCGAGCGCTTCCGTCCCATCGGCATCTACGCCGGGGATGACGAGCTCGAGAAGTTCTTCCGCGCCGCGCGCTGGCTGCAGATGGTGCCGTTCCGCGTGCGTCGCGAGGACGAGATGGCGGCGCTCTGGCACCTCCTGCAGATCGTGCCCTGGTCTTCGCGCCACCAGGGAGAAGTCCAGGAGCTCTCCGGCGGAGCGCCGGGGGACTGGAGCCCCGATCTCCTCGCGGACCTCGAGCCATCCTTCGACCTCGAGGCGCTGCGTACGCGCATCGCGGCACGCCGAGCGACGTGGCCGCGCAAGATCACGCTCGATCTGCCGCACGCGCCCGAGACGAAGCCGTCCGACGAGGAGGGATTCCGCTGGCTGCCCTCCGCGATGATGCCCGATGGCCCGCTGATCCACGCGTTGGGAAGCACGGGACCACTTCCACGAGTCGCTTCGTTGCTCGACATCGGCGCGGCGCTCGGCAGCCATACGGCGCGCTCCGCGATCGGAGCGGAACGCGCACGCCTCGTAGCTGAGAGCTCGGTCGGCATCCTCGCGGACCCGAGCTACTTCGGAGAGACGCTGGCGACGCTCTCTCTGCTCCTGGATCCACCCGAGCCGGAAGCACCACCGCTGTTCCACTCCGAAGCGTGGCACAGGAAAGCGCTCGCTTCCGCCGCGGCAGGATGGATCCAGACCCGCGCCGTCTTCGTTCGCCATGCGCAGACCCTGTACGGAACGCTCGGATCCTCGAGGGATGTGGGCTTCGTCGAGCCGGACCCGCGCTTCTTCGAAGCCCTGGGTGCACTCTGCACGAAGCTCACGGGGCTCTCGCTCGATCACGAGTCGGCAGGTGTGCTCGAGGTCACCAAGCGCGCACAGAAGCTCGCGGAGATCTTCGTGCGCTTGGAAGGGCTGGCCGACCAGCAGCTGCGGGGCCGAGAGCTCGCGACCGCGGATTGCGCCTTCTATGGCTCCTTGGATCTGGAGCTGCGGAACCTGGCGCGCGAAGAGCGCGAACAAGAATCGCCTCGAGCGTGCGAAGTCATGCGCGTCCTCGGTACCACGGACCTCAGCATCGTCGCCGGCACCGGCCGCCCCCGCGCGCTCTGGCTCCTCTATCCGTGGAAGGGCGAGCTCGTGCTCTGCCGCGGCGCGGTGCTGCCGGTCCACGAGGTCGAGGCAGCGCATGCGCTCACGCACACGGAGTGGAGCCAACGCTTGAACGAGGGCCGCGATCTCGAGCTGCCCGCGTGGCTGAAGCCCATCTACGCGCACGGACGCTGAAGCACGCCCGATGAGCCGCATCCTGCTCTTCCACAAGCCCTACGGCGTGATCTGCCAGTTCACTTCGGACGGGCAGCATCCGACGCTCAAGGACTACATCGAGCGGCCGGGCTTCTATGCGGCCGGCAGGCTCGACACCGATAGCGAGGGCCTGCTCGTCCTGACCGACGATGGCCGGCTGCAAGCGCGGATCGCCGACCCGCGGCACAAGCTGGCGAAGACCTACTGGGCGCAAGTGGAAGGCGTGGCCGACGAAGCGGCGTTGCAGAGCTTGCGCCGCGGCGTGCGCCTCGGCGACTTCACCACGCAACCCGCGGAAGCGCGCTCCATGGACGAGCCTGCCGATCTATGGCCGCGCGTTCCACCGATCCGCGTGCGGAAGGCGATCCCCACGAGCTGGCTCGAGCTCGTCCTCCGCGAAGGCAAGAACCGCCAGGTGCGGCGCATGACCGCCGCGGTCGGCTTGCCGACGCTGCGCTTGATCCGCACCCGCATCGGCGAATGGACGCTCGACGGCTTGGAGCCGGGGCGCTGGCGCTTGCTGTAGCGCTCGCTTCGAACCCCCAGCTCACGCGACGCGCGCTACGGAGCGGAGACCCAGCGCACGAGGCGCCGCTTCCAGAGCCGCTCCAGTCGCGCGCGGATCTCCACCGCGCTCGCGCCCGTCTCGCGACGGAGGCGCGCGATCAGCTCGGAGGCGGTCGCGGTGCCATCGGCGCACTCGAGGACGATGCCGCCGAGCTCGTCTTCTTCGTAGGTCCGACCGCGCAGCAGGATCGAGACCGAGAGCGGCTCGCCGGAGACCTCGCTCCGCGTCTCCAAGACGGCATCCATCGCGTGCAGCGGAACCAGCTTGGCGAGCCGGCGCGGCGAGGGGAACGCGCACTTCCGGACCAAGGTGGGACCGAGCACGAGCAGATCCAACTCGGAGTCGAGGAACGCGCGCAGCGCGTCCTCCGGGCTCTCGACGATCGGCTCGCTGTCGATGTTGAACGAGGTATTGAGCAAGACGGGCAGGCCGGTCTTGCGCTCGAAAGCCGAGAGGAGCTCGTGGTAGAGCGGGTTCATCTCGCGAGTGAGCGTCTGGATGCGCGCGGAGCCATCGACATGCACGGCGGCGGCGAGCTTCGCTGCGGCGCGAGCGTGCGTCGGAACCGTGAGCGACATGTACGGGCTCGCGGAATCCGAGGCGAAGTACGTCGCGGCTCGCTCGGCGAGCACCGTCGGCGCGAAGGGCCGGAACGCCTCGCGCTTCTTCACGCGCGCGTTCAAGTGCTTCCACGTGCTGCGCCGCCCGGGATGCGCCAGGATGCTGCGGTTCCCGAGCGCGCGCGGGCCGAACTCGGAGCGCCCTTGGAACCACGCGACGAACTCGTGCCGCGCCAAGGCCAAGGCCGTGCGCTCGACGAGATCCGCGGGGCGCTCGACTTCGATCCACGGCGCGTAGTCGAGGAGCGCCTCCTCGAGCTCTTCCGCGGGGATCTCGCGGCCCAGATACGGCGAGGGTGCCACGCGCGAGGCCTTCACGCGCCGCAGCTCGTGCACGCCGAAGTGCCCGCAGCCGATGGCCACGCCTTCGTCGCCCGGATAGGGCGGGATGAAGACGCGCTCGAAGCCGGCCTCGCGCACGATCCGCCCGTTCAGCAGGCTGTTCAGCGCGACGCCGCCCGTGAAGCAGAGGTTCTTCGCGCCGCTCGAGCGACGCAAGCGCCGCACGAAGTCGAGCACGACGCGCTCCAAGTCGCTCTGCACGCGGGCCGCGAACGACTCGTAGAGCTTGCGGCGGCGCGCGACGGTCCACTCGTTCGGATGCGGCAGCGCGCCGAGCACGTCCCAGTCCACGCGCAAGCGCTCGAGCGAACCCTTCAAGAACGGAGCGCAGCGCGTGGCATCGCCGTACGCGGCGAGCCCCATCACCTTGCCGCACTGATTCCAGTCGCCGAAGAGCTGGCTCGAGACGCGCGAGTACACAGCCCCCACGCTCTCCATGTCGTCGAAGCCGTAGTTGAACAGGAACTCGGGGCTGCGCACCGGAGTCCAGCGCTTGAAGAGCAAGCGCAGTCGCCCGTCGCGGAAGCTGTAGACCGTCTCCGCCTCGCGCCAGCGCTGCGCGGGATCGAGGGTCTCGGGCACCTGGACGAAGCCCGGCTCCCGTTCGAGCGCGGCATCGTTCGCGAAGCGCCTGCCCGCCGGTTCCATCGCGAGCTCGCGCGGGCTGCCCATGCCGTCCATCACGAGGATCAACCCCGCGTCGAACGGCGCGCACGGCAGGACGCTCCACGCATGCGCGAGGTGGTGCGAGAGCTCCCACTTCTCCGCGTGCGGGAAGAGATTGTGCGGGTCCAGCGACGAGGGCGGCGCCGCATGCAGCCCTACCTGGAAGGGCAACCCGCGCTCGTACTCGTCGATGCGGAAGAGGTGGTTGTTCTGGACGACGAGGCGCACGTCCGCGAGCGGCACGGCTGTGCTCTGCAGGAGGTGACGCATCAGGTCGGCGACATCGCCGCCGGCGTGCTTCTTCCGCGTCAGGCGTTCCTTCTGGAGCGCGATGCGCAGCGCGCCCTGCTCGTCGAAGAGCGCCGCTGCGGTCGAATGCGTGTACTTGTTGAGTCCGAGGATCAAGGCGGGTCGGGCCTCGCAGCGCTGCCTGAGCGAGACGCCCCCTCGGAACCGTGGTCATCGGCCAGGAGACGCGTTCTCGCGGAGGGCATCGTAGCCATCCGCCGAGGTGAATCGAAACCAATCTCCTCGCGATCGGCGAGTACACTGCGCGCATGTTCACGCACCTCTTCGCCCTCCTCCTCGGCCTGGCCCTCCCGCTCGCCGCGCAAGAGCCCCCGACCCTGCGCGTGTTCCTGCTCGCCGGCCAATCCAACATGGAAGGTCAAGGCGTCGTCGATCTCGACGATGCGCGCGACTACAACGGCGGACGCGGGACGCTCGCGGCGTTCCTGCGCACGCCCGAAGGCCAGTCCGACTGGAAGGACCTCCTGCGCGACGATGGCTCCTTCGCGACCCGCGACGATGTCTTCGTCACCTATCGCACGGGGAGCGGCGAGCGGAAGTGCGGCCCGCTCTCGATCGGCTTCGCCGTGTACGGCGGCCGGCATCACCTCGGCCCCGAGCTCGGCATCGGGCGCGTGCTCGGCGAGCGCTTCACGGAGCCCGTGCTGCTGGTGAAGACCGCCTGGGGTGGGAAGAGCCTCATGAAGGACTTCCGTCCGCCGAGCGCCGGCGGCGAGGTCGGTCCCTTCTATCGGCAGATGCTCGCGGAGTACCGCGAGGCGCTCTCGCAGCTCGCGGTCGATCATCCGCAGCTCGCGAAGCACCGCCCGCGCTTGGATGGCTTCCTCTGGTTCCAAGGCTGGAACGACGCCTGCGAGGACGCGGCGACGAAGAGCTACGCGCAGAACCTGGCGCATCTCATCGCCGACCTGCGCGCGGAGCTCGCGGATCCCGAGCTGCCCTTCGTCGTCGGCGAGACGGGGAACTGGGAGGGCGAGGAGTTCCGGAACGCGCAACGCGCGGGCTGCTACGCACCCGCGGTGGTCGCGAACACGCGCTTCGTCGCGACGCGGCAGTTCCTGCGGAAGGCCGAGGACTCCCCCAACACGACGCACGGCCACCACTGGTACGGCAACGGCGAGAGCTACTTGAAGATCGGCGACGCCCTCGGCCGCGCGATGGCCGGGCTGCTCACCTCGCGCACGCCGGCCTCGATCCCCGAGGGATCGAGTCCGCTGCGCTGGCGCGAGACGCTCGACGCCTTCGATCGCGAGGCCGTGCCGCCGCGGCGTCCGATCGTGTTCGTCGGCAGCTCGAGCATCCGCCTCTGGAAGACGCTCGCCGAGGACATGGCGCCGCTGCCCGTGCTGAACCGCGGCTTCGGCGGCTCGGGCCTCTTCGACACGGTCTACTGGCTCGAGCGCTTGGTCGCGCGCCACGATCCCGCCGCGGTCGTCGTGTTCGCCGGCAGCAACGACATCGCAGGAGAATCTCCGCGCAGCGCCGCGTGGGTCGCGGAGCGGTTCGACGAGCTCGTCCTGCGCCTCCGCGCCCTCGGTTGCTCGGCCCCGCTCGTCTACATCTCGATCACGCCCACGCCGAGCCGCGTCGCCCACCTCGCCGCCGTGCGCGAAGCGAATTCACTCATCGCTGCGCGCTGCCAGAGCGATCCCTCGCTGCACTTCCTCGACACAGCAGCCACCATGGTCACGCCAGAGGGTCTGCCCGATCCGCAGTGGTTCGTGCAAGACCTCCTGCACTTGAATGCCAAGGGCTACGCGCACTGGACGAGCACTCTGAAGCCCGTGCTCGCCCGCCTCTAGAGTCCTTGGGGCGCGAAGGTCGTTGCTCTCGCGTCGAGTCCCGAACCCAAGGGCTGCTCGATGTCGCGACGCAGCAGAGCGGCTTGGCACGCTCGATAAAGCGAGAAGCGAGAGCGAGGGGCGTTCGAACGCAAGACCGCGCAGGCGCTACGCCCGGCCCTCCGGCGAAGCAAGCGCCGCGCCCGACGCGCCCCACGGACGTTGGTGGTGTTTGTCGATCGACGCGCGTTCGACGCGAGCGAGAAACGCGGCGCGTAGCGCGTCGTTCACGTCGCTTGCTGCGCCTCCGGGCGCGGCTTCGCTTCGTCGATAGACAGCGTGCGCCGTCTCGGAGCCCGCTGGAGGCGGGGGCTCCGAGACTCATGCTCATGGGGACGATCGGACGTCGACGCGAGGACGACGTCGATGGACACGAGTTCCACGCCCTCGCGGCGGCAGTTCGACGTGGTTCAGCGCGAGGCGGCTCGGGAACTTGATTGCGCGAGGTTCGCTCGCGGTCGACCGGCGTGTCGGTTCTTCTGGGGCAGCTCTTGGATGTCGAGCAGGCCGTGGCGGCGCCAGCCGGTGGCGAGCAGCCAGGTCGCAGCGGGCACGACGACGGCCACCGCTCGCGCCGATGGGATCGAAGCGATTGACGGTCCCGTCTTCCATCCATCGAACACGAGCGCGCTCGAGCAGAGATCGAGCGCGCTAGGCAACACGACACCGTGCTTCTTGCCGTTCTGCAGCACGTAGCGCAGTGCATTGCGCGCCTGCGTCGGCGTCGAGATCACCTCGTCGTGATAGCGCTCGGGGAACACCTTGCCACGACGGCTCCAGAGCTTGTTCAGCGCGCGCGCGAGTGGACTGAGCAGCGCGTTCATGCCGCTTGCGACGCACTCCCGATCCTCGGCCTCGACGAGTAGGTGCAGATGGTCCCGTTGAATCGAGTAGTGGACGATTCGCATTCCATGGCGATCGCTGCTCGCGCTGAGCGCTGCGAGCACGACCTTCAACGCGCCGCCTCTGCGCAGCGATGGCAGGCCATCGGCGAGTCGCACGGTGATGTGCAGCGGCTCGCCGCGCTTCTTCTTCGAGCGCTGACGATGCGGCATACCGGGCTCCGCGTTCTTCGGCTTCCGTCCCGCACCTTTCCGCTTGCCGCCATGCTGACGGAAGTCGAACTCGAGCTGTTGATCCTTGCGGCGCATGTGGAGTCCTCTGCCTCGTTGCGCGTCGCCTTCCCCGCTGTCGTTCGAGTATCAAGAACGCACGCGAGGCGCAGTTGGTTTCATAGAAAGTCGGAATCTTGAATGCGCGACGTTGTGCGCTGCGCATCCGCGCTGCGCAGCAGATCGGCACTTTCGCCTTACCGCCGCGCGGGCGACGAACCGATGTCTCTCGACGTGGCTCTCACATCGACGTCCGCTCTCTCCCGTAGCATGAGTTTCGGAGCCCCCGCCTCCCGCGGGCTCCGAAACGTCGCACGATGTCTATCGACGCAGCGAAGCCGCATCCGGAGGCGACGCAAGCGACGTGACCGCCGCGCTCGATCTCGAATCCTTTCCGACGTTGATCACGCGTCGACGCACGGGGTCGTTCGACGTCGTTCACGCGCGGCGGGCGCGGCGCTTGCTTCGCCGGAGGGCTGGCGGAGCGGTCGTCGCGCACCTCGCGTTCGCATGTTCGCCCTCGTCGCGAGGTCTCGCGTCGTTCTCGCGTCGATGCGTGTCGTGAAGGCGAGAAGCGAGAG
>JAEUHW010000044.1 GCA_016793245.1 Planctomycetota bacterium
GACTCGACGCCGCCGCTACCCTTCTGCTCGAGCTTCTGGCGGAGCTCCCGGTTCTCGGCCTGGAGCTTGAAGAAGAGCGTCGAGAGATTGCCCCCCGCCTCTGCGGGCGCCTTCGCCGCGGCGAGCTCGGACTCGAGACGCCGCACGCGCTCGCGCAGCTCCGCATCGTCCGCCTCGAGCTCGGCGACGCGCGCGGCGAGTGCCCGCTTCGCCGCCTCCAGCGCCGCCGCGGGCGTCGCGGCGCGCAGCTCGTTCACCTCGCGCTCCAGCGCCTCCTTCGCGCGCTGCACTTCGAGCAACGCGTCCTGCGCGAGCCGCGCCTGGATCCCCTCGGAGGCCGCGGTGTCGCGCGCCTCGATCTCCTTCCGCAGCGACTCCAAGCGCTGCTTCGCATCGCGCAGCTCGCGGCGCAGCTCGTCGCTCGCGCCGTCCTGCGGCGCGCCCGCGCGCGCCTGCTCCGAGGCGCGCAGCGCCGCGAGCTCGTTCGCGAGCCCCGCCGCGCGGCGCCGTTCGCCCTCGAGCTCCTGCCGCACGCGCACCACGGCCGGCTGGTCGAGCAAGCCCTCGGGCTCGTGCTCCACCGCGACGCGCACGTCGCCCTCCTCGGTCCCGAGCTTGAATTCGCCGGTCAGCAGCAGCACCGGCTCGGCCAGGCGCACGCCGTTCACATGCGTGCCGTTGCTCGAGCCCAGGTCGACGACGACGACGCCGGCCAGGACCTTCACGTGCCGCTTGCTGACGTACGGCTCGGTCAGCACGACGTCACAGCCGGGAGCGCGGCCGACGACGGCCTCGTCCGCGGCAAAGGCGAGCTCGCGGGGCGGCTGACCCGGCTTCAGGATGCGCAGCTTGAGCACGGTCGTCCGAGAGGCGAAGGAAGGGCCGCACGGGGGGAGCGCGCGGCGGCGGGAAGGTGGGCCGCGGCGCAGCGCGCGCGGTCCACGGTTCCCATTGGCGCGCCGCGGCGCCGTGCCTTCAAGGGAAAGTCGGCAAAGGCGGGGCGATCCCCGCCGCGAGTCGAACCCCGTGGCCTTGCGCCAGCGGCTCCGTGCTCGTCGTTCGAAGGGAGCTCAGCGCTGCAACACGATCTCCAGCGCGTGCGAGGCCGAGAGGCCGAGCGGCGGACACGGGCTCGGGCTCGTGGCTTCGAACCACAGCGATTGCGCGTAGAGCGTCTGGCCGATCAGCCAGCTCTGCGCCGGGATCGCGAAGCTCGCGATCGAGACGCCACGCGCTTCGCTGAGCTGCGTCAGTGCTAAGAACGCGCGTCGCGAGGGATCGACGAAGAGCTCGGTTCCGAAGAGGTCGACGGGAGGGACCAGGGAGCGATCGCCAAGGAGCAGGACTCCCACGGCGCTCGGCGGAGTGGCGACGGACCAGATCTCGAAGCTCGGGTTTCCGATGCGGGGCATCGAGCGCACGGTGAGGGCGCTGGGTCCGTGGCAGCCGGGGGTGCTGCGGCCGTAGGAGGTGACGCCGGTGGGGAGCATGTCGAGGATCGAGAGGAAGCCGTCCCAGCCAGGAATGTAACTCGGACGCCAAGCGTTCGGCGTCGTCGGCAGGTCGATGGAGGAAGTGGTTCCAACCAGCGAACAGCTCCAATCGCTCAAGCGCAGGCCTCCATCTAGGTAAGTCGCGCCGAAAGTCCCTCCAAAGAAGCTACCATACAGGACTCCATCCGCGCCAAGGCGCGACGGATCGAGCCGCATCGCAAAGACAACATCGTAGCCTTGGCGCCCCGGATTACTAGCTAAGTAGGAACCCGCCGTTGCGTACAAACTAGGCGAAGTTGTGGTCAGAAAGAGATCCACGATGCCGGTTCGGTCGACGTCGAGACCCAAACAAACATCAACACCGGCGCCCTCCAAGAGGGTCGAGTATCGGAGTTGTGCGGCACCGACGCGGGAAGGATCCAAGATGGAGAAGAAGCTCGCGATATCACCTACTCGAGATCGAGTCAGCGCGCCTGGAGTTATGGGAAACGCCGAGGTTCCGGCTCCACCGAAGCCTGCGTTTCCGCAGACGTAGATCAGACCGCCTGGACCGTACCCGACACCGAAAGCGGACTCCGAGTCCGGCGCCCAGATGTAGGTACAGTAACGAACCTGAGCAGAAGGCGGCGCAAGAATGTCCAGCTCGAGCAGGAAGACATCCCCGCCTCCTCCTTGCACGCGAGAATAAGCCCCGGGGGTCGTCGGTAGACCGTCAGAGGCCGTATCGCCAGCGAGCAACAGGTAGCCAGAATCGGACACATCCATTGCATAGAAGTAGTCAGCGAATGTCCCGCCAAAATAGCTTGAATAGATCAATTGCGCCGAACCCTGGGCCCGAGGATTCAACACGAGCACATAGCCATCGGCGCTCCTGCTAGCAATGCGAGCCGATAACGCACTGCTCGTCACAGGAAAGTCAGGCGAGTCCGTGTCTCCACAAATGGCGACCCGATCCAGCGATAGGCGTCGCATTTCGAAGGCATACTCGTTGGAACGCCCGCCCAAATAGGTACTGTACGCCAACTGAGCCACCCCCTGAAGTCGGGGATCTATGATCGCAACGAATAGATCGGACTCTTCAATGGGGGCACCAGTTCCCCCTCCATACTGAGGCTGCAAGCAACCAACGGTCGTCGGAAAGTCCAGCGAGCTCGTCTCCCCTGCAATCACAATCGATCCATCTTCCAATACGGCTAGGTCGCTCGCAAAGTCATACCCCGACCCTCCAAGAAAGGTCGATGATAACAGGGCGTTCGAACCGGAACGTGACGTATCGATTGCAGAAACGTAAGCTTCGTACCCTGCGACCATTGCAGCCGACCAGGCTCCAGGAGTCGTCGGAAAGCTCGGAGAAGATGTCCATCCCACGATGGCAATCCTCTCTCGGTCTACTGCGTCAACGGCACGAATGTGATCTCCTCCTCCTCCGGCCCCGCCGAAGTAGGAGGACCAGACAATGCCCGGATCGATGTACATGGAGCTAGCACTGTACCTGCCCTCCAGCAGCGAAAAACCAAAGCAATTCGAGCGAGGCCGCCGGTAAGAGCAGGCCACTTCACTCTGACTCGAGAACGCTTGAATCGGATCGAAGGTCAGCCGCTCCACGCCCGACCAGGCCACCAAGAAGCCGTCTCTCTCCTCCAAGCGATCGACACCGTCCAACGCGACCTGAATGCTGTCCAGGCAAGCACCGTCGCTGAGATCCCATTCAAGGCGCATCCCTACCTGGTCGGTAAAGAGCAGCGCATCAATTCCTGGATATACTCCGCGGAAACGAAGCCCGCGAAAGCGTGGGCACTCATGCGCTACCGGTCCGGAATCTGATCCCACCAGATAAGTGGCAACTCCAGATGCGCCGTCGCCCTCGATTCCAAATCCTGGCACCGCGCCTTCAAACGACAAGACGATCGTGTACAACTCGACGAGCCCCTTCGGTCGAATCCGCGAAGGATGCCCACTTCTCCAGCCGGGCACATCCTCGCCGCCCGCGTCGCGACGTCGAATGAGAATGATGCGATCGCGCTCGACTTGCCACTCCACTCCATCGACAACGGCGAAGTAGAGCAAGCTCTCGCGCCACTGGCCCGCGTTGGCCAAAAACGTCGTTCGCCACTCCCCCGACTTCCACGTCTCAGAAAGCGCATCGCCCTGAGCCCGCCCCAACGACCCGCACGAGAGGAGGAAGACGAGAATCCAACCCAAGCCACGGGGTCCGGCGAGAGCCGGCCGCATCGAGCCACAGGCGCTCCGGATATCCGCTGAGTCCATGCACGTCATCGCTGCACCTATCGATCGAGAAGAAGGCGAACCTCATCCGTAGCCGAGAACGCTAGTCGGTTGGCGCTTCGATCGAGAAACCGTGGCCGGCGCCGCGGCGCTCGCTTTCTCGAAGCACTTCCTAGCCGCAAGCGCCGAGAACGCTGCCCAGCATCTGCTCGCTGGGTCGAATCGACAAGCGAACCCGCAGGACCGCCTCCGAGCGCGCGCACGCCCGTGGCATGGAGCGCTCGAAAGCCTGCGCCCTCGCACCCCTCCACGAAACTCCCCCCACCCACCGCTATCCCCCCACCGCGCCCGAAGTCTAGACTGCGCGCGCCGCCATGAGCACGAACCCCTACCTCATCCACATCTCGACACCCGTCGATCCCGAGGCGCTCTTGCCGACCGCGCTCCAGGGACGCGAGGAGCTCTCGACGCTCTTCGAGTTCACGCTCGAGCTCCAGAGAGGCTCGGCGAGCTTCGAGCCTCTGGACTTGGTCGGCAAGTACATCGGCATCGAGCTCGCCTTCGATTCGACCGACGCGCGGCAGCTCGGGGGCTTCGTGAAGCGCTTCGCGTTCGCGGGCTTCGACGAGAAGGGCGTCGAGCGCTATCGCGCGGAGCTCGTGCCCTGGCTCTGGTTCCTCACCAAGCGCTCGAACTACCGCATCTTCCAGCAGAAGTCGGCGGTCGAGATCGCCGAGGCGATCTTCGGCGAAGCCGGCTTCAGCGACTTCGAGACCTCGGGCGTCACGGGCAGCTATCCGCAGTACGAGTACTGCGTGCAGTGGGGCGAGAGCGACTTCGACTTCCTCTCGCGCCTCTTCGAGGAGGAAGGGATCTTCTACTTCTTCCGCTTCGAGGCGAACCGCCACGTGCTGGTGCTCGCCGACAGCACCGCGAGCTATACCGAGAGCACGATCGCGGAGCTCGAATACGTGAGCCACGAGGCGAGCACGACGCAGCTCTCCGCGTGGGAGCATCGCTTCGAGTTCGTCTCGGGGAAGTGGGGTCACACCGACTACGACTTCCAGGCGCCGACGACGAGCCTGCTGAAGGAGATCGACACCGTCCTCACGCTGCCGAACGCGGCGACCTTCCACCGCTTCGAGTACCCGGGGCGCTACACCGAGGCGCAGCACGGCGAGGCGAAGGTGCGCGCGCGCATGGAGGCCGAGGAAGCGCAGCACAGCGTCGTCGAGGCGCAGGGCGGCTGCCCGGCGCTCGCGCTGGGAGTGAAGTTCCGCCTGAAGCACACGCGCTACGAGCTCGACGACGGCAAGAGCTTCGTCGTCACCGCGCTCCAGCACGCGGCCTCGCAGACCGGCGGCTACTCGAATCAGTTCTGCTGCGTCCCGGACGATGTCCTCGTGCGCCCGCAGCGCCGCACGCCGAAGCCGCATGTGCGCGGCCCGCAGACGGCGATGGTCGTCGGTCCCTCGGGCGCCGAGGTCCACACCGACGAGCACGGGCGCATCAAGGTGCAGTTCCACTGGGACCGCGAGGGCCAGCGGGACGACGCGAGCTCGTGCTGGATCCGCGTCATGCAGCCCAGCGCGGGGAAAGGCGCCGGCGTGCTCTTCCTGCCGCGCGTCGGGCAAGAGGTCGTGGTCGAGTTCTTGGACGGCGACCCCGATCGGCCGCTCGTCACCGGCGCGGTCTACAACGCGAACACGACCCCGGCCTTCGCGCTCCCCGGATCGAAGACCATCAGCGGTTGGCGCAGCCGCTCGCACGGCGGCGCCACCAACGCGGTGAACGAGCTCAGCTTCGACGACACGAAGGACGCGGAGCTGATCTACCTCCACGCGCAGAAGGACGAGCAGCACCGCGTGCTCCACGATCGCAAGGACTTCGTCGGCAACGACGAGCACCGCACGATCGTCGCGAACTCGAAGCTCAGCGTGGGCGGCGATACGCACGCTACCTACACCGGCGACGTGCTGACGCAGATCGACGGCAGCGAGAGCGCGAAGATCGCCGGCGATCGCAAGGAGAAGGTCGAAGGTGCCGACAACCTCGAGGTCGGCGGCGACGCGCTGCAGAAGATCGCCGGCGAGCTAGGGCTCGACGTCGGTTCCAAGATGAAGACGAAGGTCGGCCAGGAGCTGCACGTCGACGCGGGCATGAAGATGCTGCTGAAGTCCGGCCAGGACTGGGCCGCCGAAGGCGGCATGAACATGCACCTGAAGGGCGGCATGAACGTCGTGATCGAGGCCGGGACGCAGCTCACGCTGAAGGCCGGCGCCGGCTTCGTCGTGATCTCCGCCTCGGGCGTCGCGATCTCCGGTCCGCAGGTGATGATCAACAGCGGCGGCGCGGCTGGATCTGGCAGCGGCTGCAGCCCGCAGGCCCCGGGCGCTCCCGTGGCACCCGACGCGCCCGAGGCTCCTGCGGAGCCGAAGGAGATCACCGCCGCCGCCGATGCGGAGGCGGCGAGCGCGGGACAGAGCTCGAGCCAAGCCGCCAATGTGGCGACCAGCGACGTCGAGACGCCGGAGTCCTCGCGCCAGGCCGAAGCGCTGCAGAACGCCTCGGACGACGGTCGTCCCTTCTGCGAAGTCTGTCAGGAATGAGCCGCTGCGGCGGAGCCGCGAGGATCGCGAAGTGATGCAAGCGACGGCACGACTGACGAAGCGCGGCCTCGAGCTGCTGCGCGAGCAGCTCTTCCGCGACCCGAGCGCCAGCACCTTCGCCGTGCTCGATGGCGCGCGTATCGAGAAGCTCGCGAGCGCGCTCGAGACGCACGGCGCGGAGGCCCAGTGCCTGCTCGCGGGCAAGCTCTCGCCCAGCGTCGCGCGCACGGCGCCCTATCTCGTGCGCCTCGAGCGCGACGCGTCGTTCACCACCTGGCTGCTCGAGCGCGGCTGGGGGAAGAGCTACGGCGTCTTCGTGCGCGCGACGCTCGAGCTCGGAACGCTGCGCCGGCACTTGAAGCGCTTCCTCGTCGTCGCCGGACCGGACGGCCAGCGCCTCTTCTTCCGCTTCTACGACCCGCGCGTGCTGCGCCTCTATCTGCCGACGCTGAACGCCGAGGAGATGGCGCAGGTCTTCGGGCCGGTGCGCGCGTACGCGATGGAGAGCGCCGATGGGCGCGAGCTGCTCGCGTTCACGCCGGACGGCGTTCCGCCGCGCGAGCTGCGCCTGGCGCTCCCGGAGTAGCTGCGCGTCGAGCGATCGAAGGCGCAGCGCTCAGGACATCGGCGCTCAGAGAGTGAGCAAGAAATGCTCACGAACGAGCTGCAGCGCCGTCAGGCGCTGCGCCAGCAGACAAACGAGCCGCAGCGGCGTCAGCCGCTGCGCCAAGGAACATAGGAGGCTGTAGCATCGACTTCCTTTCAGCCTCTCAGCTCAAGGAACCATCGTCGTCGTCTGCCCCGGGTTCGTGATCGAGATCACGCCGCCCCAGGCGCACATGCACTTGCTGGAGTTGTTGAGCGCCGGCATGCCGCTCACGAGCACCGTGGCGCAGCCGGGAGCCCAGGGCGCCGTCGTCACCGGTACGCACGGCATCGGCGTCAGGACCCCGAGCGCCGCGGCCGTCGCCGAGGCGACGGTCGGGTTGCTCGGCGTATTGCACATGCCGAAGGGCGGGATGTTCACCATCGGCGCCATGTCGGTGATGTTCGCCGCGGGCAATCCGCCCGCGAGCGGACGGCCCGCCGGGATCACGGACAGGGTCGAAGGGGCGGCGCCGAAGGAGCAGGACATCATCGCGGTGGCTACGACTTGGACGCCCATGGTTTGCTCGACCTCGCGCACGGGGTAGGGGTTCGCGCGCTGACGATAGCCAGACCTGCGCGGCGCAGCAACCGCGTGGCGCTTGTGCTGCTCTCGCGAGGAGCTACGATGCGCCGCGCCGCGCAGCCCCGCGGCGGAGGATCATGCTCCGCATCCGACCCGAGCAATGGGAGGTCTTCTCTCGCGCGCAGCGCGCGCGCTTCGAGGAGGAGGACGCCTTCGCGCACGTCGCGAAGCACTGGCCCGCCGTGCTCGCAGCGGCAGGCGAAGCCGGCGTCCGCGCGCTCATCGCACGCGTCTCCTCACGCGCCGACGAGCTCGCGATCGACGCCGAGTATGACGTGCTGCGCTTGCTCAATCTCCATTGCGCCTACGGCCCCGAGGTCGAGGCGCAGCAGCCGTGGATCGCGAAGCTCCTCGCCGAGAAGCACCGCCCGGGGCGCGATCGCCTCGACGAGGTGATGGCGCGCGCGACCAGCGAACCCTCGAGCGGCGCAGCGGAGCTCTGAACCCATGCCCGGCAACGATCTCCAGAGCGCGAACAGCGGCGCGCAGAGCAAGGACAGCGGCGCGAAGAAAGGCGGCGCGGCGCAGCCTTGCAAGCTCGCGACGCTCACCATCACCGTGGTCCGCAAGGACGGCGGCAAGCTGAACGGCGGCAACAACTTCTGGAACGACCTCTACGTCGCGGCGGGCAAGAAGAAGCGCAGCAGCGCCGCGACCTGCGACAAGCCGATGGCGATCGGCGGACTGGAGCCGGGCAGCTACGAGGTGAGCGCGCGCCCCGCGAAGGGCATGGGCTATTCGTTCCAGGACCCGGTGAAGGTGACGCTCGCCGCCGGCGACAAGAAAGCCGTGAAGCTCGAGCTCGAGCCGCACGAGCTCGTCGAGGTGCGCCCGAACACCGGGAAGTGCATCCGCCAGTACGTGAATCTGAAGCCCAAGAAGGACGATACGAGCTGGGGCAACGAGGTCGAGCTCACCGCACATATCAAGAAGAAGGAAGCCGGGGTCACGGTGTACTGGGATCTCGAGCTTCACGCCGACAACGGCAAGTACGACGGCAAGGTCGTGAACGCCGCCAATCACCGCTTCAAGATCACGACCAAGTCGAAGACCGACGCGGAGGGCATCGCCAAGGCGAAGCTGACACTCGGCTGGTTCGGGGGTAACAAGGTGCGCGTGCTCGCCGCCCTGGCCGAGGACGTGAAGCACGAGAGCGCGCGCGCCGTGAAGTCGGACGAGTTCGAGGTCTGGCGCAAGCACTGGTACCAGATCAGCGCGCCGAAGACGGCCACGTTGCCGAGCCGCGCGAAGTGCGTCGCATCGTTCGAGAAGGTCTTCCTCGCGAGCGAGGAGGTCGACGCGAAGACCTTCGAGGCGACGGAGTTCCCCGATGCGTTCCGCCCGTCGTGGCAGTTCAAGCCCGGCACGGGCAACGACAAGAAGCTCTGCGTCGGCACGCACAACATCACCGACTTCGCGAAGCTCTACGTCGCGCCGACGCAGGACCGCTCCCCGAAGTCGCACTTGATCCTCTGCGACTGGCAGTGGGACGCGAAGGGCAACAAGTCCGACTGGATGAACTTCACCTTCAAGCAAGGCGACAACCCCGAGCATCGCGTGGTGAAGGTGACGATGTCCGGACAGGCCAACCGCAAGGTCGGCGTGTTCGATCCCTGCCTGGAGAAGGGCAAGAAGACCCTGATCTCCTCGTCGTGGGAGGCTCACCGCTGGGACCGGCATGCGAACGGCGGCGCCGGCGCCTGGGTCCTCGAGCACAAGGGCAAGCTGCTGGACGCGGACATCAGCCTCGACTCGAGCCGCGGCGAGAGCCGCGAGGTGCGCGTGAAGCGCCCCTCCAGATGCCCAGGGGCCGGCTGCCCCTGCGGCAAGGGACCGACCGATCTCGAGGTCGATCGCAAGCACATCATCGTCGGCGGACTCGACGTCCGCACGGCCCTCGGCACCTATCTGGGCTGGGCGGAGGATCCTTACCACATGGTCGTGATCCTGCCCGGCACGAGCATGACCGCCGACGACCTGAACGACGTGATGAACCACGAGATGGGGCATCTCTTCGGCCAGACGCCGCCGAAGGCCGACACGACGAACCAGCTCCCGCTGCATCCGAAGATGTACCAGCGCCGCGGCGGCAGCGGGACGCACTGCGCGGAGGGCGCCACCTTCACCGCCGATGCGAGCTCGCCGCTCGATCCCAAGGTGGACGGCCAGCTCGACGCGCAGGGCAAGGGCGGAGGCAGCTACTCCAGCGGCACCTGCATCATGTTCGGCATCGGCAACGCCGGGAAACGCGAGTTCTGCCCGCATTGCGCGGTGCAGATCAAGGCGCGCGACCTCTCGCGCTTCGGATGAGCCGCTCCGTGCGTTCGGCTGCGATCCTCGTCGCTGCACTCCTCGCGAGCTGTGCGAGCGAGCGCTCCGCGGAACCTCTCGAGACCAGGTTGGAAGGAACGACGATGCAAGACGCGATCCTGGAAGCGCTGGCCGAGATCGGCGACGCGACGTACCGCCAGAAGCCGGAGCTCCTGCCGAGCGAGATCCAGCAGAGGCTGCGCCAAGTGCCGCCGCGCGCGCTGCGGCTCGGCGCGCCGAAGAGGATCGATCTCGCGCAGGGCGCCGCGTTGCCGCTGCTCTATCTCAGCGGCGAGACCGAAACGCTGCTCGAGCTCGTGCCTCCGCCGGACAACACCGCGCTCTGCGCCGTCGATCTCGAGGAGGGAACCGCGACCGTAGAGCCCGCGTTCCCGGTGGATCCGCGCAAGACCGATGCGCCCGAAGCGCCGCGCGCGAAGCCGCAGCCGTTCCCTGCGCTCGAGACGCCTGCTCCTCCGCCGCCGTCGGAGGATCCGGACGATCCGCCGCCCTTCCCCGAGCGCGCGCACGCGGTCGGACAGGTGTGGCTCGATGCGTGCGCACTCGGGGTCGTCGAGGCGAGAGCGGGCCGCTTCGCGCTGCGCGTGCAGTGCTTCGATCGCGCGTCGAACGTGGTGCGCGTGGAGCTCCGGCAAGGCGAGCAAGCGTTGCCGCCGACGCCCGGCTTCCCCGCCGATCTCGCGCGCGAGCTCGAGCTCGCGACGCGTCGCGAAGAAGAGCTCTCCTTGCCGCCGCGGCGCTTCGCGCGCAGCGACTCAACGCCCAAGCTCGCCGGTGCGGGTGTGGCACTCGCGTTCGCGCCGAAGCTCCGCAGCGGCGAGAAGCGCTTCGAGGTGCACGCGGCACTGCAGCTCGTGCTCCCGCCCGGCGCGATCGTCGATCCGCGCCGGCGCGCGAAGCCGGACCAGAGCGCCGAGATCCCGGCGCAGGACCTGCCCGCCGCCGTCGTGCGCGCCTATGTCGCCATCGCGACGCTGGACGTGCCGCGCCCGCGCTTGGTCGAGGTGTTGATCCCCGTGCGCGCGCCGAAGACGCTCGCGGCCGGAGCCCCCGTCGAGCTCGCGTTCACGCTCGATCTCTACGACGCGATCGGCGGCGCGCTGCCCGCGGGTACCTACTTCCTCGCGCTGATCGCGGGCGAGCACATGAGCGCGCCGCAGCGCCTCGACGTGGGGTCGAAGTGAGCGGCCGCCCGACGCTCGAAGTCGTTCTCATCGGCGACTTCAGCGGCCGCGCGAGCCGCGGCGCGCACGCGCCGCAGGAGCTCGGCGCGCGGAAGCTGCGCACGGTGGAGCCCGAGGAGTTCGATTCACTCTTCGCGACGCTCGCGGTGGAGCTCCAACTGCGCGCACCGGACGGGAGCGCAACGCAAGTCCTCGCCCCGCGCTCGCTCGAGGACCTCGCGCCCGATGCGCTCTGGACGAAGCTCGCGAGCTGCGAGCCCCTGCGTTCGCTGAGGCGCCGCCTCGAGAACTCAGCGACCTTCGCCGCCGCCGCGCGCGAGCTCGGCGCCGAGCTCGAGACGGCACCGCCGCCGGCGACGAATGCGGCGAACGCCGCGCCCGCGAGCGCACTCGAAGCCGCGTTGCAGGAGACCTCCGAGCGCGGACCGAGCGGTCTGCCGCGGACCGGCGCAGAGATCGCGCAGGCCCTCGTGCGCGAGCTCGTGATCCCGCACGTCGTGCCTGCGCCACACCCCCAGCGCGACCAGCTGCTGCGCGCGGTCGATGCCGCGATCGCGACGCATCTGCGCGCGCTGCTGCGCGATCCCGCCCTGCGCCGCGCCGAGATCGCCTGGTGCTCGCTCGACTTCGTACTGCGCCGCATCGGCGTCGCTGCCACCGTGAAGGTGCGCGTGCTCGACGCCTCGCGCGAAGAGCTCGCGAGCGATCTCCTGCGCTCGGTCGCGATCGACGCGACCGCGCTGCATCGCGTGCTCGCGCCGCGCGGCGACGACCCGGCCGAGGAGCGCACCGTGCTCTGGCTCGGGCTCGAGACGATCGACGCGACGCGCGCCGATGCCGTGCTGCTCGCGCGTTGGGGCGAGCTCGCGCGCGCGTGCGGCGCGCTCGTTCTCGCGGGGGCAGCACCGCGCCTCGTCGGCGCCGAGGAGCTCCGAGCGGAGACCGAGCCCGGCGAAGCGCTCTACGCCGACGCCGAGGCCGCGCGCGCGTGGGAAGCGCTGCGCGCGAGTGCGGTGGCCGAGCGCATCGCGCTCGCCGCGCCGCGGCTCCTCTTGCGCCTGCCCTACGGCAAGCGCGGAACCCCGTGTGAAGCGCTCGCCTTCGAAGAGCTCCCAGCCGACGAGCGCGGCAGCGGCTATCTCTGGGGCAGCGGCGCGCTGGCACTCGCGGTGTTCCTCGGCGAGCAGCTCGCCGAGGACGGCGCCTTCGAGCCCAGCGCGACGCGCGAGCTCGGCGATCTTCCGCTGCACGTGCGCGAAGATGATGGCGAGCTCCTAGCGCAGCCCTGCGCCGAGATCTTGCTCCGCGAGCGCGATGCCGCGGCTCTCGCCGCGCGCGGCCTCTGCGTCCTGCGCTCGGTGCGCGAACGCGACTGCGTCCACGTCGGTCCGCTCCGCGCGCTCAGCGGCCGCGAGCTCCCGCTTCCCTGAACGGCGCCCGCCTCTCATGCCCTCCGTCCAAGATCACGTCGTCGCCATCGTGCGCCTCCCCGCCGAGGGCCCGCCGAGCGCGGCGCTCGAGCTCGTCGGCACTGCGTTCTTCCTCGATGGGGACGGCACCTTCCTCACCGCGAGCTCGAGCTTCTCGGAGCCGAAGCCCGGCACGCGCCTCGGCCTCGCGGTGCGGCTCGCCGATCGACGCGCGCCCGTCTCGCTCGTGCCGATCGTCGCGCACGAGTTCGCCGATCCGCCGTGGGAGATCGCGATCGGGCGCGCGGAGGTCGCGACGCAGAGTCCCTTCACCTGGGCCGGGCGGAGCGCGGCGTCCGTGCTCTGGGAGCGCGTCCACGCCTACGGCTGCGTCGCGTGGGAGCCGGCGGACGGAACCCTGCACGCGCGCGCGGCCTATCGTTCATGCGAAGGCAACGTGCTCGAAGAACGCGCGGCCGAGCGCGGGCTCCAGGCCCCCGAGCTGCACCTCTGCTTCGGCATCCCGGCGCACTACCGCGGCGCGCCGCTCTTCGTGCACGAGCGCCCGCGCGCGAAGCTCCTCGGCATCTGCGTCGGCAACGGCGGCTTGGGCCTCCTGCGCTTTCCTCTGCGCAGCGCGGGAACCTCCGAGGTGCGGAACGACGTCTATGGGATCGCGCAGGATCTGCGCGAAGCGGGCACCTGGAAGCCTCAGCTCCTGCAGGGCCGCACGCTGCGCGATCTCCTCTGATTCCGATCACCCCCGCCCCCCCGGGTTCCGCCATGCTCCGCTCGCTCGCCGCCCTCGTCCTTCTGGTCTGTACCTCGGCGCTCGTGACGCCGAGCCTCCACGCGCAAGCTCCGATCCGCATCGTCGGTCGCCTGGAGGCGATCAACGGCCCGACGATCTGCAACCAGCGCCTGACGCACCGCCTCGAATGCACGCGCGTCTATCTCGTGAGCCGCGCGGTGGACCTCTCGCTGTGGACCGGGCAGATCGTCGACCTGCAGGGCGTCGACCGCGGCCTCCTCTGCACCGTGATCGATGTCACCTCGATCCAACCGGCGGGCGGCACCCTCACCCTCTCCGGAACCCCCGCGCTCGGCAGCCCGATCACCTTCACCCTCGATGCGGGCGGCATCAACTTCCACGCGGCGCTGCTGGGCAACGGCCCCCTCTACATGCCCTTCGATCTCAGCTTGGGCACGCTCTGCATCGCGCCGCCGCTCTATCTGCTCGGGAGCGGCGTCGGCGGCGGCCCGCTGCAGTTCACGCTGGTGGTCCCCGTCGATCCCACGCTCGTCGGCTATGAGGCCTACGTGCAGTCGCTGCATCAGGCCATCGGGCCGGTGGGTCCGCCGCTGTTCGGGAACCCGGTCTGCTTCACGATTCGTTGAAGACGACTCGGCTCCGACGCGCCGCGCGGATCGCCCGGCGAGATTCGAAGCCGTCCTCGCGGGAACTTCACACGACGCCGAGGGAACTCTCCGCCACGTCGCTTCAAGCGAGCGCGAGCTCCAGGACGCCGGCGGCCTCACAGCGCGCGCGCCAGCTCGCTTCGTCGAGCGTGCCGGCGGCGAGCTCGCGGACGACCTCGATCGGCGTGAAGGCATGTTCGCCGCGCCGCAGCGTCACCGGTGCACCGGGTGGCGAGCTCGCTTCGAAGCCCGCGCCGTGCAGCGCGAGGCCCAACGCGGCGCTGAGCACATAGCGACCGAAGTCCTCGTGCTGCTCTTCGGGTACCTCACTCTCGAGGGCCGAGGCGCAGCGCGCGCCGAGCGTGCGCGCCTCCGCGACGGCAGCGGGCAGCGCGCCGAGGCGCAGGTCCGCGAGCGGATTCGGCTGGAGCGCACACCAGCGTTCGAACTGCGCTTTCCAGCTCGGCACCCACAGCGCTTCGGCGACTTCGCTCCACGCGACGCGCGGTAGCTTCGCCACGCGCTCGCGACCGGCCAGGAACGCGAGGACTTGCTCATCCAAGGCCTCCGCCTGACGCAACCAGGACCACGCGGGACGCCGATCGCTCGCCGCGGTCTCCGACCGCTCCAGAGCCGCGAGGGCTTGCACGCGGAGCGGCGTCGGCGGATGCGTGTCGAAGGGATCGGGCTCGGTCTGCTTGGCGGCCTCCGCGGTGATCTGCTCCGCAGCGCGCACCATCTCCGGATGCTCGAGGAAGAGCCGATAGCCTTCGGCATACGGCGGCCGACGGCCGGCGCTCAACACGGGTCCGAGCTCGCGCTGCAGGTAGACATCGTAGAGGGTCGCGAGGGCAGGCAGGCGCATCAGCCCCTCGCGCAGCGGTGCCGCACCCACGAGTCGCGCGGCGAGGCGATCGGCGGCGTACTCCTGCGCGCGAGAGATCGCGTGCGTGATGCGCAGGAAGAGGTTCCCGTACCAGCGGAAGGGATGCCGCAGCGCGCTGCCGCGCCCCTCGAGCGCCTGCAACGTGCGACCGATCGCGCTGCGCGTCTTGTAGATCCACGGCCCGAGCTTCGTGTCTCCGCCATGGAAGTGCCCGAACTCGTGCGCGAGCACCGCGCGCATCTGATCGGCATCCAAGGTGCGCAACAGCGGCAGCCCGAGGCCGAGCACGCGCCGGCTGAAGAAGCCCATCAAGCCCCCGCGCTGTGCGACGAACGCGTTCACTTCGGGCACGAGGTAGACCTCGCGCGGCATCGCTTGCCCCGCCGCGCGCGCCACGTCGCGGATCACGGCGAAGAGCTCGGGTTGCTCGTCCTCGCGAAGCGGCACACCCGGCGGCGGGAAGCGATCCCAGCGCGGCAGCACCGACCACAAGATCACCAACGCGCCGCCGACGCACACCAACGCGAGCTTGAAGTGCACGCGATGGATCGCGAAATACTCGGCGACGGGGATGGCCATCAGGCCCACGGAGATCGAGAGCGCCAGCAGGTAGAAGCCCACCATGAGCAGCACGGCGAGTGCCGCGCGGCCGGCGAGCGAAGGAGTTTCGGCAGTCATGACTTCCTCCTCGCAAGAACACGAGCCTAGCGGCCGCGTCGCGCTCCGCACAAGCTCTGCGCCATGAGCTCGACCTCGCCCTCTAAGGCGCCCCCAGTTCCAGCGACCTACGCCGGACTGCCGATCCACGCGGACTTCGAGTCCATCGCCGATCCGCGGAGCTTCGCCCCGCTCCCCGACGACTGGATCGTCGCGATCGCCGACCTCGTCGACTCGACCGGCGCCATCGCGCGCGGCCTCTGGAAGGATGTGAACCTGCTCGGCGCCTCCGCGATCGTCGCGGTGCGGAACGCGGTGCAGCCGATCGAGATCCCCTACGTCTTCGGCGGCGATGGCGCGACGCTCTGCTTACCTGCGAGCGCGCGCGAAGCGGCGAGCGAAGCGCTGCGCGCGACGATGCAGATCGCGGAGCGGCAGTTCGGACTCATGCTGCGCGCGGCGCTCATTCCCATCGCGGAGCTGCGCGCGCGCGGCGTCGACGTGCGCGTCGCGCGCTATCGCGCCTCGGAGAGCTACGTGCAAGCGGCGTTCTCCGGCGGCGGTGTCCAGCTCGCCGAGCGCCTCGCGAAGCACGCGGACCTCGGTCGAGCGTTCCGCCTCGCGGCGCCGACGGAGACCGTGCTCGGCGACTTCTCCGGCCTCGAATGCCGTTGGAGCGACATCGCGAGCCCGCGCGAGGAGATCGCGACCTGGCTCGTGCAGGCGCTCCACGCCGACGAAGCCGCACGCGCGCGCACCTACGCCGAGGTGCTCGAGCTCTTCCGCGCGATCTACGGCGCGCCGGCGGACGCGCATCCCATCGCGCTGCGCCATCTGCAGCTCAGCTTGAGTGGAGAGAAGCTCGCGCGCGAAGCCAAGGTGCACGGCCCCGCCGACGCGCGCTTCGCGCGCCTCCGCCGCCTGCTCGCGATGCGCGCCGAGAACCTCCTCGGCCGCGTCTGCATGCGCCTCGGTCTCCGCGCCGCGGGCGTCGTGTGGGGCAGCTATCGGCAAGAGGTGCGCGCGAACACCGACTACCGCAAGTTCGACGACGTGCTGCGCGAGGTGCTCGCCGGCACGCGCGCGCAACGCGAGGAGCTCGTCGCGCGCCTCGAGCCACGGCGCCGCGCGGGCGAGCTCGTCTTCGGCGTCCACGCCTCCAGCCACGCGCTGATGACCTGCCTCGTCTTCGAGCGCGCCGGTACCCATGTGCACTTCGTCGACGGGCGCGACGGCGGCTACGCGATGGCGGCGCTCGCACTGAAGCGCCAGCTTGCGCATCCGAGCGCCTGAGCCCCTCGCGGCTCGAGCACGGTTCACGGCACGAGCAGCCACGCCACGGCGACGACCGCCGCCGTCCCGAGCGCGATCACGACGAGCCCGGTGCGGCGGCGCTTCTTCAAGCAGAAGAGCAGCAAGAGGCCGGTCGCGGAGACGAGCACGCCCAGCACGGCGGAGACGTCGATCAACAGCGACCAATGGGAGCCGGTGTGGCGGCCCTTGTGCAGGTCGTTCATGTAGGCGACCCAGGTCGGTCGGCTGATGCTGAGCGCATAGGTTCCGCTCGCGCGCTCCACGATCACATCCGCTGCGTAGCCGGGCCCCTGGAATGAGAGGATGCACTGCTCCTCGTCGATCTCGAAGGCATCGAGCGCACCTTGCAGCGCGTGCGTGGAGCGGAGCCGCTCGACGATCTCCAAGCGGCGCACCGCGCCGCCTTCGAGATCGTCGGGAACGAGCCACTCGACGGGCAGCGCGCCTTCCCGCTCTTCGAGCAGCGGCGCATCACCGCCGAGCCAGCTCGGGTGGTTCAACGTGAGCCCGGTCGCGCTGAAGAAGAGCAGCGCGGCGAAGCTCACCAGCGAGAGATAGAGATGCAGCCAGCGGATCCACCCGGCGAGGCGCAGCTTCGCCGGTGCGCTCATCGCGCGGCACCGCGCGCGCGGTAGCGCGCGATCGCGGAGCCGACCTCTTCGTTGCTGCCGAGCTCGAGCTCGAAGGGCTCCGCCGAGGTGTCGAAGTTCTTCCGCAGGATCTGGTAGCTGCCGTGCTCGCGCACGACCTCCAAGCAGAGGTGATAGCGGCCGCCGGGTAGCGCTCTCCCCTGGTCGTCCTTGCCGTCCCAGAGCAGCTCGTACTTCCCCGGCGCGCGCGTCGCGCGCGAGATCGCATCGACGAACGGAGCGCCGCCCGCGGCGACGCGCGCGCGATCGAGCTTCGTCCAGCGCCGCAGATCGCGCAGCCACTGGCGCTGCTCGATCCAGAGGCAGAGCGTGCGCACGGCGGCGCCGCTCTCGTCCTCGATCCAGGCCGCGACGTAGGGCCGGCGATAGCCGCGCCCGCTCCCGCGCACGAGCTCGAACTCGAGCGCCAGCTCGAAGCGCGTCGACCACGAAGCATCGGCGGCAGGCGCACCCGGCGGCGGGACATCGCTGCGCAGCGCGCGGA
>JAEUHW010000297.1 GCA_016793245.1 Planctomycetota bacterium
AGCGAGTCTCCATCTCGGCCAGGAACCGCGCTCGGTCGACCCACTGTGCAGAAGGGTACTCCCAGTCGGCCCTAGTGCTCCCCAGCGCGTGGCCCTTCTGCATCGCTGGCAGCGCCTCGCCATGGCGACCCGCGCCGCCCAGGGCATGACCGAGATTGCACCATGCCTCTGCCAATTCTGGCTGGCGTTCGGTAGCGGTGCGCAGCAGCTCCGCGGCGCCGGCAGGCAGCAACGGGATCAGTTCGGTGCCCACGTTCAAGGCGAACTCGGGGCTACTTGCGGGCTCGATCTCGACTTGGACGCCGGTCGGTGGGCGTAGGGCAGCGAGCGCGGCTGCGAGCGCAGAGCGCCATTCGCGGCGTGCGAGATGGATCTGCGCCAGCATCTCGCTTCCGAAGGCGCGATGGGGGGCCAGTCGAACGGCCTCTTCTGCGTCGGCCAGAGCGAGGTCGAGCTGTCCGAGCTGCGCGCGTGTGTTCGCTCGGCGCCAGTAGAGCGGTGCGAGATCAGGCCAGCGGCGGATCGCTTCGTCCTGAATCCCCAAGGATGCGGCCGGTCCTTCGACCTCCATCACCTTCGCGGCGAGATTGTCGCGCGCTCCCGGCGTGTCCAGGCCCAGTTCCAAGGAGCGGCGCATCAACTCGAGGCCGGCGACCTTGTCGCCGGCGTTCAGCTTCATCATCCCCAGTTCGCCGATCGCAACCGCGTTGGTCGGATCGCGGCGCATCGCCGCCTCGAGTCGCACGCGCAGCTCTTGCGTGCGGCCCTTCTCCTTCATCAAGAGGCACAGCAAGTCCCACAGCTCCCACGTGCCAGGGTTCTCGCGCAGTGCTTGCTCGCAGACAGAGAGCGCGAGGTCGTTGGAATCGAGTCTCCACGCCATGGCGATCCAGGCCGTTCGATACGTCGTATTCTCGGGCTCGAGCTCGACAGCGCGCTGAGCTTCGGCCAGCGCCTCTTCCTTCTGCCCTTCCTGCTCTAGGAACCCGGAGAGCACCGAATGCGCGAAGCTCGAGCTCGGATGCTTCTCGAGGTAGGCGCGAACCGCGGCCATGCTTGCGGCTTTATCCAACGAGACCTGCAGCACCGCCAAGGTACACACCATGTAGGCGTTCTCCGGCTGCAGCTCCGCGGCGAGGCGCAGCTCCCGCTTCGCGCCTTCGAGATCTCCCTGCCGATGGAGGGCGATGCCGAGATTGCGGTGCAAGTGCGCGCGGACTTCCGCATCGGTGTTCTGTTGCACTGCCAGAGCGAGGCCTCTGCGCGCGGACTCTTCCGCCTCGGCGAAGCGGCCGAGATCGAGCAGCGTGTTGCCTAGCACCTGCAGGTAATCGGCGTGCGGCGAGAGGCGGATCGCCGTGTTCAGCTCCGCGAGGGCTTCGAGCTTGAGAGGCGTATCCGGCTGCCGCGTGAACGGAATACCGCTCCCGTCATCGCGTTCCTTCGCGAGCAGACAGAAGCCGAGCCGCAAGTGCAGATAGGCATCGTCGGGGTGGTGGCGCAGCGATTCGCGCAAGAGCTGCTCGGCCAGCCTGTACTCGCGTAGCTGGAGCTCGAGCGTGACGGCCAGCGAACGACGGATCACCACGCTGTCGGGGCGCACGGCGAGGGCGCCTTGCAAGAGCCGCGCCGCTTCTTGGGCTCGCCGAGCTTGATTGAGCGTGGAAGCAACTTCCATGGCGAGCAGCGCATCGTTCGGATGCCTGAGGCAAGCAGCGAGCTGCACATCGATGGCCTCGGCGGAGCGCTGAACCGCCCGGAGGGCTCGCACCATCTCGATGAGTGTCGCCGATGACTGGTTGATGGCGGAATGCGACTTGGCGAGCGCGACGACCGCGTCCGCATTGCCTGCGATCACCGCGCCGCGGAGCGCCGTTCGTTCGGGATCCGGGTCCAGCGCCATCGCGATGCGCAGCAAGAGCTCCGCGCCATAGGCATCGGCTCTCGCGCGACGCACCGCGGCCCATTCGACCAGGCTCTGCGCCAACGACTCCCCGATGCCGCGCGCGGCGAGCGGTGCGAGCGCCGGCGGTGACGCATTGTCGACGGTCAGACCGTGGGCCGCGAACGCCGCAGCGAACTGCTGATCGACACGCGCCCAGTCGGTCGGCGCATACTTGCCGCCGTCGGGCTCGGCGATCGTGCGCAGCGACCGCAGGAGCCGCTCGTTGTCCGCGGCGAGGTTCGCGGCGTCGCGCTCGTCGCGCGCGCGGGCTTCGAGGGCCGCCAGCTCCTGGCGAACGGAGGTGGCGAAGGCGCGCGGCGCTTCGTCCGGCACGAGATCGGCAGCGCGTCGCGCTGCCGCCGCCGCCTCGGGCCAGCGCTGCTGGCCGCGCAGCAGCATGGCCTCTGCGAGCGCGGCATTGGCGCGTTCGACGCCGGCTTCCAAGCGCTGCTCGCGCTCGCTGCGCAGCCATAGGTAGCTGCCACCGCCGATGGCCATCGCGAGCAAGACGGTCAGGGCGAGCGCCACGGTCAGATTGCGCGTGCGGTGGGCGGCTTCGGCCCGAGTCGTTGCCGCGACCGCTGCCAGCCGTGCCTCGAGCGCGCGTTGCTCGACGTTCGCCGAGTACTCACGCAAGGCTCGCGCCAAGACACCGGCATCCGCGGGACGCGCGGCGGGGGCGGGCGCGAGGCACTGCTTGCAGAGCTGGATCAAGGGAGCGTCGGCACTGCAGCCGTCGAGACGCTGAAGCGCCTCGCGAACGTCGCCGCGCGCCGCTCGTTCGATCGCGATGGCGAAGTCGCGGCCGTAGGGCGGCGTGCCCGTGAGCAGCTCGCAGAGGATCGCCCCGAGCGAGAACACATCGCCGCGTTCGTCGAGATCGTCGACCATGCCGCGCGCTTGCTCGGGCGGCATGTAGGCCGGCGTACCGAGCACGGAGCCGATCTGGGAAGCACCCGCGGAGCCGGGCTCGGCGCGCAGGGTCTTGATGAACGACGCCTGCGACTCGCTCGAGGTCGACGCCGTTGCGGGCGCGTCGTCTTGCCGCTGCATCACCTTGGCCAGGCCCCAGTCGACGACCTGCACCTCGCCGAAGGCGCCGACCATCACGTTCTCGGGCTTCAGATCGCGATGGATGACCTTGCGGCTATGGGCGTAGGCCATCGTCATGCAGACGGCTTGGAAGACATCGAGGAGCTGGCGGAGGTCCGCCGCGGTGTCCGCTCGTTCGGCGAGGAGGGCCGCCAGCGTCTTGCCCTTCACCAGCTTCATCGTGAAGAACGGGCGCTGATCGGAGAGCACGCCGATCTCGTAGACCGGCACGATCCCAGGATGCTGGAGTTGGCCACCGATCTGCGCTTCCTCGACGAAGCGGGCCAGCACGTCCGGCTGATTCGCGTAGCGCTGCTGCAATACCTTGATCGCGACTTCGCGGCGCAGATCGAGCTCATGGCCGCGCAGCACCACGCCCATCCCGCCGCGCGCGATCTCGCCGAGCACACGGAGGTTGCCGCGGTGCTGTCCGACCGCCTGGCCATGCTCCGGCGAAGTCGCGAGCGGCACACCTTCGCCGCTATCGGCGGTCGGCTGCAGATCGACGATCGGCAGCCTGCCGCCGAGCCTCTCGATCAGCCGGCTGATCCCGTCGCTGTGCGCGCTGTCGCGCAGCATCTGGTCGAGCTGGTCCTTGGAGTCCGGGTCGCTGGTGGGCTTCGGCTGGTTCATCGCGAGCTGCGCTGATGGGTAGGACGTACGGTATTCAACGCCACGGTCACGTCGGCAAGCGAGCGCCATTCCGCGGATCGAATGGACGGAGCTGTCGGACAACTCGAGCGCTGATGGGCCGCCGGGGTGGCCGCGGTGCAAGGGCGAGTTCGCCGCGGAGGGTTGGTGTCCGTGCGCGGCCCGGGACGCGCTGGCCAAAGCTGAGCGGAGGAGGAGCTCGCTTGGCGACTACCGATGTTGCGATCTGTTCGGAGTTGGAAGCGCGGCCGCTCGCGGCACTGCATTCGTTCGCGTGCAGGACGCGTGAGGACGACCTACGATGCGCACATGCCGCACCTCACCCGCCGCTCCTTCCTCATCACCAGCTCCGCCGCCCTGCTCACTCCTTTCACGCTGCGAGCTCGCTCGCGCGCGAGCGAGCTCGCGTGGACCGATCTCGCGAGCTGGCGCCTCGAAGGACGCGCCTTCGCGGAGCGCAGCGCGTCCTACGATCGTTTGCCGGCGGCGGCCGAGGGCGTCGTGCGGAAGGAGGTCTGGGAGCTCTCGCGCGACAGCGCCGGGATCGCGGCGCGCTTCGCGACGGCGGCGAGCGAGCTGCACGTGCGCTATCGCTTGAACAGCGACTCGTTCGCGATGCCGCACATGCCCGCGACCGGCGTCAGCGGGGTCGATCTCTACGGCAAGGCCGCCGATGGTGCGTGGCATTGGGTCGAGGTGACGCGGCCGAGCGCGCGCGACGTGAGCGCGCGGCTGGTGCAGGGACTCTCGACGGCGCGGCGCGAGTGGCTGCTCTATCTGCCGCTCTACAACGGCGTCGAGAAGCTGGAGCTCGGCGTGCCCGCAGGGGCGGAGCTCGAGGAGCTGCCGCCGCCGAGCGCGAAGCCGATCGCGATCTACGGC
>JAEUHW010000305.1 GCA_016793245.1 Planctomycetota bacterium
TTCGCGGTGAGGAAGGTCGCGATGCGCGTGGCATCGATGCGGAACGCGAGCGCGATGAGATCGAGCATCAGCTCGACGTGCGTCGGGTAATCGGAGGGGATGCCTTCGGCCGGAGCGGCGGTGGTGGAGAGCTCCTGGGCCGGCGTCGTGCGACGTGCCGCGTCGGCGATGCGGCGCTCGAGCTCGCGCAGGGAGTCCTCGTACTCCTCGAGCTTCGCGCGATCGCGCGCGGGGAGCTTCGAGCGCAGCTCTCGGGATTGCTCGCGCACGGCGTCGAGCACGCTGCCGCGCGCGGGATCGCCGGCGAGCTCCTGGCGACGGAAGAGGCGCTCGAAGACCGCTCGCGGCGAGAGCTCCTTCAGCATCGGTCGATCGGGCGCGCTCCACGCGATGTGCCCGCCGTAGACCGTGGAGTAGCCCATGTCCTCGACGGGGTAGATCGGATCGCAGCCGAGCTCGAGCGACGGCAGCAGCGTCGCGTTGCCGATGCTCTGCGCGGCGAGCTGATCCATCGAGACGCCGTTCCAGAGATCGCGGCCGCCGGTGCGGCGGATCTGCATGCCCGTGAGCAGCGGGGCGACCTTCGCGTAGTGCCCGTCGCCGGAGAAGCTCTGGCGATTGGCGAGGTTGGTGAGCACCGAGACCTCGTGCTTCCACGGCGTCAGCGGCTCCAGCGTGAACGACGGCACCCAGCCCCTGCCGCTCTCCTCACGCGTCGGCTTCCACGCCGAAGGCAGCATGCCGTTCGGCGTGACGACGATCGCGAGGCGGAGCGGCGGCTTTCCGTTCGTGCGCGGCAACGCGGCCTCCAGGCTCTCGAGCCAGGGCAGCGCCACGCAAGCGCCCGCGCCGCGGAGGAACGCACGACGACCGAGGAGAGCGAGTCGCATCAGGGGGCTCCGGGGTCACGACGAGTGAAGAGGGGCGAGGTCACGACGGCCTCCAGCAGCGCGGAGAAACGATCGCCGCTCGAGCGCGTCTGCGCCACGATCGCCGCGAGAGCGGGCTCGTCGCGCAGCGTCATCTCGCGGCCGATGCCGGCGACGAGCAGGTTCTTCGCGAACGCTCGTACGAACTCGTCGGAACGCCGCAGGAGCTCCTCGCGCAGCGCGAGCGGGCCATCCACCGGCGTGCCGTCGATCAAGGTGCCGAGCGCATCGACCGGCGCGCCGTTCACTTGGTCGCGCCAGAGGCCGAGCACGTCGTAGTTCTCGAGGGCGAAGCCGAGTGAATCCATCTGCACGTGGCAGCCGGCGCAGGCGCGCTCCTGGCGATGGCGTTCCAAGCGCTGGCGCAGCGTGAGGCCGTCGGGCTGCTGATCGTCGGGCGGCAGCGCGGTCACGTTCGCCGGCGGCGGAGGCGGCGGCGCGTCGAGGAGCTTCTCCAGGATCCACTTCCCGCGCCGCACGGGGCTCGTGCGCAGGGGATAGCTCGTCGAGAACAGCACCGCGCCCATGCCGAGCACGCCGCCGCGCGTTCGATCCGGCAGCGCGACACGTTGGAACCCGCCTTCGATCGGCGGCAGACCGTAGTGCTTGGCCAGCGTGGCATCGACGAAGGTGCTGTCGCTGTCGAGCAGCTCGAGCACGCTGCGGTTCTCTTCCACGATCGCCGAGCAGAAGCGCAGGCCCTGCTCGAGGAGCGCGGGTCGCAGCGCGCCGTTCCAGATCTGCGGATAGCGGCGGAAGTCCGCGTTCGCTTGGAGCACGTCGCGCAGCGAGAGCCACTGCGCGGCGAAGTCCTCGGCGAAGCGCCGCGCGCCATCCAAGCGAACGAGGCGCAGCGCTTCCGCGACGAGCACCTCGCGGCGAAGCAGGCTGCCGTCGTCGGCGCGCGCGCGCAGCTCTTCGTCCGGCGTGGAAGAGCGCAGCAGGAACGAGAGGCGCGCGGCGAGCTCGTGGGCCGTGAGCTCCGCCGGAGCCTCGGCGCGTCCGACCTCGACGCGATAGAGGAAGTGCGGCGAAGCGAAGATGGCGCGCAAGAGACCGCGTTCCACCGTGGCTCGCGGCACGCCGGCGCTCCGCAGCTCCTCGAAGCTCTCGGCGAAGCTCGCGGCTTCGCGCGAGCCCACCGGGCGACGCCAGACGCGCGCGAGGAACACAGGCAGATGCATCGCGAGCGGCGCATCGTCCTCGAACACCAGCGCGCGCGCCGCGGTGTTCGAGAGGACCAGCGCGGCGATGCTGTCGGCCGCTTCGAGCAGCTTCTCGAAGTGCAGCGGCGAGAGGTTCTGCACGTCGCCGATGCCGGGGAAGCCGTGCGCTGTCGCGTCCTCGGGGAGGAGCTCTGAGGCGCTCCACGCGAGGCCGAAGAGATCCCGCACGCTGCGCTCGATCTGCACGCGCGTCAGCCGACGCAGCGTCGCGAGTCGTTCACCTTCGACTTCGGGGGCGCGCGCGGCGAGGTAGGTGATCAAGGCGTGGCGCTCGGCGTCGCTGGGCTGCGCTTCGTCCGGCGGCGGCATCGTGCGCGAGCGCAAGCGCTGCACGGCCAACGCGAGGCGCGTGCTCGCCAGCGGATCCTGCGCGTTGCTCTCGGCCGTGAGCGCGAGCAGATCGAGGCCGCGCTCGGCGGCTTCGCCGTCATGGCAGTCGGCGCAGAGTCGAACGAGGAGCTGCGCGGGCTCCGCGAGCACCGCTTGCTCCTGTGCCAACGCCGCGCGCGGCGCGAGCAGCGCGAGGACCAGCGGGAGCGACGAGGTCGAGCGGAGCATGTGCGTCATCGTAGCGGAGAGCCGCGTCGATCGGCGCGCGAAGAAGAAAGGGGGCGTCGAGCTTGCGCCCGACACCCCCCGATCTCCCTCGATCCCTGTTCCTGTTCCCGACCCGTGGGGTCGGACGCGCTCAGCGCGCGTAGATCCCGGCCGGAGCCCAGAGCGCCGCGGGCCCACCCCCGGGCCCCATCGGCGGCAAGAGGATCTCGGTCGCTTTGCCGTTCACCTTGAGCGAAGCGCCGCTGGAACGTGCTTCGAGCCCTTGCTGGTGGAACGGCGCGGTCGGGAGCGGTGCGCGTTGGATCATCTCGAGCGCGCCCAGGTTCTCGAGCCGCGTCTCGAAGACGAAGCCCGCGACCTCGACGCGCGAGGAGGCGCTCTTGCCGCCGTTCGTGTGGATCTCGATCTTCGCCTTCAGCACCGGCAGGTGCTCGAAGGGCGTGCCGGCGAAGATGGCCGACCCGAAGTAGGCGCCGATCTTCTCGTCGGTGCAGACGAAGCCGGCGATGGCGGGTGCTGCTTGCGGATCGGGCTGCCAGAGGAGCATGCCGGCGGGTGCTGAGCCGAGCGGGGTATGAACCACGCGCGCCACGTGGATCAGCACGTTCGGCATCGCGAGGCCCGCACGCGTGGCGGCGCAGAGATCCACACCGCCTTCCCAGCTCATCCAACGCTCGACTGCCATCGATGCTCCTCCGCGGGAGC
>JAEUHW010000325.1 GCA_016793245.1 Planctomycetota bacterium
CGAGGTCGTGCGCCGGATCTTTGCCGTCGAACGCAAGGCATCCGAAGCCAACGCGAGCTCAGAGGAACGGCTGGAGCTGCGCCGAGAGCAATCGAGGCCACTGCTCGGCGGCTTTCGCAAGTGGCTCGAGGAGATTCGCGGCAGCGTGCTCCCCAAGAGCGCTCTAGGCGAGGCGATCTCTTACACGCTCAATCAGTGGGTCCCGCTGACGCGCTTCCTCGAGGATGGTCGTCTGCCCCTCGAGAACAACGCCGCAGAGCGGGCGATGCGCCAGGTCGCGATCGGCCGCAAGAATTGGATGTTTGCCGGTAGCGCGGCGGGTGGAGAGCGTGCGGCCCTCTACTACTCTCTCGTCGTGAGCTGCAAGAACCTCGGCATCGATCCCTACGACTATCTGCGCGACGTGCTGCAGCGGATGGCCGAGGACCCATCGCGGGCGACGCAGCTCACGCCCAGAGCTTGGCGCGCGGCGAGGACAGCCGAGATCGCAGCGAGCGCCTGAGCATCAGATCGAGCCCACCCGGCGCAGAGAGACAGAGCTCCGGGCACCTTGAAGCCGACCGCTGCCACCTCCGGCTCGGAATGCCGGACGTGGGGCTACCGTGTGCTTACGCTCCACCCGCCACCCGGGCGGGCGTCCCGGCTCTGTCTGCTTCCATCGCTCTGCCTCCGGCCGGGCTCTGCCCGGCCTCGGAGACGAGGCGGTCACGTCACCTGCTCGGGGACGTGGAGTGGGACATCTTTTTCGTCCACACGACAATCGACCGTGCGCGGCTCGTCGAGCTCGAGCTCTCGGAGCAGCGTGTCGATCTCGGAGGCGCTGAAGCCGACGCCCTCCAGCGCGTCCTCCGCGCGGAGTTCCTGGAGGAGCTTCGCGAGCGCGGACTCGTCCCAAGCAGCAAAGGTCGAGGAACGGTTCTCCGCGATTCCGAACGCCGTCGCGTCGAGATCGCTGCCTTCGAACCAGATCACCGGCACGCGAGCGTGGCCGAGCTGCTCCGCGGCTCGGAGGCGCGTGTGCCCCGCAACGACTTCGCCGCTGCGCTTCGCGACGATCGGCACCTGCCAGCCGAAGCGCTTGATCGACGCCGCGACGTGCGGGACCGCCTCGTCATTGAGGCGCGGGTTCGCAGGATTGGGGCTGAGCCGCTGGCGCTCCACCCACTCGATCTGACAGCTCGTGCCTTCCATGCCCATGCACCGCGCTCGAGCGAGCACGGCCTCTCTGGGGCTGGGCTTGGAGGGAGACTTGGAGGGACAGCCCGGACGAACGGAATGCTAACGGCACGCCTCGGTTCGCGTCAATCACCCCGCGGCTTCGCTGGCACACGGGCAATGTCCCACGAGATTGCGACAGGGACAGCGGGGACACGCGCGTTCGGCCCCGGATCCGTTGATATCGCTGGGGTCCTGTACTCGAACGTGAGCTCGCTCGTCCTCCACGGGGCCCGGAATCCGCCGCTCAATGGGACAGAGTTGGGCACCCGTTCTGGTCGTTTGCGGCGCTGGCGATCCGGAGCTCCCGAAGGGTCGGCGCCGGGCCAGATGCGCGCGCTCGCCGCGGCGTTCAGGGCCAGATGCCGCGCGGATCGGAGCTGCGGGAGGGACGGCAAGGCCATGCGATACAGGAGCTCGGGACGAACGCGGCGGCGCCTGGCGCGGCGGATCGGGGTGGGCAGGATGGAGCCGGCGCCGACCCGATCAGGGCGATCGAGGTCGCATTTCGCGTCTTATCGGACCTCGATCAGTGCGGATCTCCGCCAGATTGGCACCCCGGCGCGCCGGATCCGGCTGCATCCAGCGCCCGCGCGGCCGGTCGCATACTTAAGGGAATGCGCACTTACGTTGATCTGCGGGCGCATCCAATCGCAGTGCCTTACGCATATCGGAATCGGACTCCGAGGCGGGAGCGCCGTCCCCCTTTGTCCCGCTTGGACTTCCTCCGCCTCGCGAAGGGGGCTCTGCAATTATCGTGCCGCGTAGAGGCTTTCCGTTAGAGTTCCTCGTCTCTGGCGCCTGCCTGGCTTTTCGTCCGCCGATCCATTCTTCTCCGCGCCGCTCGGTGTTCACGACTACTCGCGAGGAGGGCTGCGATGGCAAGGAAGGGAATCCACGGCGGCGAGAAGGCGAACGCGCAAATCGGCGTGGCGCCTGCGAAGACGAGGCGAGGCGCGAAGAAGAAGCGTCCCGATCCCGTGCACCTGCGCCTTGCACGAGCGACCGAAGCCGCACGAGACCTCGCGGTTCATGCCCATCAGGTTCAACGCGAAGTGGCGCGCATCCCAAGCCGGGGTTCCGAGGCCGATTCATCTGCACTTCCCCCTACGACGACATCGCCGCAATCGCAGCCCGAGCTGCTGCAGGGTCCGCAACTCGAGCCAGAATGGGAATTCCGCTGCTTCCCCGCGCCCGACCACCTTCTCGTGTTTATTCGACCGTTGCGGAAACACATCAAGTCGTTCTCTGAATCGTTCGACAGCGAACTGCTCTGGCTCCTCGCGGGACTGCTCTATCCCCATGGGTTTCGCATAGGCCGCTACCGAGCTCCCTCGGCACATGAGCTTGCACTCATAGTGGGCTCGACCGAACTCGATTGGCTGCTAGGGGAACTGGACGAGATCTGCACAACCTACGTTCCAAAGGTCGCGAGAGACGCTTGGGAACCAGCTACTGAGGAGGAACGCGAGCGGTGGCATCGAGAGGTCGAGGAAGACAGCGCGCACGACTGGACGCGTCAGCAGTGGTCCCACTACCACTTCCTAGTTCGTGAGCTGCATGAGGTCCTTCGCGACTTCGACTACCGCCGACTACTCACTGCGTTGGCATGTGAGCACGGCGCTGGAAGGCGGCAACTCGGCATGGGGGCGACTTCTCAGAACCTGACAGAGCGCCCGCGCCCCTTCCAAACCTTCGACCCCTTGGATGACCAGCTAATTATCGACGCGGTCGGCAATGGACACACGACATGGAGAGCCGTGGCCGAGTACACAGGCCGCTCCTACTCAAGCATTCAGCGCGTAGGCGCCTCGCTGATCAAGCAGAAGCGACTCCTGAAGACCGGGTCTACGATCAATGCCCGCCTATCGCTGCCTTCCCGCTCGAAGTCATGACCTGCTCTAAGGGCACCGCGTTGCATCTACCCATCTACCCGCAACTACCCAGATTAGATGGGTAGACTGGCCTAACCCGCGATGACCATGCGCCAATCATGCGCATGGCTGCTCCTCAACGCTCCCGAACGTACTCCTCCCTCGACGAGTATGTTCCTCTGTCGGACGTTCCGTCCCTCCTGCCCCAGCTCCGGGGCCGCTCCCTACACCCCGCCACCATCATCCGGTGGGCGACCGCTGGCTGCTCCGGCGTCCGCCTCCGCACGGTGTGCCTCGGGCGGATCAGGTGTACGACCAGGGCGTGGTTGACCGAGTTCGCCGAGGAAGTCGATGCCTCGCGCATGCACCGGCAGCAGGAGCGGCGCGGCCGTGGCGGCTAGCCCCCCTTCGTTCGAAGTGGCAGCGGCGCGCGCCGAGGCCCAGCTCCGCGAGTTCTGGCCAACCGGCCTTCCTGCAGAGACGTTCCCGACCGTCTGGGAGAAGAGCACGAAGGCGACGCGGCAGTTTGCCGACTTCGCCGATGCCCTCGCGATCTATGGCGTCTCGGCACACCGCGCACTCGCGCAGTATGTCGTCATCCGAGTGGGTCCGCGGCCGACGACTCCGCCAACACCGAGACCGCGGCCGGCTGCGAGGTGCCAGAAGAGAGCCGGCTACGCGACGCGGATGACCGGCCTCGGGAGGCCGGCATGAACGAGTCCGGCGACATCCGCGAGCTTCTCCGCATCCTGGATGTCGAGATTCTCCGCGAGGAAGGGCGCGAGCTGCGCTGCAAGTGCGTCTGGTGCTCGGGAGATCACCTCCGGATCAACGTCGAGACCGGCGCCTACCAGTGCAAGTCTGGTGGCTGTGCGCAGAAGGGTAGGCGCGCCTGGTACATCGCGCTGCAGGTGCGCGGAAACGACAAGCGGCGAGCGATCGAGGACATGCAAGCGGCCGGCATCTTTCAGAAGCGCGATCGCGCCGCGGCCGATGGCGCAGGAGAAGGTAAACACGCGCCGGCGTATGACCCGATCGCGGAGATGGCCCGCGCCAAGGGATGCAACTCGGCTGCCCTCGAAGCCTATGGCGCGGAGGCGAGCGTCTACCCGTCGAAGGTGGACGGTAAGACGATCAAGGAGCCGGTCGCAAGGTTCCCCACCTACGCGCCGGACGGCTCGGTCTCGTGCTACTTCTACGTCGGCGTTCGCGCGCGCGAAAAGGAGCTACAGAAGGGGAAGAACCAGAGCTCGAGGACGCGGAAGGGGCCGACCGGACTGTTCCTCCCAAACGGCACGCTGCCGCACGAGGGCGACCGCTGGATCGTCGTTGAGGGAGTCAAGGACGCCGCTCGCGCGTTCGAGATGGGTTACAAGGCGGCCGGGACGCCCGGCGGAATGATCCCCGCGAGTCACACCATCCTATTCCGAGGCGTCGACGTGGTTCTCATCCCGGATCGCGACGCGGGCGGCGACAAGGCCTCGCAGTCGAACGGCAGGCTTCTCTATGGAATCGCAGCGTCGATCCGCATGGTGACGCTGACGATGGAGTGGAGGCCGAAGGATGGCTTTGACCTCCGTGACGCGATCCGCAAGCACGGCGAGGGCCCAATCCGCGCGCTGATCGAATCCGCGCCGCTATGGGAGCCATCCGAGAAGGACGAGCAGGGCAGGCGGAAGATCGTAGTCTCGCGCGATGGAACGAACGCTGATCAGCTCGACGTCACCCTTCAGAGCATTGAAGCGCTGCTCGCTCAAAACGATCCTCCGACCTTGTTCGCGCGCGACGTCCAGATCGTAGCTCTCGTGCGCAGAACCGGAAAAGACAACATCGAGCGAGTTGTCCTTGATGGCATCAACGAGGTGAAGCTCGAGGCTCGCCTACAGCGTTCCGCACTCTACGTCGTGGATCGCGGATCGGACGGCGAGAATCCGGTGCCTGCACCCCGCCACGTCACGCGCACCATCATCGGGGGCGAGGGTCTCGATCGATGGCCGCCGATTGCAGGAGTCGCCCACGGACCGATCCTGCGCCAGAGCGGAACAATCCTCTCGCGCCCAGGCTACGACAGCGAGACTCGCTGGTATCGGATCAATGATGGAGTGACCGTCGACGAGCTTGAGCATCCGACACACGAGGACGCGAAGTTGGCCTACTCGACGCTCATGGGTCCGTTCGAGGAGTTCCTTTTCGACAGCGATGCGTCTTGGTGGAACTTCTTCGCGTACCTGATGACGCCGTTCCTGCGCGTTTACATCGATGGGGTAGTTCCCATCTTTATCCTCGACGCGGCCGAGCCAGGCGCTGGAAAGACTACGTTGGTTGACGCTGCATCTCAGATCTTCGCTGGCTGCGCGACTCGGAGACTGACGATGCGACGTGATGAGGAGCTGGAGCCGCAGTTGAGCGCGCAGCTCGGCGCCGCGATTCCGCTCGTCACCATCGACAACATTCGCGGACTCTTCGCCTCCCAGAGCCTCGAGAAGCTCTTGACCTCGCTTCACTGGTCAGGTCGTCCGTACCTGTCGAACACAAGCATCGTCGAGTTCCCGAACCACACGACGTGGAGCGCCAGCTCGAACAACATCGAACTCGGCAGCGAGATGCAGCGGCGGGCCGTGCTGATCCGCATCGAGCGCTGGCCGAATGATCGCAAGTTCCAGATCAAGCATCTTGGCCCCTACCTCATCCAGCACCGATCCCAGCTCTGCAGCGCCGCACTGACGATGGGTCGCGCCTGGATCGCCGCAGGCAGCCCAGGTCTCGACAGAGCGCCCATTCTCGTCAGCTTCGAGCGCTGGTCCGAGGTCCTCGGCGGCATCGCGTCCTGGCTCGGTGGAGAGATCCTCGGCAACCGAGAGCGCCTCGCCGCGGGGAACGACTTCGAGCAGGTCGAGTGGCGTGGCTTCTTCCTCGCACTGCTCGCCGCAGATCCGCAGATCGGTGCCGATGGACTCACCGCCAGCGAGATCGTACGCACGCTCGAGCGGGAGCGAGACCTCGTGGAGACGATCCCGACCGAATTGGCCGACCTGTGGGGCAAGAGTGGCTTTTCTCGTCGGCTCGGACGCCTGCTCGCGAAGCGCACGGAACGTCGGCATGGCCCCGACGGGCTACGCGTCGAGGTCGCTGGTGAAGACCGCGTACTCTGCGTGAAGAGGTGGGCAGTGCGGACCGGACAACCGGTTCACCAGGCTCAAGACCGGTTCACTTCTAGGCGTGAACCTGGCGCGCAAGACGTTGATTCGGAAGGACTTGCGTCCCAAAACCGGTTCACAGGTTCACCTTGTGGAGCTATACGCGCGAGGGATAGATGCGGTCTCACAGGAGAGGCCGAAGGAGAAGAGCACGCGACTCACGCGCGTGAGCTTCCGCAAAGTGAACCGGTAAACCTGTCCAAGCCCGCGAAGCCTTCTGGCACAGGGGCTGAGGAGCCAGGTTCACCGTCTGCGGAGTCATCCGGTTGTGATCCTGGTGACTGCGGTGAACCTGGAACTTCACGCGACCATTCAGCCGATCGCGCCGCCAAGATCGCCAAGCTCGTCGAGAAGACGGTGCGCCGCGCCGAAGGCGGTGGGGCTTGACGACGCTCGGAAACTTTTCGATCTACTCCGCACTCGTCGCCGAAGCCGCGAGCGATCTCCGCGAAGCCGGCATGGCCTGCGATGCGGCGGCGGTCGCGGCAGTCGCGAAGGCTCTCGCCAGGACCGCAGGCATCGCCGTCGACGACGAGCGAGCGGCGCTAGCCTGCGAGCTCGCCCGGCTTGCCCTCGTGACCGCCCTCTCGCGCATCGAACCCCGCACCGCCCCTCCGCGCCTATCGACGATCCGCGTCGCGACAGCGGCCGATCACTCCCAGCACGGACCTCCGCCGTTGCTCTGCTGGTTCTGCGGCGCAGCGGCGTGGTGGAAGACGGACGACAGGTCCGCTCGGTGGCTCTGCGCTCGCTGCGTCGATCCCGACTCCGACCTCGCCGCGCTCTGGCACGAGCCAAGCGCCGCCGAGCTCGCAGACGCTGTCCGTGAGCCCCGCTGGTCCGCAGCGCCGGAGCACGACGACTACCTCTTGCTCCGCCTCCGCCAGGTCGCGCGTCTCGCCGCCCGCACCGCCGCCGACCTCCTCGGCCCCAGGCGCCCGACCACCCCGCGCACCAGCGCCGATCTCCGCACCATCGACTGGCACGCCATCGCCGACGCCACCGCGATTGTCGCCGTCGCCGAGGAGCTCCGCGGCTGGGCTCTCGAGCTCGACGGCGCTGCGCGAGCCATCGCACGTCGCGCGGTCGGCGAAGTCATCGGCTGGCCGGCGCGAGAGACCGCCGCCGTCCTCGAACGCGCGCTCGAGCTGCTGCGCGCAGCGACGAACGAATCCGCGATCACCGCACTCGGACCGGCCTGGCCTGCGGGGCACGCGCCCGGCTCGCCGACCCCCATCCCGTTGCGCGTCGACTCCGCGACCGAGGTCTTGCTGCCCGCGCATCCGCACCTGGTGCTCCTCTTGCACGGCGTCGGAGCGAGTCAGCTCCCGGCGCGCGCAACGAGGCCGCCGCGCGCGAAGCAGCGGAAACACATCGACGACGCCGCTCATTCGAGCAACCAACTCGCCGGACCCCAGCGCGGGGAAGCGCTCAGTACAGACGCACCGAGCTCATCTCCGCTCGCGAAGTGCCACTCGTGTCGAGGCCCGCGGTTCTTCCGGCTCGCCGCGCCGTGGTCGCCTTGGACCTGCGCGACTTGCCATCCACCCGTCGCGCCTCCCGAACGCTTCCTTTGGCACGTGGTCGGCGGCACAGCGGGCGAAGCGCGGCCCGCGCGCCTCGAGGGCCGTGAACAAGCTGCCGAAGCCGCCGGAGCGGGCGGCCCCCATCGCATCAACAGAGACGACGTCGCTGAACAAGCGGAGAGAACGGCACTGACCGGAGAGGAGCAGAAATGACGACGCGACTGAACGACCTCGCCGCCCGCGCGGCGCGCCACTTCCGTGTCCCCAACGGCGCGCCGCCGTCGCCAGGGCCGTGGCTCATCACCAACAGCACCGGCGAGATCGCGCTGGCGATCACGAAGATCGTCGTCTCTCCCGCGGACGACGACACCTGCAGCACCGGCCTGCTCGCCTACCTCCAGCTCGAACTCGGCTCGCTGATCCAGCTCGACGGGGTCACCGTGCGCTATACCGAGGCTGGCAGGCTCGCGCTCAGCTTCCCCTCGAAGTCGTCCCGAAGCGGCAAGCAACACTCGGTGGTTCGACCTCGCGATCAAGCGGCTCGCGCCGCCATCGAACGCACGATCCTCGATGCCCTCGGCATCCGCGAGGAGGCGCAGCGATGAAGCCGCTTCACCGCGACCCTGCCCACCTGACACCCGACGAGCGCTGCGCCGAGATCGGCGCGATCCTCGCCGCGGGCTGGAGGCGAGTGATCCTCTCCGATCGCCAGCAGGAGAAAGATGACCTTGCTGTAGCTCGCAGGCTCGAGCCTCACTGTGCCACGGCCGGAGACGCGGCCAAGGAGGCATCATGACCACGACATCGAGCACGATCGAAGCGCAGCTCCGCGAGATCGCCACGATGAGCACGGAGGCGCTGGTCGCGCGCTACATGCAGCTCACCGGCAAGGAGCCGCGCCGGAACTACGCGCGTTGGCTCAGGAAGCGCGTTGCCTGGCTGATCCAGGAGAATGCGTTCGGCGGCCTCAGCGTCGCGGCGAAGCGACGGATCGGCGAGCTGCAGCGGACGCTCGAGCTGCCGCTGGATCTGCCCGGCGCGGAAGAGATCCGGCCCGCGGGCCTGATGGTTGGCGCGACGATCGAGAAGGAGTGGCGCGGGCAGAAGATCCGCGTCGAGGTGCTTCGCGACGGCTTCGAGTGGAACGGTGAACGATTCGCCAGCCTCTCCGCTCTCGCATGCCGGATCACTGGAACGAAGTGGAACGGCAGGTTGTTCTTCGGCCTGCCGAAGGAGGCACGATGAGGATCAAAGCTCCGAAGCGCGAGCAGCCCGAGCTCACGGCGCCGACGTTTCGCGTCGCACTCTACACGCGTCAGAGTGTCGAGCGCAGCGACACCGAGCTCACGAGTTGCGAGGCGCAGCGACAGGCGGTCGAAGCGTATGTGCGTGCGCAGCGCGGCGAAGGTTGGATCGCGTTGCCGGATCGATACGACGATGTCGGGTTCTCGGGCAAG
>JAEUHW010000353.1 GCA_016793245.1 Planctomycetota bacterium
GATCGTTCGCAGCGTCTCCGTCGCGTGCGTCGGCTCCTTCAGCGTGCGCTGCGCCGGCGGCTCCGCGCGATCCACGTACACCAAGCGGACGGAGAGGCGTCGCGCGCCTAGCGCGCGCTCGTCGTGGCCACTGGCGCCGAGCGCGCGCTCGTCGTGGTCGCTTGCGCTCAGCGCGCGCGCGGCGGGGTCACTTGCGCCGAGCGCGCGCTCGCGCTGGTCCGGTGCGTCCGAAGCACGCTCGCTGCGATCACGCGCACCGAGCGCGCGCTTGCGGCGAGCACGCGCGCTGCGTGTGCGCTCTTCGCCCTCGCGCGCGTCGCGAGCCTCGTCGTCCGCGCCGTGCTCGCCGATGCCGTCTGCTCGTGCTCCCGCGAGCTCCGCGCGCAGGGCGCGCGCGCCGGATTCGTTCGCGCGTTGCACGTGGCTCAGCGCGCGCAGTCGCGCGCACGCGCGATCGACGAGATACGCCAGCATCGCGCGCACCTCGGCGAGATCCGCGGTCGGCGCCCCGAAGGTCGTCTCGCGATGGATCGCGGCAGGCAAACGCTCGGGGCGCACGGGCGTGCGATCGATGCCGCGGCAGCGCTCGTAGAGCTTCGCGCCGTGGCGCCCGAAGGTCGCCTCCAGGGTCTCGCGCGGCACGCGCTGCAAGTCGCCCGCGGTGCGGAGCCCCGTGTCGCGGAGGAAGCCGCCGATGCTGCTGCCGATCCCCGGCAGCGCCTCCAGCGCGATCGCGGCGACGAACGCAGGCTCTTGCTCGGGGCGCACCCACGCGACGCCGCCGGGCTTCGCGAGGCGCGTCGCCAGGCGCGCGATCAAGCGGTTCGAGCCCAGGCCCAGCGAGACCGCGAGGCCGCTCGCCTCGCGCACCGCGCGCGCGATCTTCTCACCGAGGTCGAGCGGTCCGGCGCCGTGCAGGCGCAGCGTCCCGCTGAGATCGGCATAGGCATCGTCGATCGAGGTCGCCTCGACGAGCGGGGTGAACGCGCGCACGGCTCGCAGCACGCGCTCGCGCGCCGCGTTCGCGCGGATCGACGAGCCCGGTAGGAACACCGCGCGGACCCCCGCGCGCCGCGCGATCCGCGCCGCCTGCGGCAGCAACATGCCGGGTTTGATGCCGAGGGAGCGCGCGACATAGGAGCACGACATCACGAGGTTCCGGTCGGTGGGGCGGCCGCCCACGATCACCGCCTTCCCGCGGAGACGCGGATCGTGCGCCTGCTCGACGGAGGCGAGGAAGGCGTCGATGTCGAGGTGCGCGATCACGCGGCCGAACACGTGGTCCAGCGCGGCGCGGTCCTCCGACCGTGGTTCAGCGGGTGACATGGAGCCCCCTTCGGCTCGTTCCTGGTTCGTCCTTTGTTAGGGTACGCCGGGCGGAGCGGCGAAGGGAAGAGGCGGGTTTCAGCGCGGCGGCCGCGGCGGGCGAAGAGAGGGCAGAACCCTCGCCGGAGCGGAGGAGACCGCATGCGCCGCGCGCGCACTCGAACGACGGAGGCCCGGCACTCGCGCGGGGCCGACCTGGAGCACGTCCTGAACCGGGACCTCGTGCGCTTGCTGGCCCTGGTGGACGGCGCGCGCGAGGCGCTGCTCTGCCTCGGCGCCGATGGCGCGGTGCTGCACCTGAATCCCGCGGCCGAGGAGCTCTTCGGCGTCCACGCGCTGGAGGTGCTGGGGCGCGCGTGGCGGGAGGTGCTCCCGGCGTGGCTGGCGCCCGCGCTCCTGGCGCCCGCGGCGCCGCGCGCCGCCGAGGAGAGCCGCGACGCCGAGCAGCGCTGGTGGGTCTGCACCGAGCGCGGCGAGCACGAGCTGCGGCGCCGCGAGCTCTCCGCCGGCGAGCGCCTGCTCTTCCTCTCGCCTTCGGCGGCGCCGCGCGCGAGCGCGCCGCAGGTCGAGCTGCCGAGCTGGGAGGCGCTGCATGGCGCGTCGCGTTCGGCCGAGCGCTTCGCCGAGTGGACCGAGCTCTGCGGCGGGACGCTGGAGCCGGAGGCGCTCTTCGCGCTCGGTCCCGCGCTCGGCGCGCGTGTGCGGCAATGGGAGGCCGAGGCGCATGCGCGCGGCCTCGCGTTCCGCGCTCGCCTGGACGAGCGCTCCCTCGCGCAACCGCTCGAAGGCGAAGCGCATCACGCGCTGCGCGCGCTGGAGGAACTCGTCGACAACGCGTTCGCGTTCACGCCGCGCGGCGGCGCGATCGAGCTCTGCATCGAGAGCGAGGCGGCCGGCGTCGCCTGCCGCGTGCGGAACTCCGGCGCGGGCCTGGGACCCGGCGAATGGGAGCGCGCGCGCCGCGCGTTCGCGCGCCTCTCCGATCCGCTCGATGGGCGCGCCGCCGGGCCTGGGCTCGGCTTGGCGCTCGTCGATGCGCACCTGGAGCGCCTGCGCACGCGGCCGCTCGCGCGGCGCGATGCGGATGGCGCCGCGCCGAGCTTCTGCGTCTCGTTCCACCTCCTCGGGGCCCCGCTGCGCATCGCGGAGCGCGTTGAGACTGGCGCGGCGATAGGTTAGAAGCCGCGCGTCGTGAGCCCTGCCGATCCACGAGCCGCTGCCTCATCGAACGCCGCCGGAGCGAGCTCTGTCGCGTCGAGTGCGGCCGTGTCGAGTGCGGCCGTGTCGAGCTCGACCTCCGAGCCGCGCTGCCGTGCGCTCGTCGTCTGCCGCAACGCGCCGCTCGTGGCCCGGCTCTCTGCCGAGCTCGCTTCGCGCGGCGTCGAGCTGCGCGCGCTCGAGCAGGTGCTCGATGTGGCCGGACATCTCGAGCCGAAGCCCGCGCTCGTCGTGGTCGATCTGCTGGCCGACGTCCCCGATCCCTGGCACCGCGTGCACCGCATGGTGCGCCGCTGCCGCGAGGTCGGCGTGCCCGCGCTCTTCTTCGCTTCCGCGCCGGTCGCGGTCTCCGGTGAAGGCACGGCCTTGGAGCCCTTCGATGTCGAGCGCCTGCTGCGCGACATGCTGCGGCTGCTCGGGTTGCAGCGCGGCGGAGCCGCGAGCTGAGAGGGATCCATGAGCGAACGAACCAACGCGTCCGCGCACGGCGCCTTGCTGCTCGAGCTCACGCGCCTCTACTGCGAACCGCACCGGCGCTACCACGGCCTCGTGCATATCGCCGAGCTCTTGGAGCACGGGCGTTCCCTCGACCTCGACGACGATCAGGTGTGGGCCATCTGGTTCCACGATGCGATCTACGATCCGCGCCGCGACGACAACGAGGCTCGGAGCGCTGAGCTCGCCGTGCAGCGCCTGCGCGCGATCGGCTGGCCCGAGGACGGCATCGAGCGCGTGCGCCGCATCGTGCTCGACACCTGCGGCCACCGCGCGAGCTCCGAGCACTCGTGGAAGGTGCTCGACCTCGACTTGTCGCCGCTCGCCGCGCCGCGCGAGCGCTTCGAGAAGAACTCGCGCGACCTCGCCGAGGAGTACGCGCATCTGACGCCGGACGCGCTGCGGGAAGGACGCGCGAAGTTCGCCGCGACGTTCCTCGCGCGCGAGCGGCTCTTCTATACGCCGTGGGGGGAGCGCCTCGAGGCGCAGGCGCGGGAGAACTTGGCGCGGCTCCGGGACGGCTTGGTGTAGCTCGCGCGCGACGCCTCGCGTGGACCATGCGCGCCCTGGTTCGCTCTCGTCGCCGAGTGCTCTCGAGCTCGCGCCTTGACGATCCCTGAGCACGTGCAGAGGATCCACTGCGAAGTGCGAGTGCAGGCCTGGAGCGTCGCTCGGGGCTTCCGCTGGCGCGGATCGCGATCCCGCTCGCTCGAAGGAGGAAGTCATGCCTTGCTCGGTGCCGCTCGACCGTGCGTTGGTGTCCATCGCCGCGCTGCTCTTCGGCGGCAGCGCGGTAGCATCAGCGCAAACCGTCGAACGCGTCAGCGTGAGTTCGTGGGGCTCTCAGCCTCTCGTCCGCCACGTGTACGTGAATCGCCCCGATCAGAGCATCTCGGCGGACGGTCGCTGGATCGCCTTCTGCAGCATGTCGGCCGAGCTCGTTCCCGGTGTGGGCGGCCACTTCTCGATCTTCCTGCACGACCGCTGGACGCACGAGACGACTCTGGTCTCGCGGCGTTCGGACGGGAGCGCCATCTCGATGCCGAATCTCTATCCCGCGTTGACGCCGGATGGGAGATTCCTGGCCTTCCGTTCCGAGGACCGAGTCCTTCATGGAACCAGCAATACCAATGCTCAGATCTACGTGAAGGATCTGCATTCGGGCGTGGTAAGGCTCGTCAGTCGTACCCCTGCCGGGCTTCCAGGTAATCTTCACGCAGTGGGTGCGCCTTCGATCTCGGATGACGGGCGCTTCGTTGCATTTGCAAGCTTCGCCAGCGACCTGGTGCCCGGAGACACGAACGGCCGAGAGGATGTCTTCGTCCACGATCTAACAATGGGGATCGTCAGTCGAGTCTCGCTCTCTCCTTCGGGCGTCGAGGGGAATCGCGCGAGCGTCCAACCGTGGATCGCCGGAGATGGAAGCGCCATCTTGTATTTCGGTGGCGCGACCAACTTCTATCCCAACACTCCGATCAACACCGCGTTGGTCATGTGGCGCGACCTGCGGACAGGGCAGACCCTGTGCGTGAATCAGGACGCGTCGGGTCAGATCATCGGCGGAGGATATGGGCCCAGCGCGATTTCGGCGGATGGTCGTCTGGTCTGCTTCAATTCCAATGTGGGGGGGCTCGTGCCGGGTGACACGAACCTGCGCTGGGACGTCTTCGTGCGCGATGTGACGACGTGGCAGCTCGAGCGCGTGAGCGTGGATTCGAACGGCAACCAAGGCAATCTCGACAGCTACGGTGGGAGGCTCTCTCGCGACGGCCGCTTCGTCGTCTTCAAGTCGGAGGCGACGAACTGGTTCTCCGGCCGTCCTGCGAACGTGCTCTACCTCCACGATCGCGTGACCCGCACGACGCGCCCCGTCTGCGAGGACGCCTTCGGCAACCCCGCGGATCACATCAGTGCCTACGGCGTGATCTCTGGCGATGGTCGCGTTGTGGCGTTCGATAGCTTCGCGACGAACCTCGTGCCCGACGACACCAATCGCGAGACCGACTTCTTCGTGCGCGACGTGGAGTGCCCGTCGATCGCGGGCGCCTACGAGCGCGGCTGCACCGGTTCGAACGGCCGGATCCCGCTGGTCTACCTCGCGGGCTGCCCGAGCGCGGGGCGCGACATCGCGCTCGGCGTGAAGGGCACCTTGCCGAACGCCGCGACGGCGGTGATCTTCGGCGCGCAACGAGGGAGCTTCCCGCTCGATGCGAATGGCTGCACCGTGCTCTTGGATGCGTTCTTCCTGAGCTCGACGCTGCTCCTGCCGACCGACGCGGAAGGCAACGCTCACTTGCCGCTGCGCATTCCAGCGTTGCCCGGATTGCGCGGCGACTTCGCGCTGCAGGCGCTGGTCTTCGATGCGGGGACGGCGAGCGGGCTCGCGACGACGCGGGGGATCGAGGTGCGGATGCGCTGAGGCGCGTTCGCCCGATCCCGGATGGGGAGGTGGGCGAACGTGCCCCTCCGCGGCATGCTCGCCCACGACTTCGAGGCCGTGTTCCCGGGGCTGGTCAGCGGGCCGAAGACGTCTTCGACGGGATGCCGCCGAAGTGCGCCGCGGGCAGCCAACCCGAGCTCCACGCCGGCAGCGGGGGCGGGCCGAGCTCCGCGAAGGGAGCGGCGGCGTACACGATCTCGCCACCGGTGACGGTGAGGACCGACTCGATCTCCGCGATGCGCTCCTCCGGGACGGAGAAGAGATCCTCCGAGAGCACCGCGAAGTCCGCGAGCTGTCCGGGGGCGAGGCGGCCCTTGTCTCGCTCCTCGCCGCTGAACCAGGCGCTGCCGAGGGTGTAGAGGCGCAGCGCTTCGGCGCGCGAGAGCCGATGCTCCGCGCGGAGCAGCTCCATTCCGCCGACGGTGCGACCGCGGACCATCCAAGCGATCGCGACCCACGGGTCGTAGCTGCTGACGCGCGTCGCGTCGGTGCCCGCGCCGACGGGGATGCCGAGCTCCAGCATGTGGCGGAGCGGCGGCGCGTCTCGCGCGGCGTCTCCGTAGCGCGCGCAGAACTCCTCGCCGGCGAAGGCCAGGCGATCCTGGATGGCGATGCCGCCACCCAAGCGCTTCACGCGGCGCAGGTTCTCGAGGGAGATGGTCTCGGCATGGTCGAGAGCCCAGCGCGACGTGTACTCGGTCTCGCGGAAGATCGGCTCCAGCACGTCGAGGATGCGCGTGATCGACTCGTCGTAGGTCGCGTGGATACGCAGCGGCCACGCGCGCCGCGCGAGCACGCGCACGACGGCGCCGAGCTCCGCCTCCATGCGCGCGTCGAGCTCGGGTCGCGGTGCTAAGAAGTTCTCGAAGTCGCCCGCGGACCAGACGAGGTTCTCGCCGGCGCCCTCGAGGCCGAAGCTCGCGAGGCGCGCCACCGCGCGATGTACGTCGAGACGCTCCGCGGCCGTCCAGCGCTCGAAGTCCGCGAGCTCCGCGCCGCGGGTCTGGGCGAAGAGATAACCGGAGATGCGCAGCGGCAGAACTTCGCTCTGCGCCAGCGATCGAGTCGCTGCATAGTCCGTGGGATACGCGTGACCTCCACCGCCCGCATCGACGGCACTGGTCAGTCCGAGTCGGTTCAACTCGCGATAGAAGTGGCGCGTCGAGAGCTCGCGCTCCTCGGCGGAGAGCTTCGGGAGCTGCGCTACCGTCTGATAGAGGATCGCGGGGCTCGGCTCGGCGTGCAGGATCGCGCCTCGAGCGAAGCGCTCGATGCGACCGCCCGCAGGGACCTTCGTACTCGCATCGAGGCCGAGCGTGGCGACGCCGGCGCGATTCAGCAACGCTTGGCTGTAGAGATAGAGCACGAGCGCGGGCGTCGCTCCCGCGGCCGCGTCGATCTCTTCCACCGTGGGCATCCGCCGCTCCGCGAATTGATGCGGGGACCAGCCGCCGACGACGCGCACCCATTGGCCTGGCGGCGTGCGCTGCGCTTGCTCGCGGAGTCGCCGGAGCGCTTCCGCGAGCGAGCGCACGCCTTCCCAACGCAGCTCGAGGCCGTAGTAAAGGCCTCCGCGCACGACGTGCAGATGGGAATCGACGAGGCCGGGGATGACCCGTCGGCCCAGCGCATCGATGACGCGAGTCTTCGGTCCGCGCCAAGGCGCGATCTCCTCGTCGCCGCCGGTCGCGACGATCGAGCCGTCGCGCACCGCCAGCGCCGCCACCTCGGCGCGCGCGTCGTCCTGCGTGGTGATGCGCGCGTTCCGCACGATCAAGTCGGCGTGAACGATCGGCGTGGGCTCGCCGCCGCTCTGGGTGGTCTCTTGGGCTCCGAGCGCGCGCGCGAGGAGTGCCAGGATCGTGAAGAGCTGGAGCGGCAGTCGCCGTGCGTTCATGACGAGCACCTCTCAGCGCTTCGCCGGGGTCGCGCCCGCGGCGGCCCGATGGCTGTGGAAGACCTCCGCGTACGCCGGCATGTGCTCGATGAAGAGCTGCGCGGAGCCCGGCCCCGTCGGTCGGCGCCAGTCGGAGAGCAGCTCGCACGAGAGCGCGAACCAGGTGCCGATGATGGCGCCGGCATCGGCCATGCGCATCAGCGCGGCGTTCTGCACCTCGGGGCTCATCGAGCCCGAGGCATCGGTGACGACGTAGACCTCGTAGCCCGCGTCGAGCGCGGAGAGCGCCGCGAACGCGACGCAGACGTCGGTGGTGATGCCGGCCATCACGATCTTCTTGCGCCCGGTCTTGCGGATGGCCTCGGCGAACTCCGCGTTGTCGAAGGCATCGATCTGTCCCGGGCGCGAGACGATCGGCGCGTCCGGGAGCAGCGCGGTCACTTCGGGTAGGTAGGGACCGTTCGGGCCGTTCTCCGCGCTGGTGGTGATCACCACGGGCAGACCGTGGAGCTTCGCCGTCTTCGCCAGCCCGACGACGATGCTCTTGAAGTCCGTGGTCCGCACGTTGTCGACGAGGTTCATCAGGCCCGTCTGATGATCGATCAACGCGACGACGCAGTTCTCGCTCGTCCAGCGCTGGCGCTTGCCGCCGGGAGCCCAGGTCGCGGGTGCCGTGGGCTCCTGCGCGCTGAGCTCGCGCGCGCTCGCGACGCGTGGATCGCCGATGGCGGCGACGCAAATCGCTCCCAAGGCCAGAGTCGAGACGAGGAGCACGGATGAGAGATCGGGACGCAACATCGAAACCTCCGGGGCACAGCCCGCGGGACGAGAGCCAAGGGAAGAGAAAGGTTCAGGACTCGAGGAACGCGAGCAGATCGGCGTGAAACGCCTCGCGATGGGTCACGGTCAGGCCGTGCGGCGCGCCGGGATAGACGACGAGTCGCGCGTGCGGTAGTAGCTCGGCCGCGGCCAACGCCGCGGCGCGGATCGGCACGATCTGATCATCGTCGCCGTGGAGCAGCAGGACGGGGACATCGAGGCGCCGTAAGTCCTCGCGGAAGTCGGTCTCCGAGAACGCGCGAATGCAGTCGAGCGCGCCTTTCAGGCCGCACTGCATGCTCTGCAACCAGAACGCCTGGCGCACTCCCTCCGAGATCGTCGCGCCGGGGCGATTGTAGCCGTAGAAGGCCAGCGTGAGGTCGCGGTAGAACTGCGAGCGATCCGCGGCGACCGCCGCGCGCACCCCATCGAAATGCGCGCGCGGCTGGCCGAGCGGGTTCTCCTTCGTCTGCAGCATGAGCGGAGGCACGGCGCTGATCAGCCCGACCTTCGCCACGCGAGCGGTTCCGTGGCGACCGACGTAGCGCGCGACCTCGCCGCCGCCCGTGGAGAAGCCCACCAAGCTCGCCTCCCGCAGATCCAGGTGCTCGAGGAGCTGCGCCAGATCGTCGGCGTAGGTGTCCATCGCGTTGCCGTGCCACGGCTGGCTCGAGCGTCCGTGCCCGCGGCGATCGTGCGCGATCACGCGATAGCCGCGCTCGGCCAGGAAGACCATCTGCTCGTCCCAGCTATCGGCGCTGAGCGGCCAACCGTGCGACAGGACCACGGGGCGCCCGTGGCCCCAGTCCTTGAAGTAGATCTCGACGCCGTCCTTCGTGGTGAATCTGCTCATGCGGTGCTCCTCGCTCGGCGGGCTTTCTGGCCGAGCTCTACCTCACCTGAGCGGGAGAGGTGGACAGCACCGCGCTCAGAGAGTGAGCAAGAATTGCTCACGAACGGGCTGCAGCGCTGTCAGGCGCTGCGCCAGCAGGCATCGCTGCAGCGCTGTCAGGCGCTGCGCCAAGAAACAGCAGAGGCTGTAGCATCGATTTCGGCTCAGCCTCTCAGTCGCGGCCGCGCTCCGCGTCGAGCATCTCGGCGAGCTCGCCGAGCAGCGTGCGGCGCTGCTCGAGCTCGCGCAGCGGCTCGCCCGGCCAGGCGCGCTCGGATCGCCACGACGCGAGCTCCGCGCCTTCCACGAGACGCTCGAGAAGCTGCATGACTCGAACGCGCAGATTCGGATCGCTGTTGGACAGTGCCGCGGCGTAGGCCTCTCGCTCGGCAGCGAGCCAGAGCCGAGCCATCGCGCGGGCCTCCGCACGTCCGGCGTCGTCGGGGGCGTTCTCGATCGGGCTTGCACTCGCGATGGCGATCGCGAGGTGTGCGGCTTCCATGCGGTGCCCGGCGTCCAGGTCCGTCCCGAGCTCGGGCTCGCGGGCGAACGCGCGTTGGAAGAGCTGCAGCGCGAGGGCCGGGCGCTCCGTCACCGCGGCGAACTTGGCGAGCTCGAGCAGATCGAGACCGCTCGCCGAGGCGCCGGCCTCGTCGGAGATCGTGGCCAGGCGTCGCTCGAGAAAGTGCATGCGCGCGTAGACCGCACCCACGCGCCGCAGCTCGTCGGCGCTCGCGTCGTTGGCCAGCACACCGCGCAAGCCTCGATCGAGGAAACGCGCGGCCTCGGCATATTCGCCGAGCCCGACGAGCGCCGCCGCGAAGACGTGATGGGCCTTGGCGTTCGCGGGCTCTCGCTGCAGCACTTCCTCGGCTTCTTCACGCGCCTCCTCGAAGCGTCGCACCCGGAAGAGCGCCTGCGCCAGGTCGAGGCGCGCGTGCGTCGCGTCGGGGGTGAGCTCGACCGCGCGGCGCCAGTAATCGGTCGCCTCTTCCAGCCGACCCCGTTCGGACAGGGCTACGGCGATGTTCACGTAGGCGGCGTGCTCCTTCGGACGCAACGCGAGCGCTGCGCGGTGATACTCGATCGCCTCGTCATCGTTCCCCAGCATCTCCGCGAAGGTGAAGTTCACCCAGTAGTCATCGGCGTGCTGCTTCTGCACGCGGCGCAAGAATCCGGTCCCGTCACCGCCAGCGTCGTGCAGCAAGCCGGCGAGCACGAGCAGCAGAGGCACCGGCTGCGTCGCGCACGAGGGATCCGCCGCGAGCGCCTCGAGCCTCGCCCGTTCGCTCCAACCCGCGGGGTCGCGCAGGCGATCGCGCCAGGGCTCGGGATCGACGCAGCGCGCGATGGCGAGCAGGCGGGCAAGTCTCGAGCGATCGCGGATGCAGAGCATCCAGTCATCCAGGGCTTCGATCAGCGCTCGGCGGGCAGCGCTCGTGGCGATCCTGGCGGCGATCTCGGTGGGGGCGTCCTCGAGCGAGCCGAGACCCGCCTCCCGCAGGGTCTGCTCGTAGGCGCGATCGGTCTTCTCGTCGAAGCGATCGAGGCGCGGCGAATGACCGCGCGCGAGGCGCAAGCTCGAGAGGCGTTCTTCGAGCACGAGGTCCGCGTGCAAGCGCTCCCGTCGCGCCTGCAGCGGTGAAGCGGAGGCCAGCTTTACCTGTGCGAGGATCGCCCGCGCTTCCGACAAGCGCCCCGAGCGCTGGAGCTCGCGCACGGCATCGAGGCGCGCGACCTCCGAGGCGAGCGTCCGGTCGCGCTCGCGGGCCGCGGACCATTCGCGGAGCCCGAGGGTCGCGAGCAGCGTCAGGGTCACGAGCGCGCTGAGGACCAAGACCGCGCCCAGGCGATGACGGCGAGCCCAGCGCATCGCGCGCTCACCGAGCCCGAGGGCGCGCGCGCGGATCGGCTGTCCGTCGCGGAAACGCCGCAGGTCGTCGGCGAGCTCGCGCGCCGACGCGTAGCGTCGGAGCGGGTCTTTCTCGAGGCACTTCAAGCAGATGATGTCGAGATCGCGCGACACTTCCGGGCGGGATCGCGAGGGCCGCTCCGGCTCGACTTCCAGCGCGAGGCGCAAGGTCTCCGTCGGCGTCGTGCCGCGAAACGGCGGTCGCCCCGTGAGCAGCTCGTGGAGCACGGCACCCAAGGCGTAGATGTCGACGCTTGGCGCCGCAGCGCCCGCCACGCCACGAGACTGCTCCGGCGCCATGTAGCTCGGCGTGCCCAACGGCGCGCCGCTGCGCGTCAGGCGCTCGTCTTCGTCGAGGAGCCTCGCGAGCCCGAAGTCGGTGATCTTTGGCACGCCTTCGCGATCGAGCAGGACGTTCGCAGGCTTCAGGTCGCGATGCACGATGCCGTGCTCGTGCGCCAACTGCACCGCATCGGCCAAGGCGATGGCGATCTCGACAGCTCGTTCGACGCTCGGCAGCTCACGGGCGAGTTGCTGTGCCAGGCTGCCTCCCTCCACGAGCTCCATCGTGAAGTACGGCGCGCCTTCGCAATCGCCGATGTCGAAGATCGGAACGACGTGCGGGTGGCGCAGGCGCGCCGCGGCCTCGGCCTCGCGATGGAAGCGCGTCGCAGCTTCCGCTCCGGCGCGTGTCCCCGCCAGCAGCATCTTCAGCGCGACATCGCGGCCGAGCTTCTCGTGGCGCGCCGCGTACACGATGCCCATGCCGCCGCTGCCGAGCACCGCGCGGACAGCGTAGCCCTCGATCCGCGGTAGGCGCTGATCCTCCTGGCTCGTCGCGAAGAGCTCGTCGAGCTCGGTCTCGATCGCGCGGAGCTCGCGCCAGCGCGCGCGCACGGCGTCGAGATGCTCGGGCTCGAGGCGGCAGAGCTCCTCTGGCGATGCGCCGCTCTCGAGCATCTCCAGGACGAGGGCCTCGACGCGGGAGCGTTCCGAAAGAGCGCGTCCCTCCACCGGTCGTGGCTCCGAAGCTCGTTGCGCGTCGATTGCAGCATCTCGCTCACTCATGGGTGAGAGCTACTCCGGGGAGAGTGCCGTGGCGAAGGTGCAGGGCTGAGACGATTCTCCACATCGTGCTTCGCCGCGCGTCAGGAGTCGTGCGTCGCTCCCTCGAGGCCGCGTGGAGAAGTGCCCAGCGCGTCGGCGAGCAAGCAGAGGCTGCGGTTCAGGCGGCGCTGGACGGTCTTCGTGGCGACGCCGAGGATCGCGGCGGTCTCCGCGTGGGTCAGGCCCTGGAGGCGCACGAGGCCGAAGACCTCTCGCTCCTCTTCCGGCAGCCCGTCGATCGCCGCCAAGACCTGGGTGGTGCGCGCGCCGGTGCCCGTCTCCGACGGCGCGGACGCCGCTGCCGGCATGTCCACGAGCTCGAACTCCTGCGGGCGCTGATCCAATCGTCGCGCCCACTCGTTCAGCTCCCAGCGCATGTGCTGATTCGCCAGAGCGAAGAACTGTCGCACCGTCTCCGGACGCGCGGCTCGCAGCGCCTTCATCAGACGCTCGACCACGGCGCTCAGCATCTCGTCGACCTCGAGGCGGAGCGGAGGGCGCATCAAGCGCGGATACCGGCGTCGGAGGATCGTGGCGCAGAGCGCGCGCAGGCGTTGCGCGGCGTCCGCGAGCAGCTCGCGGATGATCGGCGCGGCGGAAGCTTCTCCCGCGTGTTGCCGGAGCTCGTCGAGGTAGCTCTGGACGGCGGCGCTCGTCTGCGAGGTGCGCATGAGCCGCGAGTATCACCTCGAGAGGCGCGACGGCCAACGCGCGCGCCGGCTTTCCGCGCGGAGGCCGCTCCTCGGCGCGCGGCGGGCTCGGGCCATGCTCCGCAGTCGAGCCGGAGAGGCGGACTCCTGGCGTTCCCTACACCACCGAGCAGCACGGGAAGGGCAACGAGCACCTGCATCGGTAGTCCTGGCATGCGGAGGACCGCTCCGCGCAGCGCTCGATCAGGTACAGGTGACGAAGCTCGCGATCATCTGCGCGGCCAGCTCCGGATACTGATGCTGGGGGCCATGGCCACAATCGGGATAGGTGACGACGAACAGCGTCGGCCAGAGATCGTTCAGCGCATACCAGTTCTCGACGGGAAACATGATGTCGTGATCTCCACAGAGGGCCAGCACGGGGATGCTCGTCGTGCGGAAGAACGCGGAGAGAGCACCCTCGGGATCCGGGAACGGCGAGGAGGGATCGCTCGATGCGGCCAACGAGCTCAGGAACACGTCGGGCGGCGTGATGCGGTCTTTCACGCCGCTGCGGGAGGCGATGCGCGCGAGAGAGTCATCCGCGAGGCGGCGGCTGCGGCTCGAGCTCGGCTCGAAGAAGAGGACGTACTCGTCTTCCACGGAGTAGACCGGCTTGGTCGCCGCTTCGAAGAACAGCGGCTCGAACGGCTTGATCATGGGGCCGGGAGGCATGGTGGCGATCGCCAAGACATGGCTCACCTTCTGCGGATGCATGGCCGCGTACACCATGGCCGCGAAGCCACCCAGCGACCAACCTCCGAGGATCACCTTCTCGAGGCCCAAGGCCTCGACCAGGTCGTGAACGTCCTTGGCCATCGCGGCCTTGGCATAGCTGGGCGTTCCCGTGGAGAGCCCCAGTCCAGAGTAGTCGAACACGGTCACCGTGAAGCTCTGCGCCAGCGTATCGAGGAACAGCGGATCCCACAGGTCCAACGTGCCACGAAAGCGCATGCAGAGCACGAGATCCGGGCCCTCGCCGAACCGGCGATAGGCGAGCTCGCGTCCATCGATCTTGGCGCTTCGATTCGGCGCCGTGAGCGCAGAGAACTTGGATTCGGTCTTGGTCATGAGGGCACCCTTTCCATGGTGGGCGGCGTCGAGCGAAGGCACGCGCAGTGCGGGCGAGAGAGGATGCCTGGTCAGGCAGGCCCCTTTTCGGCCGGAGGTCGCTGCAGGTGCTGACCTTCGTACTGAGCGTGGGGAGGTGGACAGGGTCTCCCGCTGCTGCGCCGCTCTCTTCGCTACGCATTCACGCTACAGGCGCTGGTCTTCGATCCGGGCACGACGAGCGGGCTCGCGACGTCACGGGGGATCAACGCGCGGAGGCGCTGAGGATCGCTGTCGATCAAATAGGGGTCTGACCCCTATTTGATCGACGGCGAGGATTCGCGGGCTTCGCCCGTTAGCCGGTCGGCCGGCACGCTTGAAGTGCAATCCCGTTGCACCTTGGCTCCCTACATAGGGACCGATCACCCGCGCTCTGCGTTCGTCCGCCCGCTGGCGCGCGCGAGCGAGAGCTGCCCCCAAGCCGCCGCGAGCGCCGCTTCCACGCGCAGCGGATGCGGGCCGAGCGAGCAGCGCGCGAAGCCGCGCTGGGCGAGCTGCTCGAGCTCGTAGTCGATCCAGCCGCCTTCGGGCCCGAGCGCCAACGTGTAAGGCTCGTCGGCGAGCGCGCGGCTCGGGCCGAGCTGCTCGCCGGGGTGGGCCAGATAGCGCGAACCCGGCGGCGCCCACGCCTCGAGCTCGTCCTCGACGAAGGGGCGGAAGAGCGGGAAGAGCCGAACCTCCGGCAAGTGCGTGCGGCGGCCTTGCTCGAGTCCCAGCAGGAGCTGCTCCCGCAGCTCCTCGGCGCGCAGAGCCTGCGCGCCGAGGTGGCTCTTCTCGACGCGCCAGGAGCGCACGAGCGCGATCTTGCCGAAGCCCATCGCCGCGGCGTCCTCCAGCACGCGCTTCAGGACCTTCGGACGCGGCACGGCGAGGAGGAGCGCGTCGCGCGGCACGGGCGGCGCCTCGTTCTCGAAGCGCGCGCGGAGGAGCACGCCGCCCGCGGCGTCGCTCAGCACCTCCGCGTGGCCGAGAGCTCCGCCGAGGAGGCCCGCGCGCACGATGGAGCCGACTTGCACGCGCAGCACGGTGCGCAGGTGATGGGCGCGGCGGTCGCGGAGCTCGACCTCGCCGGCGTGGGAGAGCTCTTCGGGGCGGAGGAGGAGGAGGTTCATCGCGGATCCGCGGGGTGCTGGCCCGAAGCTACCAAGCTCGCTAGCATCGCGCCTTCCGCCGCCGCGCTTCGCGGCGCCCTCCCTTCCCTCGCGATCGCCGAGGTCTGCTCGCGTGTCCCTCCTCCTCTCCGCTCTCTGCCTCACCTTGATCCAGGATCCGATGCCGAATCAGGACCCGCCGATCCCGGCCGACACCGAGATCCAGACGACGGCCTCGGGCCTCAAGTACTCGGTGCTCAGCGCCGGCGAAGCGGGCGGCGCTCGCCCGAGCCTGGGCTCGAGCGTGAAGGTGCACTACACCGGCTGGCTCACCGACGGCAAGGTCTTCGACTCGAGCCGGAAGAGCGGCGCGCCCGCGGAGTTCCGCCTCGGCCAGGTGATCGAGGGCTGGAACGAAGGCGTCGCGCTGATGACCAAGGGCGCGCGCTTCAAGTTCACCATCCCGTACGAGCTCGCGTACGGCGAAGCGGGCAGCCCGCCGGTGATCCCCGCGAAGGCGACCCTGATCTTCGACATCGAGCTGCTCGAGTTCACGCCGGCGCCGGTGCTGCCGACCTTCCAGAAGCTCGACGACGCGAAGGCGCAGAAGACCGAGTCGGGGCTGCGCTACCAGTTCTTGAGCGAAGGCGAGGGCAATCCGCCGAGCGCGCAAGAAGAGTGGTCGATGTCCTACGCGTACTGGGACACCAACGGCAAGCTCATCGAGTGCGATGCACTCGCCGGCCAGAAGATCGAGGCCTCGTGCGCCGCGATGCGCTTCGAGTTCCTGAAGCAGGGACCGCTGCTCATGAAGCCGGGCGCGGTCTGCCTCTTCGAGGTCCCGCCGGCGCAGCTCTTCGGCGAGCGCGACACGGGCAAGCTCCCTCCGAACTCGACCACGATCTGGCGCTTGGAGCTCCATCAGGTCTTCCGTCCGCTGCCGGTCCCGGCCTACACGCCGATCGATCCCGCGCAGACGACGACCACCGCGAGCGGCTTGAAGATCCAGATCCTGAAGGAAGGCCGCCCGGACGGTAAGAAGGCCAAGATGGGCGAGCAGGTGACCTGCCATTACGCGGGCTGGCTCACCGACGGCGCGCTCTTCGATTCCTCGCTCGGCCGCGGCCGCCCCTCGTCGTTCCGTCTCGGCCAGGTGATCCCGGGCTGGAACGAAGGCCTGCAACTCGTGAGCGAAGGTGCCAAGGTCCGCCTGCACATCCCGTGGAACCTGGCCTACGGCGAGTTCGGTCGTCCGCCGAAGATCCCGGCGAAGGCGGACCTCGTGTTCGAGATCGAGCTGATCTCGGTCGACGGCTAGCTCGCTCCGAGCTCTCCGCACGAGCGCCGCGCAGCGTTGCTGCGCGGGCGCTTCTCGTCGCAGCGCGTTCCCGGTGATCGATCGGGGCGCGCTGCTCGTGTTGTCGTTGTCGGTGCGGATAATCGTGCAGGCGCGCGATGAGCCGCAGCCTGGCACTTTCCTGCAGAACGCGCGGAGGCGTTCGTCGCGCTGAAGTCGTGTTCGAGATCGTTCACACCGTCACCGACTACTACGATGGGCCTCGAGCCGGCATCGCTGAGCTCGAGGGGGGTCCGCATTTCTATCAGGCTGTGTGGGCTGTCGATGGCGACGACGATGACGACCCTAATGCTGGCACCTATCTCCTGACGCCCATCGATCGTGAGACGCTGGCTCTGGCGCTCGAAGATGGGGAGATCTGGGCGCGCTGGGTGGAAGCGTTCGAGCGCGGGGAAGCCGAGATCGCCTCGCATCCGGCGCTACCTGCCGATCGCGAGCGACACGACGAGCTGCAGAAGCTCCTCGGCGATCGACTGCGGATCGATCCGGCGAACGTCGTTCGACGTCGCGCGGAGTTCCGCCGGCGAGCGGGTGCGCCTGCTCGATGTCTCCATGGAGCTCGTGTGCTCGAAGTCCGGTGGAGCGCTCCCGCGTAGGGCTCTTCGACGGCGCGGAGCGAAAACGATGTGAGCATCGCCATGACCGCGCGTTCTCGATCGGCGCGGGATGGTCCCGCGCGCGCAGGCTACGGCACGAGCTCGATCGGGTGCTTCACCGGAATCGCGAGCCCCGCCGCCGCGAGCCCGTTCTTGATCTGCATCAAGCAGCCCGGATTGCCGGTGACCACGACATCGGGCCGCACCTTCGCGATCGCGGCGATCTTGGGCGAGAGGATCGCGTCCGCGAGTGTCGGCTGCACGAGGTTGTAGATCCCGGCGGCGCCGCAGCATGACTCCTGGCCGTCGAAGGGGATGAGCTCGACGCCGGGGATCGCGCGCAGGAGCTGCTTCGGGGCGGCCGAGATCTTCTGCGCGTGGATCAGGTGGCAGGGCTCGTCGTAGGCGACGCGCAGCTTGGGGCCGGGAGCGATGGGGCGGAGACCGCGCTCGACCAGGAACTCGCTGACGTCGCGCACGAGCGAGGAGAAACGCCGGGCCTCCTCGCCTTCGAGCTGATGCGGATACTCCTTCATCGCCGCGCCGCAGCCGGCCGAGTTGTTGACGATCGCGTCGAGCGGCTCGCGGAGGAACGCGCGCAGGTTCGCACGCGCGAGCTCCTTCCCTTCGTCGGCGTGGCCGAAGTGGAAGTGCAGCGCGCCGCAGCAGCCTTGGCTCGGCGGCACGACGACGTCGAAGCCCTGGTCGTTCAGCACGCGGATCGTCGCGCGGTGGACCTCGGGCATCAGCGGATGCATGACGCAGCCGGTGAGGAAGCCCACCGTCGCTCTTCGCTCGCCGTGCGCGGGATAGCGCTCGAGCAAGGGAGCGCGCTCGCGCCGCGAGGGGATCACCGGTAGCAGCGCTTCGCGCGCGGCGAGCTGCGGTGCCAGCCGACGGAGCAAGCCGCTCTTCCGCACGAGCGTCTGCACGCCGCTGCGTTGGTAGAGACGCAGGGTGCCGAGCAGCGCGCCGAGCACGCGCCGCTTCGGCAGCACGTGGCGGAACGCAATGCGCTCCACGAAGCCGGCGAGGCCGCGCGGCGGGACGCGCTTCTTCTCCTCGTCGCGCGCGAACTCCATCAGCTCGCCGAAGCGCACGCCCGAGGGACACGCCGTCTCGCAGTTCCGGCAGACCAAGCACTCATCGAGCGCCTGCGTGTAGCTGGCATCGGGCTCGAGGCGGCCTTCGGCCACCGCGCGCATGAGGTAGATGCGGCCGCGCGGGGAGGCATTCTCGCGGCCCGTCACCTGATAGGTGGGGCACGACGAGAGGCAGAGGCCACAGTGGATGCAGTCGAGGGAGCGCGTCCAGTGCGCGAGCTGCTCGCGCGTCGCGACGTGAGCGCCTTCCGGCGGGCGGGGCGCTTCTCCGCACGCGGTCGCGGGGCGAGCGTTGGCCATCGATTCGCTCATGCTCGGGTCTCGCTGGGCGAGGATGCCTCTCGTTCCGGTTCGGCGCCGTCGAGCTCCGGCCAAGCCCCGGGGCTCAGCAGTCCGTGCGGGTCGAACGCCGCGCGCACACGGCGCATCGCCGCGAGGCCACCACACGGCGGCCGCAGCGCGAGGAAGTGCTTGGCGCGCAGCTCCTCGTGCAGCGCGCTCGGCGCGGATTCCAGGTGCACGCGCGCTGCGGTGGTGAGCGGAACGCTCGCCAACGCGTCGAGCAGCGCGGCGAAGCGTTCGCGCGAAGGTGCCGTGGCGAAGCAGGCGCGCAAGCGCGCGCCGGCTCCGTCGGCGTATCGGCGCGCGCTGGTCGTGCAGCCGCTGCGCTCGAGCGCGTGCGCCAGGATCTGTTCCACCTTCGGCGCTTGCGAGGGCCGGCCCGCGAGCGCGAGCACGAGCCCCGGCTCTCCGGCGTCTCGCGCGTCCGCGACGCCGAGCGCGCGTCGCGGCGCGCGATCGAACGCGTGCGCGCGGTGCGCGAGCTCGCCTTCCAAGCGCTGTGCGCGACCGCCGAGCGCGCTCGCGGCGGAGAGGGCGCGCTCCGCATGCGCGGCGACCACGCGCTCCGTGCCGCGCCAGCTCGCGAGGACGAGCCAGCGCGCGTCGGCGAGCGGCGCAGGCAAGTCACCGAGCGCCCTTCGCGCGGCTTCGCCATCGAGGGCATCGAGCTGCGCCGGCTGCGGATCGCGCCAGCGGAGAACGAGCGCGTGCGCCTCCTCGAAGCTCGCGCACGCGGCCGCGACGATCGCGCGCGCCGGCGGGCGCGGATGCACGCGCAGCGCGACCTCCACCAGCACCGCGAGCGTCCCGCGCGAGCCGACGAAGAGCTTCTCCAAGTCGTAGCCCGTGACGTTCTTCACCACGCGACCGCCGGAGCGCGTGAGCGTGCCGTCGACCTGTGCGACGCGCGTGCCGAGCACTTGATCGCGCAGCGCGCGGCCGACGGCGCCGGCGCGAGTGGGGAAGTCAGCCGCGAGCAGGCCTCCGATCGTCGCGCGCTCGGGATCCTCCGCATCGAGGGCGAGCTCGTGCTCGTTCTCCGCGAGCACGTGCTCGAGCTCGGCGAGCGTGCAGCCGGCCTCGACGGCGATCGTGAGATCGCCGGGGTCGTAGGCCAGGACCTTCGAGAGCCCCCGAAGCTCGAGCGTTGCCGCGCGCGCGTGCACCGCGGGCTGCGCGGCGCAGTGCGTGCCGCCGCCGCGCGCCACGATCGGGAGCTGCTGCGCCGCCGCGTCGCGCAACAGGGCCGCGACTTCCTCGGCGCTCTGCGGCGCGAGTCGGTTCGCCGGGCTCATCGCGTCCCTCGCTCGCCGCTCGGCAGCGCGGAGCGGAGCTCCAAGCACGCATGCACCGGCAGCACCTTCTCGGGGTTCGCGAGCCGCAGCGGATCGAAGGCCTCGCGCACGCGGCAGAAGGTGGCGAGGTCCTCCGGCGAGTAGAGGAGATGCATGAACTCGCGCTTCTCGAGGCCGATGCCGTGCTCGCCGGAGAGCGAGCCGCCGACGGAGATGCAGAGCTCGAAGATCTCGCGTCCGGCTTCGTGCACGCGCTCGACCTCCTCGGCGCGCGTGCCGTCGTAGGCGATGTTCGGATGCAGATTGCCTTCGCCGGCGTGGAACACGTTCGCGAGCCGCAGGCGATACTTGTCGCAGATCTCGCCGATGCCGCGCACGACCTCGGGCAATCTCGTGCGCGGGACGACGGCGTCCTGCACGTAGAGGTCGGGGGCGACGCGGCCCATCGCGCCGAAGGCGCCCTTCCGGCCCTTCCAGAGCTTCATCCGCTGCTCCTCGTCGGCAGCGCGCTGGAGCAGGATCGCATGGTTCGCGCGCGCGATCGCCTCGACGCGCTCGGCGTCCTCCGCGGTCTCGATCGCCGGGCCGTCGAGCTCGACCAGGAGCACCGCGCCGGCGTTCCGCGGATAGCCCGCGCGGAAGACGCTCGACTCGACCGCATCGATCGTGCGCTGGTCCAGGATCTCGATCGCCGAGGCCTGCACGCCGCGCGCGATGAGATCGGAGACCGCGCGACAGGCGGCGTCCAGCGTCTCGAACGCTGCGAGCAAGGTCACCACCGACTCGGGCTGCGGGCAGAGGCGCACGGTGATCTCCGTCGCGATGCCGAGCGTGCCCTCGCTGCCGATGAAGAGCCCGCGCAGGTCGTAGCCCGCGCTCCCGGCGAAGGGATCGCCGAGCGTCTCGCGGGTGCCGTCAGGCAGCACGACCTCGAGCGCCAGCATGTGCCGCGTCGTGTTGCCGTACTTCAAGCAGTGCGGGCCGCCCGAGTTCTCCGCGGCGTTCCCGCCGAGCGTGCACGCGGTCTGGCTCGAGGGATCGGGTGCGTAGAAGAGCCCGTAGGGCTTCACCGCCTTCGAGAGCTCGGCATTCACGACGCCGACCTCGACGCGCGCGATGCGATCGACGGGGTCGATCTCGAGGATCTGCTTCATCCGCGAGAGCTCGATCAACACGGCGTCGCGCTGCGCGATGGCGCCGCCCGAGAGGCCGGTGCCCGCGCCGCGCGCGACGAAGGGAGTGCGCTCGCGATGCAGGAGATGCAGGATCGCCTGCACGTCCTCGGTGGAATGGGGGAGCACCGCGCAGCGCGGCGCGCTCTTGAACTGCGTCAGGCCATCGCACTCGTAGACGAGGAGCTCTCCGCGCGTGGCGAGCACGCGCTGCGGACCGAGCAGCTCCTGCAAAGCGCGGACGAGCGGATCGCTCACGATCCTTGCTCCCACACGTCGAAGTCGTGGCGCAGGCGGCGGCCGGACTCGAGGAAGCGGCGGAAGCCGCCGTGGTAGGGGGCGGTGAAGCGCGCGCGCGCTTCTTCGAGTGGGAACCAGCGCGCGTCGAGCACCTCGGCCCCCGCGCGGGCGACGCTGGTCTCCGGCGCCTCGCAGACGAAGAAGAAGGAGCGCCAGACTCCGAGGCGCCGTCCCCGCGCGCGGCGTTCGCCCTCCGAGACGAAGAGCAGCTCGCCCACCGCGACGTCGAGCGAGACCTCCTCCTGCATCTCGCGGACCAGCGCCTCGACCAGCGTCTCGCCGAGCTCGACGCCGCCGCCGGGGAGGTCCCAGGTCTGCGTGTCGCGCCCGTCGATGCGCCGCTCGTTCGCGACGAGGAGCAATTCGCCCCGGCGTTCGAGCACGCCGAAGACGCCGAGGAAAGCGGTGGTGGTGAGCGGTGCTTCGGCGGTCATCGCGGGGCGGGTACGGGGCGCGGCGTGGCGAGGGGCGAGTGGCGCAGGTTAAGTTCTGCGCCGTGGTGACGTCCGTCGAAGACTCCTCGGGAACGGCGCGCGAGGCGCCTAGGGTAGCGGCCGGCGGCGCGCCGAGCACGGCCCTGTCGTCCGAGCCCGAGCGCGCGCGCGGTCGCATCGTGCTCGGAGAAGGCGGGCTCTGGAGCTTCCTCGGCCCCTTGGCGTGGATCGTGGCCGGTCTCCTGCTCGGCGATCTCTTCCCTCGCGGGCTCTCGTGGGGCGAGGGGCAGGATTGGTTGCCGCTGCTGCGCGCGACCTTCTTCCTGGTCGGCGCGAGCACGCTGCTGGTCGAGGCCGCGCACTTCGAGCGCTGGATCTTCGACCTCGACGCCCGTACGTTGACGTGGCGCCACGGCCTCATCGATCTCCGGCCGCGGACGGTCGCGTTCCAATCGTTGGACCGCGTGCGGATCGTCCTCGAGGAGCGCGGCCCCGAGGACTATCTCGTCGCCGTGCATGTGCGGCCCGAGGAAGAGTCGGTGGCGGAGGCGCTCTCGTGCGGGCGCGGCTTGCCCGAGGAAGCGCGAGAGCGCGCCGAGCGCATGCGGCGCTTGCTCGACGAAGTGCGGCGCCGCGCCGCGAGCGCCGCGCGCTGAGAGGCTGAGCAGAAATCGATGACACAGCCTCCTGTGATTCTTGGCGCAGCGCCTGACGGCGCTGCAGCCCGTTCGAGAGCACTTCTTGCTCACTCTCTGAGGCGCGTGCGCAGGATCCAGGCAGGAGTGATCGTGGTCGGATCGGGTTGGAAGCAGAGGAACGGCGCGCGACGCGGCGCGTCGACGGCACTCCTTGCGTTGGGACTCCTGGCCCTTCCGCTGCTGGTCGGATGCGAAGGCTCCGGCAGCGATGTCGGACCGCGCTTCGAGGACGCCGATCGGCGGATCCTCGTCGGCACGGTGCTCGATCGCCGCGGCGAGCCCTTGCGCTCCGTGCGCGTGCAGATCGGCACGGCGGTCGGCGCGACCGATGGGAGCGGGCGCTTTCGCGTGGTCGGACCGCCGCGCGGCAAGGCCGTGCTCTCGGTCGATGGAGCGCTCGCGACCGCTCCCGACGGTCGCTTCGGCTTCGGCGCGCTCGCGCAGGAGCTCGACTTCTCCGGCGCGCGCGACGAGATCGATCGGCCCTTCGTGCTGCCCGCGTTCGTCGAGAGCGCGACCGCCGAGCTGCCGCTCGCGACGCCGCTCGCTCCCGGCACCGAGCTCGTCGACCCGCGCACGGGGGCCCGGCTCCTCCTCGGCGGAGCGACGCTGCGCTGGAGTGGCAGCGGTGCGGCGCCCGCGCAGGTCGAGCTCGGCTTCGCGACGCTCGATCCCGACGATGCGCTCGCGCCGCCGAGCGGGGACCAATTGCTGCAGAACGGCGCCGCGGCCTGGATCGGTCCGCCCGGAGTCGCTCTGGAAGATGCCGTGCTGCTGCTCCCGGATCCGCTGCGCTTCGATGCCGCGGCCGAACCGCTGCGCGCTCTCGGCCTCCGCTCCGTGGACGGGCGCTTCGAGGAGCTCGGACCCGCGACCATCGACGCCGGCTCGGTGCGCTTCGAGCCGCCGCAATGCGAGACGGGGCTGCTCTACGCGGTGCGCGCGCTGGCACCCGCGCAGACCACCGCGATCGAAGGACGGGTGCTCGATCCGGACGGCTCGACGATCGGCGAGGCGACGCTCAGCGTCGGCGCGCGCGACGCCAAGGCGAAGGGCAACGGAACCTTCTCCGCGACCGCGATCCCCGCGGTCGACGGAACCGGAGCACCGCTCCAGCTCGAGCTGCGCCTCGAAGCCCCTCAAGGTTGGAGCAGCGCTGGAGAGCGCGTCTCGTTCCTGGCGCAGCCGGGAGACACCCTCGATCTCGGAGACTTGGAGCTCGACACCGCGCGCGTCGCCGACTTCCGCGGTCTCGTCGTACGTCGCGGCCTGGAGGACGTCGGGCGGCGCGTCACGATCGGCAATCTGCGCTCGGGCAAACGCTCGGCGTGGAGCGATGACCAGGGCAAGGTGTCGATCTTCGACCTGCCGACGGGGGCGCGCACGGGCTTCGACGCGCACTTGCGCGAGCGCGTGAACGAGAACAAGACCTTCGCCGACGCGCGCTACTTCAACGTGAGCTCGAGCTCGGCCTATCGCGAGTCGCGCCTCTTCCTCGACGAGCAGAGCTTGCAGCGCACGCGGCTCCAAGGCGCCGCGCTCTTCCAGGTCTACGTGCGCGGCACCGTCGCGCCGATCGAGCGCGCGTTCTGCATGATCGGTCTCGATGGCAACAAGAAGGGCCGCCGCCGCAGCTCGAGCGAAGGCGGCACGGCCAGCTTCAGCAACGCGGGCAACGGATTCGGCATCTACACCGCGGGGCTGCAGACCGACGCGCGCTCGCAGGACGGCGTGCACGATCGGCAGCTCGTGATCTCGTATCACAGCTACTACGGCATCGATTCGCGTCGCGCGCAGATGCAGATCGCCACCGCCATCGACCCCGGCGTGCGACCGCGCGGAGCGCCGTACGGCGTGGTGCGGGCCGATGTGCTCGACCTCACCGATCCGCTCGCGACGCCGCCTTCGAATCTGGCCTACGACGTGCGCGGGCGCGCGCAGCGCCGCGCGACGCGCGGTGAGATCGCCGCCGAGCTCTTCCAGCTCGAGGTCGACGAGCCGATCGCCGACAACGATCGCCCCGGGCTCGTGGACCGCGCGAGCTTCGCGGATCCCGAGCTCGTGCTCTCGCTGCCGATCGAGCCGGCGTACGCGTTCGCGGTCGAGCGCGACGGCGATGCCGCGGGACGCGGGCCGATCACCAAGGTCGGCCTCATCGGGACCCTCGAGGTCGAGGGCGGCGCCGCGGTCTCGCGCGCGATCGCGATGCAAGCCGGAGTGCCCGCCGCGCGCACGCTCGTCCTGAACGATTGCGATCCCGTGGTCGTGCCCGCGGGACCGCGCGTGCAGTTCGGTTGGGAGATTGGCGACGACGATGCCGTGCTCGTCGGCCCGGTCGACGACGCGCTCTGGGATCCGCTCGCGCGGCGCCTCGATCTCGCGCCGCCGCTCGCTCCCGCGCCCTTCGCGGGCGAAGCCTTCGTGCATGTGCGCTTCGACGGCGCCGACGCGGGGGGCGCGATCGAGCAGCAAGCGGTCGTGCCCGCGGGCGTCGGCACGCTGGGCTTCGATCTCGTGATCGTGCCGCGCCTCGTCTCGCCGGCACCGGGAGGCGTGCTCGATCCCGCGGTGGGATTGAGCTTCACCGCCGATCCGCGATCCAACGCGACGCGCGTCATCCTGCGCCGCGAGCTCACCGTGAAGGTCGACGGCGAGCTCTTCCTCGCGCGCTACGAGTGGGTCATCGACGTCGCGCCCGGCGTGCAGGAGATCGTCTTCCCGACGCTCCCCCAGGTGAACGTCGGCGGCCGGCCCGTCTCGCAGTTCTTCTCGCCGGGGACCTACGAGGTCGAGATCCTGAGCTGGCGCGCGGAGAACCTCGACTTCCACGACTGGGCCGCGCATCGCGCGATCCTGGAGGAGAGCGAAGGCGTGCCGCTCGCGGTCTCGCGATATCGCACCCGCGTGACCGTGCGCTGAGTTCCGATCCCATCATTTGAAGAGCGGATCTTGCCTGCGACGAAGTCGCTCATCGTCGATCTCAGGCAGTGCTCGCCAAGGCGAGCTCGTCGCGGAACGCGACGTACATCGCGATCGAGTCGAGCTCGAAGGCCGCGCAGGCTCGTGAGTCGATCGGCGCGAGGAGTCGGCCGTCGACCAGCACCTCCTTCTGCAGCACGATCGGCAAGCGGCGCAAGTCGACGAGGTCGACGTCGCGGCGCGCCAGCACACCGAGCTGGAGTCCGAGGTCGAAGATCCGCACCGCATCGAACGGGGTCGGTCCGAGCACGGCGATGTCCAGGTCGCTGTCCGCGTGCGAGGTGCCCTTGGCTTCCGAGCCGAACAGCCAGATGCCCTGCAGGCCCGGCAATGCGTGGCGCAGATGTTCGACGAGGGCATCGAGAGGCGGCGCGGAGTTCACGTCCGGAATCCTACGGGGCTGTCGCAGGGCGTGCCAAGGCGCAGCACGCGACGCGCACCGTCGACGCGCTCCAGCGACCGCGACGAGAACCCCTTCGACGCGTGATCCGCGGAGCAGACAAGCTCAGCGCGGAAGCGGGGCGAATGGCAGCTCGCAAAGCGTCCCGCGCGCGCCATTCGCGAGCACGAGCTCGCTGCCGGCACTCCAAGCTTTCTTCGCGACGAGCACCAGCGCGCGCTGGCACGCGAAGGCCTCGTCGCGCACGCAGGAGCCGCTGCGCCCGACATCTTCGCCGTCGCGGAGGAGACGCGTGCCGGGCGGCGGCGGCGGTGCCTCGAGCGGCAGCACGAGTCCGAAGAGGCGCCGCGGCGGGCCGCCGTAGGTGTCCATGCGCGCGACGGTCTCCTGCCCGGGATAGCAGCCCTTGTCGAGATCGAACGCGTAGCTGAGACCGGCTTCCGCGGGCCGCACGCCGTCGGAGAGATCCTCGCGGAGGCTCGGGATGCCGTCGCGGAGGCGCAGCAGCGCGAGTCGCGTCGCGTCGCGAACGTCGAGGCCTGTCGCGTTCAGTCGCGCGGCCAAGCTCGCGAGCTCCGCTCGCGCGGCGAGGACGAGGAAGCGCGGCGTCCGTCCGCGACCGTCGCGCACGAGGCGCACCGCGGTGCCAGCGATGCAGCACGCGAGGTGTGCGGCCGTTCGCGCCGGGAGCGCGGCGACGCCGAGCTGCTGCAGCGCTTCCTCCGCGCCTTCGCCCGCGACCTCGAGCGCGCCGCACTCATCGTCGTCGCGGAGCTCGACGCGCTCCGCGAAGAGGAAGAACTCGAGCTTCGCTCGCCACGCGTCGCGCTGCCCCTCGTCCGACCAGAGCGCGAAGCGCTGCTCGTCCTCGCAGAGCAAGAGCCCGAGCGCTTGGATGCGGCCGCGGTCGTCGAGCAGCAGGTTCCAGGCGCCTTCGCCGGGGCGGAGCTTTCGCACGTCGTTCGAGAGCACGCGGTGCAACCAGAGGCGCGCATCGTCGCCGCGCACTTCCAACGCGCGCCAGAGCTGCAACGCATCGCCGGTCGTCGCGGGATCCAGAGCGGTCATGGGCGCGGTTCCGGGCTCAGCGTCGCCCCGGAGCTGGCGCATGCTCCAGGATCCAGCGCGCCGCCTCGGCGAGATCGGCGCAGCGCGCGAGGGGCTGCACCGCGGGAGTCGCGCTCGCGAGCTCTTCCTCGCGCGTGCGTCCGCTGCGCACCCAGAGCGCGCGCAGGCCCGCGGCCTCGGCGGCCTGCAGGTCGCGCACGGCGTCGCCGACGGCGAAGCTGCGCGCGAGATCGACGCGGTAGTCCTGCGCGGCGTCGAGGAAGAGTCCGGGCAGCGGCTTCCGACAGCGGCACGCGTAGGTGTAGACCTCGTCGTCGCCCTCGGTCGGATGATGCGGGCAATAGTAGTAGTCCGTGAGCTGCACGCCATGTGCTTCGAGCAGCTCGTCCAAGTGCTCGTGGATGCCGCAGAGCTGCTCTTCGGTGAGCTTGCCGCGCGCGACGCCCGACTGATTCGTCACCACGATCAGCAGATAGCCGGCCTCCTGCAGCGCCTTCAGCGCTTCTGCGGCGCCGGGGAGCAGATGGAGATCCTCGGGACGCGTGACGAAGTCCAGGTCTTCGTTCACGGTCCCGTCGCGGTCGAGGAAGACGGCAGGTCGATTCACGAGGCGAGGTGGGGGCGAGGGAGCCGCAGAGAGTACGCGACGGCACGCCCAAGACACCATGGCGTGCGCGGCTCGACGCTCTGCTCCGCCCGCGGATCGACGCCGCAGGAGTTCGGCCGGGCTCAGCTATCCGTCGTGCGGAAGACCACGTGGATCCGCGTCGGCTCGTTGCGCGTGAGCCAGCGCCACGGGAAGAGGATGTCTTCCATGATCCAGTCGGTCGGCAGCGAGCTGCCGAAAGTCGCGGCACCGGCGTCCTCGATCAGGGGCGGATCGAAGTGCGTGACCCGGCGGACGCGGCGCAGCTCGTTGGGATAGCCCTGAAGCGCGAGCTCGACCAAGGCGTCCTCGCTCACCGCGATGAGCGCCGGGGTGACGAGGCCGGTCGAGGTCCCGTTCACGCGGATCAGCGCGCCCGGGGGATCGGAGGCGACGAAGAGGCGCTCGTCGGAAGCGAACGAGATGCAGGACGGCAGACTCGCGGCGAGAGCGAGCAGTGCCGCGCCGAGAGGGGCGCGCGCGATGCAGCGCCTCGAGAGGCGGCGAGGTCCTGTCGAGCTCGTTCGGTTCTCGCTCAAGGTCGGGTCTCGGTGCGGCGATCGAAAGAAGCCGGCCGGCGCGCTCGCGCGAACGCGAAGGCGTCGGAACGGCCGGAGCGTCCTTCTAGCTCTAGTTCGGCCTGCGGACCAGCCGGACGCGAGAACTTTCGCGCGGCCGCGGAGCAGACCGTCTCGAAGGCTTGCTGGGCAGGGGGCGACTCTGGTTCACTGCCCTGATCGCACCCCGCATTCGCGGTCGCTCCGGCCCCACTTCCGGGGCGAGCCGACGAGCGCGCGAAGGAGTCCCCGTTGAGCTGGAACGACACGCACGAGCTGCGCATCTCGCGGCAGCGCGACACCTGGATGGTCTTCAAGATCATGGGTGAGTTCGTCGAGGGCTTCGAGACCCTCCACGACCTCGGTCCCGCGGTTTCGCTCTTCGGCAGCGCGCGCATGAAGGAGGGGCACCCCTACTACGAGCTCGCGCGAACCACGGCGAAGCTCCTCGTGCAGCGTGGCTTCGCCGTCATCACCGGCGGCGGGCCCGGGATCATGGAAGCGGCGAACCGCGGCGCGAAGGAAGGCGGGGGCAAATCGGTCGGCTTGAACATCAAGCTGCCGATGGAGCAGGGCGGCAATCCCTACCAGACGCACTCGATCACCTTCGACTACTTCTTCGCGCGCAAGGTGATGTTCGTGAAGTACGCCATGTCGTACGTGGTCTGTCCCGGCGGCTTCGGCACGCTGGACGAGCTCTTCGAGGCGCTGACGCTCATCCAGACCGACAAGATCCACGACTTCCCGATCATCCTGATGGGGCGCTCCTACTGGAGCGGGCTCATCGACTGGATTCGCACGACGATGATCGCCGAGGGCACGATCAGTCCGGATGATCCCGATCTCTTCCACGTGACGGATGATCCCGAAGAGGCGGTCTACATCATCGGCCGCTGCCACGACGAGCTGCTCCAGCGCAGCGCCGCGGCGCAGATCGCTTCACGCGGTGAGCTCCAACGCCTCTCCGAAGATTGACGCGCGCGTCGAGCCACGCGCGGCGCGCGTGAGCGGGACCGGCGCGAAGACCGCCGGCCTCCTCGCGCTCGTCGCGATTTTGTTCGCCGCGTGCGTGCGCTTCTCGGATCTCGGCAACTACAGCCTCTGGATCGACGAGGCGTTCAGCATCTCCGACGCGACGAGCCGCCTCGAGGTCGAAGGCGAGTCCGCGATCGAGAACCCGATCTCCTACCACGTCGTGCGCTGGGGGATCGATCTCTTCGGGCGCGACGAGTGGGGCGCGCGTTTCCTGCCGTGCGCGATCGGCGTGCTCTCGGTCGGCGTGTTCTGCGCCTGGCTCGCGTGTCGGCTCGGAGTGTTCGCGGCGCTCTGCGGCAGCGTGCTGCTCACGATCTCGCCCTGGCATCACTTCCTGAGCCAGAGCGTCCGCTATTACACGCTGAACCTCCTCGTCTGCTTGTTGGCGGGGATCGCCTTCGAGGCTTGGCTCCGCACACGTCGCGCCTGGCCGGCGTTGCTCTCCTTGGCGTTGATCGCCCTCGGGAGCCAGGTCCACGCCTCGAGCTTGCTCTTCGTCGCCGGGTTAGGCTTCGCCGTCGCGCTCCAGCTCTGCTTCGTCCCGCGAACGAGCTCCGCGAGATTCTGGCGCTCGCCGCTGACCTGGGTTGCGGCCGCCGCGCTGCTGGGCATCGCGTGGATCGCCTATCAGGACGCCGCTTGGTATCTGGAGCAGAAGGGGCGTTTCTCGACGCCGGTCTACCTCGGCAACCTCGCCTTCTACGGCGGACCGGTGCTGTGGATCGCGATCTGCTTCGCGGCCTGGCGCGCGCTCCGCGTGCGCGAGCCGTTCCCTCTCTTCCTCGTCGGCGTGGCGAGCGGCACGCTGCTCTGCGGAGGCGCGCTCTCGCTGCTCGTGACGGTCAATCACCAATACGTCGTGAGCGCGCTGCCGTTCTTGATCGCGGCCCTCGCGTGGCTCGGCGCGGCGACGTGGAAGGCGGGCGCGCGCGGCGCGGCCCTGGCGCTCGTGGCGCTGCCCGCGGCCGAAGGGCTGGCCATGCAAGCGCTCTATCGCACGTCCTTTGGCGGCTTCCGCGCCGAATGGCGCTCCGCCGCGGCGATGCTGCTCGAAGAGCTCGAGCCCGGCGACATGGTGGCCTCGAATCGAGCCACCATCCTCGAGCACTACCTGGCGCCCAACGCGACGAACCTCCGCGACCCGCGCCGCGTGCTGCTCCTCGGGCACTTCAACCACGAGCTCTTGCTCGAGCTCATGCAGCATCCCGGTCGCGTCTGGTACTTGGTCGGGGAAGACGGCTCCGCGACGTGGGACGCCGTCGATCGCGAGAGCTTCGAGTGGCACGTGCGCACGCGTTGCCGGCATTTCGCCTCGTTCCCCCGGCGCATCGGAACGAAAGAGCTCGGCATCGAGATCTGGCTGCAGGAGCCGCGCGGGTCGCGCTGAGCGCCCTGCCGCTGCACGGCGCTCTCCATCGCGGCGCCGTCTCGCGTCTCAACGGCGTCAGCCGTTGAACCAGCCACACGCGTCTCAACGGCGTCCGCCGTCGAACCAGCCACACGCGTCTCAACGGCGTCAGCCGTTGAACCAGCAAACACGCGTCTCAACGGCGTCAGCCGTTGAACCAGCAAACACGCGTCTCAACGGCGTCAGCCGTTGAACCAGCAGGCATCCGAGCTCAGTTCGCGCGGCCGAGGAACTCGCCGGTCTCGGTCGAGACCTTGACCTTCTCGCCGACCCCGATGTGCAGCGGGACCTTCAGCTCGAGCCCCGTGTCGGTCTTCGCGTTCTTGGTGAGATTCGTCACCGAGTTGCCCTTCACGGCGGCCTCGGCCTCGGCGATCTCCAGCACCACGCTGGAGGGCAGCTCGACGGTGACCGGGCGCTCTTCGAAGAAGGTCACGATGACGCTCTCGTTCTCCTTGATGAAGACCATCTGCTCTCCGACCATCTCGCGCTGCAGCGTGAACTGGTCGAAGTTCGTCTGGTCCATGAACACGTAGCCGTCGCCGTCCGAATAGAGGTACTCGCAGTTCTTCTTCTCGAGGTAGGCGGGCTCGACCGTCTCGCTGCTGCCCATGCGCATCTGGCGCTGGGATCCCGTACGGAGGTTCCGCAGGTAGATCTGATTGATGGCGCGCCAGTTCCCCGGCGTGATGTGGTCGTAGCGCGTGACCACCCACAGTTCTCCGTCCTGCTGCAAGACCATGCCCTTGCGGACTTCCGTCACCTTGATGGACACGGGGAGCGCTCCTCTTCCGTTGCTCGCGACGAGCTGCTAGTGATTACTGCTGGCGATGCTGCGGAGAGGCGTCGGAACGGCGGCTCCCGCGTCGTTCATGAGAGCACGCATCGCGCGCCTGCGGCAAGAGGCCGGGGCCCTGGAGCGGCCGGCGCGCCTTCGGCGCAGCATTGCCCGATGAGACGACGCCGGGCCCGAAGAGATGACACGCCGTCCGACGCGACGGTACTGCGCGCTACTCGAAGATGCGCCGCTGCGTGGAGGAGGGGATGTGCAGGGCTTTCCGGTACTTCGTCACGGTGCGGCGCGCGATCCGCAGGCCATCCTCCTTCTCCAGGACGGCGGCGATCTCGTCGTCGGAGAGAGGGTGCTTCTTGTCCTCGACCGCGAGCAGGTCCGAGATGCGCTGCTTGATGGACTTCTGCGAGGCGACCTGGCCGGAATCCATGGTCGTGCCGCCCGAGAAGAACCACTTCAGGGGAAAGATCCCTCGCGGGGTCTGCGCGTACTTGCCGGCGATCGCGCGCGACACCGTGGAGATGTGCACGCCCACTCCCGGCGCTTCGGCGACCTCCTGCATGCGCAGCGGATGGAGGTGGGAGATGCCGTGGTCGAGGAAATCGCGCTGCCGGGCGAAGAGCTCTTTGGCGATCTTGTACAGCGTGAGCTGGCGCTGGTGCACGGCGTCGATGAACCACTTCGCCGCGTCGATCTTGCGCCGCAGGTACTCGAGGACCTCGGGGTTCTTGCGCGCCTCTTCGATGAGTCGGCGGTAGTCCGGGGAAACGCGCAGCTCGGGGATGCCGCCGCGATCCAGGCGGATCTCGTAGTTGCCGTCGATCTCCTCGACGATGACGTCGGGGCTCACCGTGGCGTTGGGCTCTGCCGCGCCCGGCGCGCCGGGGCGCGTGTCGAGGCGGCTCAACAGCTCGATGGCGCGGTTCACCTCGTCCACGGAGCGCCCCGTCTCGCGCGCGATCTTCGGCCGGCGATTGTGCAGGATGTCGTCCAGGTGGCGGACGACGAGCGAGCGCGCGAAGCGGAGGAGCTCGCGCTCGTCCCTAGCGGGCTCCAGAGCATCGATCTGGAGCAGCAGGCATTCCCGCAGGTCGCGCGCCGCGATTCCGGGCGGGCCGAGCTCGCGCACGAGCGCGATCAACTCGCGCACTTCGGTACCCGTGGCGGGAGCTTCGCCGCGGCCCATCTCGACTTCGATCGCGAGCTCCTCCGGCGTCCGTTCGAGATAGCCTCGGGAATCGAGGCTGCCGATCACGTGCTCGCCGATCCGCAGCGCGCGCTCCGAGAGCTCTTGTGCGTAGAGCTGGGACAGCAGCTCGTCCGTGAGCGAGGTCGCGCGCTCGGGCGTGTTGTTCAGCGCTTCGAGGCGCCGATCGCTCTCTTCTTCTCCGGCGGCGCGCGACCCGCGCGGAGCGCGTCTCTCGCCGCTCTCGTCGAACATCGCCTCCAGCTCTTGGAGGTAGCGGTCCGGATCGGCCTGCTGCCGGTCCTCCGCTTCCGGGGCGATGCTCTCCTCGCGCGGCGCCTCGGGCTCGAGCCGCTCTTCGCGCGGCGCCTCTTCGTCGACCTCGAGGCAGGGGTTCTCGCCCAGCTCTTGCTCGATCCGCTCGGCGAGATCCAGCGTGGGGAGCTGCAGGATCTGCATCGCCTGGATCATCTGCGGCGACTGCACGAGTCGCTGCTCCAGGCGGAGATTGTGGGAGAGGCCTAGCTTCACGAGGCGGAGGGCGCAGCGCGGAAAGGCGCGGCGCGAGAGCACGTGGGGGACGAGGGTGTGTGCGGAGTATAGCCCTGGTCCCGGGCTCGGGCTACGCGTTCGAATCGCGTCCATCGAGGCGATGCGGTCGCGGCAGCGGAGAGCGCGCGAGAGAAGGGGGTGCGCGATGAAGATCCGACCGCGGCGTTCGGCATGGGATAGCTTTGCCTGTCTTCCGCTCGGAGCGGTCCGCCGTGCTCGCCCTCTGTCTCGCCGTGCTCTTGCAATCCGCGCTCGATCCCGCGCCGCGCGTCGATCGCGCGGGGCTCGAGAGCGCGCTCGCCGCTCTCGACGCGCGCGCCTGGAGCGAGCGGGAAGCCGCCGAGGCACGGCTCTCGCTCGCGCCTCGCTCTCAGCTCACGGCGCTCTGGGATCGCGCGCGTCGCGGCGAGCTCAGCGCTTCGCAGCGCGCGCGGCTGCGCCTCGCGATCGCCGGAGCTCCGCGGCGCGGAGGTGCGGTGAGCCTCGCGGTCTCGGAGCTCGGCCGTCCGGTCTTCGCGGCTCCGCCGCCGGAGCAGGAGCAGCTCTATCGCGCGTGGACGGCGAGATTTCCCGCGCGCGGTGCCGTGGACGAACGGCGTCGCGCGTGCGCGTTCTGGGAAGGGCGCGGCGAGGACGCGCTGCACTTCCTCGAGCGCCTCACACCGCCCGAGCCGGAGCTCGCGCGCTGGATGGAGGCGAGCTCGCGGCGCCTGCGGCTCGAGCTGCACGGCATCATCGAGTGATCGCTCGACTCCTTCGATCTGGCGATCGTGGGAGACCGCGGTTCGCGCGTCAGCGCAGCTCGCGCCGCAGCTCGCCGTAGATCTCGGCGTAGAAAGAGAACACGCTCCACGCGACGGCGAGGGCCGCGCCCAGGTACATCGCGCCGGCCAGGACGCGGACGCCGGCTCGCGCGCGCAGCTCGGCGTCTTGACGTGCGAGCTGCGCGAGCGACTCCAGCGCGCTCTCGAGCCGACCCGTGCGCTCCGCGGTCTCCAGATGATCGAGCTCGAGCGGGCGCAGCGCGCCGCAGAGGGCCAACGACTCGCGGTAGCTGCGCCCCGCGTCGAGAGCGGGTTCGGCGTGCGCGAGCATCTCCGCCAAGGCGCGATGAGGCAGCAGCGCGCGGAGCTCGGCGTGCGCGGCGGCGATGGGCACGCCGGCGCCGTAGAGCGCGGCGACGCCGTCGAAATAGATCTGCATGCTGCGCGCGCGCACCCACGGTCCGACGCCGGGCATCGCCAGCACGAAGCGCGCCTCCGCGCCGGCGCGCGCGCCGAGCCACCAGGCGATGGCCAACAGTCCGAGCCAGGCGATCAGCAGCGGGGCCGCGTTCTGTAGCAGCGCCGTCGCGAAGCCGCCGCGCACGAGGTTCGGTGCGGCGAGCGCGAAGGGGATCGCGTGGAGGAGGAAGAGCGGATAGGCGGCGCGCTTCGCGAGATCGCCGAGCAGCGCGAGGTCGGCTTCGATCGCCGTCGCGACGCGCTCGAGCGCGCGCGGGAGGCGCCCGGAGCGCTCGAAAGCGCCGATCGCGGCGAGTGCGGTGGGGGAGAAGAGGCCCAGGGCTTCCAGCGCGACGGCGAACGGCGAGCCCGCGCGGAGCTCCGCGAGGGCGCGCGCGAGGTTCTCCCGCCGCGCCGGAGGCCGCGCGCCTTCGAGGGCCGCGGGAGCGGAGATGCCGGCCTCGAGGTGGGCCGCCAGGCGCCGCGCGAATGCGGCGGTGCGCCGCCGAGGCCAGCGGGGGCGCGGAGGGCGACGCGCTTCAAGCGCGGCCGGGGCGAGCGACGAAGAAGGAGTCGTCGAGGAGTCGGCGCGACGAGACATGGCGAGAGCACACACGAGCGAGGCGGCGTCGGCAAGCCGCAGGTACTGGCAGCTCTGGGTGCACGAGCATCCCGAGCGCGCGGCGCGCGTGCTGATCGCCTGCGCTCTGATGCAGCTCCTGCTCTTGGCCTTCCGCTCGAGCCAGACCGAGACCGGAACGGACGTCGCGCGGGAGCGCGCGGCGTTGGCGGCGCCGGCTCCGGAGCCGGCGCCGCGCCCGAGCTCCCTCGGGCCGAAGGCGATCGCGGCCCCGGCCGCGGCGCCAGCCGCCGAACGATCGAGCGAAGAGGTCTTCGGGCGCGTCACGGACCCCGAGGGGCGTCCGCTGGCGGCCAGGGTCGTGCTGCGCTACGCCGATGGGCGCCACGTCGAAGGCCAAGGCGATGCCGAAGGGCGCTTTCGTTTCTCCGCCGTCGAGCCCGGCGAGATCAGCGTCGAGGCGCTCCACGCCGGACATCGCACGCTGCGGCGCGATGCGGCGCCGCGCGGAGAGGAGCTCGTGCTCGAGCTCTCTCGCGGCAGCGGCTTGCGCGGTCGCGTGGTAGATCTCAGCGGTCGAGCCGTATCGGGTGCGTACGTCGAGGCTCGCGGTTCGGCGGGCTACCTCGAGCTGCGGCGCACCGACGAGGACGGTCGCTACGAGATCCCGCGTCCGGCGTCGGGGATGCTGAGTTTCACCGTCGCCTCGCCGGGGCACGACCTGCTCGAGACCTCGCGCTTGCCCGTGCGCGTCGAGGACGATCAGCTCGAGGATTGGGTCTTGCGCGCGGGGATCTCGTTCTCGCTGCGCGTCGTCGATGCGGCGAGTGGAGAGCCGATCGCGGGCGCGCGTATCACGCTCCAGCCCGCGGGCATGCTCGCCGCCGATGATCTGCGTCGGCGTGCGTATCCGCTGCCCGGTGTCACCGACCGCGACGGCATCTACCCTTGCGACGGGCTCCCCAGCGGTGGGCTGGCCCTCGGCATCCAAGCTCCTGGTTTCGCTCCCATCGCGCAGACGCTGCGCATCGACGAGAGCGTGCGAGGGGAGCAGCGCTTCGCCTTGGATCGCGGGCGAGGGGTCCGCGGGAGGATCGAGAGCCGCGGCATGAAGCGGGGCGGCTGGGAGCTCTCGCTCGAGTGCCTCAGCGAGCTCGGGCATTGGAACGAGGTCGGGGTGCGAGCGACCACGGACGCCGCCGGGCGCTTCGAGCTCACGGGCGGGCCGGTCGATCGCCCGTTGCGCGTGATCGTCTGGCAGGGCCGCTCGCGCGCGAAGACCTCGGAGCGCCTGGAGCCCAGTCGTGAAGATCTCGCGGAGCTCGTCCTGGAGCTCGAGTGAGCGCGCGCGCCGCGGGGCCGCGGCCGCTTGAGCGCACCGGCCGCGTCTGCTATCCCAAGGCCATGAACGAATGGCAGCTCCGCCTCGCCTCGACCGGCGCCGGTGATACGCGCTTCGCGCTGACGCAGCGCATGCACTTGGTCGGCTCCGGGCGCTCCTGCGACATCCAGATCCCGGGACTGCCGGTCGAGGGGTTCCAGCTCTGGCGCGACGGCGCGAGCTATCGCTTGGCGAGCATGGGGCCCGCGGGCAGCGTGCTGGTCGGCGGAAGAGCGGCGGACGAGCGCGTCCTCGCCGCGGGCGAGATCGTCGAGTGCGCCGGCCTGGCCCTCTGCTTCGAACGCGCGGGAACGATCGCCGCGCCGAGTCCGACGAGAGAGGTCCCCGCCGCGCACGTCGCGGCGCCGCTGCGCGACAGCGCACCTGCACCCGAGCGCGCCGGGCCCTCGTCGGTCGGCGCCCCGCGCTGGATCGCGGTAGCCGCCGCGGCCTGGATCGCGGAGCAGGGCAAGCTCGAGAAGTCGGTGCAGCAGAAGTGGGAGAAAGTGCTGCGCGACGGCGGTTCGTGGAGCGCGGAGGAGTGCGCGGCCGAAGTGCTCGCCGCGGCCAAGATCGACGACCAGCGCCCGCAAGCGGTCGTGCACGCGTTGCGCGACGCGTTGGCGAAGCGCTTGATCCGCGCGGCGTATCGAGGGGTCGCTCGCAAGCGCTTCGTCGCGCGGCTGATCGTGCAGCTCTTCGTGCTCGCGATCGTCGGCGGCGCCGCGATCGGCTTGGCCCTCGTGCTGCGCACGACCTTCGGCGTCGATTGGAACGGCATGATCGACGGATTGCTCGAGGCCGTACGAAAGCTCGCCGGCGGGGCGTTGTGAAGACCGCCTGGGAAATACGTTCCGCGGCGCCCATGGCGACGGCGGTGGTCGGTCAGGTTCTTCGCCGGGCTCGTCCGATCTCTGATCGGCAGGGACTTCTGCTGTGGAGGTCTCGGATCGACGGGCGAGGTCGCGCGCTGCGCGCGGCCGATCATGCTCCGTCGAAGGCGCGCGAGACCGATCGCCGCGGAACGGAGCAACGATGGCATCCTCGACCGACATGAGCCGCTTCCACTCGCTCTCGCTCGGCGGCAACGAGCCCGGGCTCTTCTCCTACGCGCAGATCGTGCACCTGCTGAAGGCGGAGTTCGCGCGTGCGCGCCGGTACCAGATCCCGCTCGCGTGCTTCGTCGTGCACGTCGATCGCTTGGACAGCTTGCGCGACCTGTACGGCTACCGCGCGAAAGGCTTCATCCTCGATCGCGTCGTGCGTCTGCTGCGACGCGAGATCCGCGCCTGCGATGTCCTCGGACAAGCCCCTGACGATCAGCTCCTCTTGATCGCGCCGCACACCGACCGCGAAGGGGCGCAAGCGATGTCCGAGCGCCTCCGAGCGACCATCGCGGATTGCGAGTTCGAGGTCGAGGGCAAGGCGATCCGCGTCACGCTCAGCTTCGGCGGCGCGATCTACGAAGAGCGGAACACGCTCTTCTACGACGCGCTCGTCTACGCCGCGGAAGCTGCGGCGGACCAGGTGCTGCGCGCCGGGGGGAACGGCGTCCTCTTCCGGGAGCCCGGAGGCGAGACGGACGAGCTCGACGATCGCCTCGAGCTCGACGAGGAAGCCTGAGCGGCAGTCTCAGCCGCAGACGGAGAGGCAGCTGAGGGGCAGTCCGCGGGGACGTGCGAAGGGCGCTCGGCGCGCACGTCCGGGGGGCGAAGAAAAAAAGGAGCGGAGCAGGTTTGCACCCGCCCCGCTCCTCAGGAGGTCCCTGCGAAGTCCCGAGACCAGAATCGCACTCGGCCCGCGAAACCAGGTGCCCTTCTTGTCTTTTTTCCCCCGGCTTCGCGAAATGACCGGTCTTCGGCGGCCCGTGGATCGGGTGGCCGGCCCACCCCGTGCCGGATGACGGACTGCCCGCTCCAAGAGACCGCATGCGCATCCTGCTCGCCGAGGACGAGAAGACGATCGCCATCACCCTCCGGGACGCCCTGGAGGAGGTCGGCCATCGCGTCGAGTGGGTCGCCGACGGCCGCGAAGCGAAGGACGAGCTGAAGCGCGTCGCCTACGACGCCCTGGTCTCGGACATCCGCATGCCCGGCGTGGACGGCATGCAGCTCCTGGCCTTCGCCCGCGCGCTCGAGCCGGCGCCTGCGGTGGTGATGATCACCGGCTACGCGACGGTGGAGCAGGCCGTCGACGCCATGCAGAAGGGCGCGGAGACCTACGTCCAGAAGCCCTTCCCGAACGCCTACGTCGTGCGCTTGCTCGAGCAGATCCAGCGCCGGCGCACGCTCGAGAACGCGAACCAGGAGCTGCGCAGTCGCCTCGATCAAGGCCAGGCCCTCGACGAGATCGTGGGGCGCTCCAGCGCCATGGTCGAGGTCCTGGAGCGCTTGCGCACCGTGGCGCCCACGGAGGCGAGCATCCTCATCACGGGACAGAGCGGCACGGGCAAGGAGCGCGTCGCGCGCGCGATCCACCGGCTGAGCGCGCGCGCGGAAGGTCCGTTCGTCGCGCTCTCGTGTGCCATGCTCACGGAGAGCTTGCTGGAGGCCGAGCTCTTCGGTCACGAGCGCGGCGCGTTCACGGACGCGCATCGCGAGCGGAAGGGCCGCTTCGAGATGGCGCACGGCGGCACGATCTTCCTCGACGACATCGACGACGCGCCGCTCAGCGTGCAGGTGAAGCTCCTGCGCGTGCTGGAAGAGCATGAAGTGCAGCGCGTCGGCGCCGACCGCGTGATCCCCGTCGATCTCCGCGTCGTGACGGCGACGAAGATCGACCTGCTGCAGCTCGTGCGCGCCGGCCGCTTTCGCGAGGACCTCTTCTACCGCTTGAACGTGGTCCCGATCGAGCTGCCGCCGCTGGCGCGGCGCGAAGGCGACGTGCCGTTGCTGCTCGAGCACTTCCTGAAGAAGTACGGCGGCGGTCGCGAGTACCAGTTGAAGCCCGATGTGCTGGAAGCCTTGGAGAGCTACGTCTGGCCGGGCAACGTGCGCGAGCTGGAGAACGCGGTGGCGCGCGCGGTCGCACTGAGCGGCGGCGCCACCTTCCTGAAGAAGGAGCACTTGCTCCCGCTGTCGGCGAAGTTCCGCTCCGCGCTCGATGTCGGCGACGGTGTCCGCCCGTTGCGCGAAGTGCTGCGAGACACCGAGCGCGAGTACATCGCGCGGGTCCTGAAGACGACCGCGGGTCACCGCACGCAGGCCGCGGATCTGCTCGGCATCTCGCGCAAGGTGCTCTGGGAGAAGATCCGCGATCTCGGGATCGCCGATCCGCGCGCCTCGAACGGCGGCGAGAGCGCGCCATGACTCCGTCGGCATCGTCGCGCCTCGCGCCGGCGCGCCCCTCTCCGGCGCTCCGCGTGACGGCCCGCCGCGCGGTGATCCTCGGCGACGCGCATTTCGACCCCACGTCCGACGCCGACGTCGAGCGCTTGGCTCGTTTCGTCGCTCGGGCGGCCCTCGACGCGGACCTGCTCGTCGTGTTGGGCGATCTCTTCGACTACTGGCTCGGGCGGAAGCACCTGCGCCTCGCGCGCCTGGGCCCGTTGCGCGAGGCGTTCGACGCGGCGCGGCAGCGCGGCTGTCGCTGCCTCCTCGCGACGGGCAACCGCGACTTCCTCCTGGACGCTCCGACCGCCGCCGCGCTCGGGGCCGAGCACGGCGGCGAGTGGATCGAGCTCGAGCTCTCCTCGGGCGAGCGCTGGCTGCTCACGCACGGCGATGCGCTCTGCCTCGACGATCGGGGGTACATGCGGCTGCGGCGGATCACGCACTCGCGCGCGGTTCATTGGCTGAGCCGCGCGCTGCCGCTCTGGGCGCTGCGTGCGATCGCCGTGCGCCTGCGCCGCGCGTCGCAGCGCTCGCAGGCGCGCCGTCGCGAGCAGGGCTACGGCGGGCGGAGCTTCCCGATCCGGCCACCGGCGGTCGAAGCCGTCCTCGCGGACGGCGGACCGCGCGCGGGACTCGTCTGCGGTCACGTGCACTTGGCGCGGCATTGGGTAGGCGGCGCAGGCGGCGCGTTCCTCGTCCTCCCGGCCTTCGAGCGCGACGACGGGCATCTGGTGCTCGAGAGCGGGCGCGCTCCGTCGTTCGCGGCGGCGGGGGCCCCGCTCGAGATCGCGCCGCGACCCGTGGCCCCGGGCGCCTTGACCTATGAGTAGAGCGGACTAGCATGTCCGCCCCCTCTCCCGCGGAGCACCGCGATCTCGACCGCTCTTCCGCCCTGTCCGACGCTCGCCATCGATGGGCCTTCGGGCTCGGGCAAGAGCACCCTGGCCCGGCGCATCGCCGCAGCGGAGGGCTTCCTCTTCCTCGATACGGGAGCGATGTACCGCGCGCTGGCGCTGGGTCTCTCTCGGCATGGCTGGGTGGAGCCGTTCCTCGAAGCCTCGGCGGCGTGGACCGGCGTCCACGTGACCGAAGGGCGAGGGGCGTCCGAAGGGCGGGGGGATTTTGCGGCGCAGCTCGAGGAGGTCCCCGAGCTCGCGGCGCACCTCGAGAAGATCGACGTCTCGCTCGATGCGGCGGGGCGCGTGCTGCTCGAGGGGCGAGCGGTCGGAGACGAGATCCGCGGCCCGGCGATCGATCGCCTGGTCTCGCCGATCTCGGCGCTGCCGCTCGTCCGGCATCGCATGGTCGATCTCCAGCGCGAGGCGCGCGACGAGATCGGTCGCACGCGTAGCTTCGGCGGCATCGTCGCCGAGGGGCGCGACATGGGGTCGGTGGTCTTCCCCGACGCCACGTTGAAGATCTACTTGGATGCGGACGTGCGCGAGCGCGCCCGCAGGAGGCAGGCCGAGGAATCGGCGCGCGGCAAGGCGCGCAGCTTGGACGAGGTGGAACGCGAGCTCGAGGAGCGCGATCGGCGCGACTCGCAGCGCGCCGCCAGCCCGCTCGTCTGCGCGCCCGACGCCGTGCGCATCGATACGACGGGTCGCGGACTCGACGAGCTGGAGGAGCGGATTCGCGCGCTGCTGCGCGCGCGCCGCGCCGGCTCGCGCTGAGCGCGGCGATCCATCCGGAGCACCGCACCCCGAAGAGTACCCACCTTACGAACACCGCCTGCTGCGCCGCCGAGACCGAAGGCTCGCGCGCCGCATCGGGCCAACCGCGAAGACGCCAGGTTCCGCTCGTGTGAGCAGAGGCGCCCTGCGCGGTCCAGCCAACCCGTACTTCACGCCTTCGGCGCGGGGCTCCGAGCCTCGCCTCATCCCCTCATGTCCAGAAGCAGAGAAATCGTCCGACGCAACTCGATCTCGGATCTCGAGCTCGAGCGCCTCGAGATGCAGATCCTGGCCGGCCAGACGTCGATCGACCTCGATCGCATGGTCGACGCCTCGGTCAAAGACATCGAGCCCGGCACGATCGTCCAGGCCAAGGTGATCGGCGTCCGCAACGACGAGGTCATCGTCGACTTCGGCGGCAAGTCCGAAGGCATCCTCTCCCGCCACGAGTTCGCCGAAGGCGAGGTCATCGAGGCCGGCAAGATCTACGAGGTCTTCTACGAAGGCATCGACGAGTACACCGACACCGCCAGCGTCTCGAAGGGCCGCGCGGACAAGACGCGCGCTTGGGAACGCGTCGTCGGCAAGTACCAGGAAGGCGACAAGGTCCGCGGCCTCGCGATCCGCAAGATCAAGGGCGGCTTGCTCGTCGACGTGGAAGGCGTGCACGTGTTCCTGCCGGCATCGCAGGTCAACATCCGCCGCACGCAGGACATCTCCGAGTACGTCGGGCAGGACCTCGAGGGCGAGATCATCAAGATCGACCCCGAGCGTCAGAACATCGTCATCTCCCGCAGGAAGCTCCTCGAGCGCGAGCGCGCCATCAAGAAGGAGCGCACGCTGCTCGAGATCCACGAGGGCGAGCTGCGCATGGGCGTCGTGAAGAACATCGCCGACTTCGGCGTGTTCATCGACCTCGGCGGCATCGACGGCCTGCTCCACATCACCGACATGTCCTGGTCGCGCATCGCGCATCCGAGCGAGATGGTGCAGGTCGACCAGGAGATCGAGGTGGTCATCCTCAAGATCGATCGCGATCGCGAGCGCATCGCCCTGGGCTTGAAGCAGAAGCACAAGAGCCCGTGGGAAGACATCGACACCAAGTACCCCGTGGGCTCCCGCGCGAAGGGCAAGGTCGTCAACATCGTCTCCTACGGCGCCTTCGTGAAGCTGGAAGACGGTGTCGAAGGTCTGGTGCACATCTCCGAGATGTCGTGGACGCGCCGCGTCACCGATCCGAAGGAGGTCGTGAACATCAGCGACGACGTCGAAGTCGTGGTCCTCGACATCGACAAGGAGAAGCAGGAGATCAGCCTCGGCATGAAGCAGGTCGAGGAAGATCCCTGGCAGAGCGTCGAGGAGCGCTACCCGGTCGGCACGATCATCGAAGGTCGCGTCCGCAACCTGGCCTCCTACGGCGCGTTCGTCGAGCTCGAAGAGGGCATCGACGGCCTGCTGCACGTGAGCGACCTCTCCTGGACGAAGAAGATCTCCGATCCGAAGGAGGTCCTGAAGAAGGGCGACCTCGTGCGTTGCGCGGTGCTCTCCGTCGATCCGGAGAAGAAGCGCATCGCCCTGGGCTTGAAGCAGCTCACTCTCGACCCCTGGGTCGAGGATATCCCGGACCGCTACCACGTCGGCGACGTCGTGGACGGACACGTCACGAAGATCACGAACTTCGGCGTGTTCGTGCGGCTCGAGGAGGACCTGGAAGGCCTGCTGCACATCTCCGAGCTCTCGGATCGCAAGATCCAGAGCCCCGAGGAAGTGGTCAAGCTCGGCCAGAAGATCGAGGTCCGCGTGATCCGCGTCGACCCCGAGGATCGCAAGATCGGTCTCTCGTTCGTCCACGCCGACTTCGACGAGAGCGAGAACATCAGCGTCGAAGAGCTCGAGAAGCAGGCCAAGCGCTCGCTGATGGAGCTCGATACGACGCCGGGTCTCGAGAAGCGGCGCACCGCCGCCGAGATCGCGGCGGACGCTGCCGCGGCCGAAGCTGCCGCGGCCGCTGGTGCGGCCGAAGGCGCGGCGCCCGCGCCCGCGCCGGAGACCGAAGGCTGAGCCCTTCGGCTCGATCGATGGGAGAGACGCGGCCTGCGAACGGCCGCGCCTCTCGCTGACGGCGCCCGTGCGGTTCCTCGCGAGCCGCACGGGCGCGCGCTATCTCTTGCACCGTGAATCGTCTCCATCGGTTAGCTTGCACGGCGATGTCTCTCCGCTCCGCCATGAACTCGAGACGAGCTCGTTCCGTGCTGAGCGCCCCGCTCGGGGCCCTGCTCTTCGGCGCGTGCGTCGAACGCCGCGTCGATCCGGAGATCGCGCCGCCGATCCGGGCCGAGTCCTTCGAGGTCCCGATCGAGATCGAAGAACGCGATCTCGGCGCCGTAGCGCGCATGCGCCTGAACCGCCTGCACGAGCTCGTGCAGCAGGGGCTTCACGAGGACGCGAAGATCGAGCTCGCCCGGCTCTCCGAGGAGCCCGAGGGCGCTGCATTCGTGGAGACCTTGGAGCGCTGGGATCGCTATCTCGACGGCTGCATCGCCTGGCAGAGCCTGCACGGCGTCGCCAAGGCCCCGGCGGGCGAGCGCTCGACGGCCGGCGAAGCGCTCGAGGTCGAGCTCGAGCTCCGCACTTCCGGGATCGCTCCGATCGAGATCCCCGCGGGCGGGATCGATGCCGGCGAGTACCGCGGCGGCGACGAGGCGAGCTTCTTCAAGCTGCGCCTGACCGAGTTCGTCTTCGATGGCTTGGGAGCGCACTCGAGCACGGTGCAGTGGACGACGGTGCCGCTCGAGGAGCCGCTCGCGTGTGCGACTTCGACCGTCGGTAGGGTGCGCCCGGCGTTGCCGCGACACGTCGAGGGGCCCTGGGCCCTGAAGCTGCTCCGCATCGACGCCACGCTCTATCCGTGCGCGGCGCTCGTCGGGTCTCGCTACGTTCCGCTGCGGCCGATCGCCTTCGCACCCGTCGTGCTCTCGATCTATCCCAAGGGCTGGAGGGAGCTCTCCGAGGATCCGCTGCTCGCGCTGCGCGCGGCTTGCTCCAGCGAGGACCCGATCTTCGACCGGCACGCGCTGATCGCCGCGAGTCTGTTGCCGCGCGGCGGAGAGGAAGAGCGGCGCGCGTACGAGTTCCTGCAGATCGCCTCGACGCAGAGCGCGCCGCGCGTTCGCGCGAAGGCCGGCGCGGCGCTCGAGTGGCTCCGGCTAGATCGCCAACAGCTCTGGGCCGAGGCGACGCGCCTCGCTCCGACGCGCGAGAAAGAGCGCCGGCGGAACGGCGAGAACTTGCAGCTCCCGACGCGCTGAGAGCGCAGAGGTCGAGCCGCGGCCCAGCTGCGGTCTGGGAGCTGAGTTCGGGCACATCGCCTGACGGCGCTGTCGCGTGTCCGCGAGCGATGCTCGCTGGGGTTCTGGGGCGCTGCGCTCGCCGCGCTCAGCGATGGCGGATGCGCGCCCAGTACTCGTCGAAGACGAAGCGCGGGCTGTTCTCCGCGTCGTGGCAGGCGTAGCAGGTCTCGCGCGCGCGAGCGCCTACGCCGCCCATGGCTGCTCGAGCAGGGCCACTCGGGCGGAGAGTGTGCGCGAGGCCGGGGCCGTGGCAGGACTCGCAGCCCACGCCGCGGAGATCGAGGTCCAGAGCGCGCTCGGCGACGCCGTGTCCCACGCGCGTCTCCGCGATGCGCGGATCGGCGAAGCCGAAGGCCAGGCCATAGCCCACGGTATGACAGGAGACGCAGTTGGGGTCGGCGAGCGAACCCTCCGTCTTCGCCTCGGCGCGCGCCAGCGTATCGTGCGCACGCGCATGTGCGCTCCCGCGCCAGATCTCGAAGGCCTCGGCATGGCAGCGCGCGCACGCCTGCGAGCCGACGTAGAGATCGCCTCCCTGCGGCAGCGCTTGTCCCGCGTAGTGCTGCGTGAGCGGCGGACGATTGGCCGCGGCCCTTGCGCGGAACTCCGGGGTCAGGCGCGAGAGGCGGGCATCGCGCGAGGAGCTATCGTCGACGGCGTGGGCCTGGATGCCCTCGATGCGCGTCGCGTCGTTCTCGCGCGCGAGCTCGAGCTCGAGGATCTTCGTGCCGCGCGACCCGGGGGCCACGATCGCGCAGCCGCCTTCCATCGCGATCGGCTGCGAGGCGTCATCGGTGTGATCGTGATCGGCCCACAGGACGAGCCCGAGCTCCGGCACGGCGCGCGCGAGCTCCTTCGCCGCTTCCCGGCTCGGGCCATGGAAGACGCAGACGAAGAGATCGAGCGGGCCCTCGGCGACGGCGGCGGCGTGGGCTTCGCGCAGCGCTTCGGCCGCATCGCGATGGGTGTACTCCGCGCTCCAGAGCGGGTCCGGCGCGGCGATCGCGCAGGTGAGCAGCACGCGTGTGCCGCTCTCCGCCCCGAGCACGCGCCAGGGCTTCCACAGATCGGGAACCGCGCAGCTCACGTTCGAGAGCACCGGCGCGCGATCGAAGAGCATCTGCCCGACCGCCGCGAGACCGTAGAACTCGGTGTCATACGGGCTCGGAAGCTGGAGGCCCGTCTCGAAGGGCGGAATGCGCAAGTCGCGATCGCCGATGCAGAAGGCGTCGTAGGGCATCTTCTCCAGGGCCTGGAGCACGAGCGCCTGCTTCAGCGTGTCGAACAGCGGGAGCTGCGGCAGGTGCGGCAAGCGCGGCGGTCCGGTGAGATCGCCGCAATCGATCGCGAGCGTGCGCGGATCAGAAGCCAGCGCGTGGAGCAGCGAGATGCGGCGATCCAAGCCTCCGTGCATGCCCGCGGAGCAGCCGCAGGGATCGAGCTCGCCGTAGGTCGGTCCGGTGACGACGAGGTGGACCTTCGCCCGCGTCGGCGCGACCGCCGGAGCGTCGATGCGCGACGGGACCGCGAGCGAGGCCAGCCCCAGCGTCGCGAGGAGCAGCGCCAACGGCGCGGTCGTGGAGAGGGAGGGGATCATCATCGGGGGCTCTTCTCGAAGGCCGTTCTCAGCGAGCGCCGGAGCCGGTGGTGCGGATGCGGAAGGGCACGCGCGCGACGACGCGATCGGTGCCGGCCAGCGAGAGCTCGATCTCTCCGCGGGCCGCGCTCTTCGAGCCGCGCGGGAGGCGCAGCACGAGGCGCGGATCGGGGTGCTCCGGCAGCTGCGGCTCGAGGATCTCGACCTCGAGCGCCGGGGGGGACTCGCTCTCCTCGCTCCAGCGCAGACGGGGCCGCGGATCGAAGGCGAAGGAGGTCTCGCCACCGAGGTAGCGCAAGCGCTCCTCGCGGCGGAGCTCCTTGCCTTCGGTGGCCGGAGCGAGCACGAGCTCGTCGATCGGACGCAGGAACTGCGCGAAGAGCATCTCACCGCCCGGTCCGGAGCGATCGCGCAGCGCTTCCTCGCGAACGCAGACGATGTCCTCCAGCACCTCGCCGTGGACTTCGGCTTCGAAGGTGTAGCCGCCGCCGATGGCCGTCTGGATGCGCACGCGCCCGCGGTAGGCGGCCGGGGACTTCTCCCCGCGCACCTCGAAGCGCAGCGCGATCAGGCGCGTTCCATCTACTTCGGTGCGCTCTTCCGCCGTCACCGCGAGGAACCCCGGCCAAGGCATCTGCGAGGAAGGGCGCACTTCGGTCTCGAAGGCGCCGTCCCATGCTCGCGCTGGTCGCAACTGCACTTCGTGCGTGCGCGATCCAGTGCGTCCGACCGGCGGGATCCAGATGTCTCGCAAGGGCAGAACGAGCTCCGGGTTCTCGGCGCTCGTGCCGAAGAGACCCGCGGGATACTCGATCATGGCCGTCGCGCTGACGCGCACGCGCGGCGTCACGCGATCCTCGCTCTCGATCTCCGCGCTGGCGAAGACGCGCGACGTGCCGCGCGTGAGCGGTGCGGTGTCGAGCGCGAAGACGAGACGCAATGATCCGCGCGCGGGGACCTGCGCGAGGATCGCGGGCTCGGGGCCGATCGCGCTCGTCGATGCCGGAGCGGGGGCGGCCGTCGGCGAGCCCTCGACGGGCTCGGCGCGCACGAAGCGGAGCGGCGGTCCCTGATCCGGAGAGATGCGCCGGATCGCGAGATCGCGAGCGCCCGGGTTCGATACTTCGAAGGCGACCTCGGGCATCGCGCCGTGCACGACGTGGCCGAGGTCGGTGCTCGCCTTCGCGATCAGCAGCCGCGGGACCTCGCTCTCGCGTCCGCCGGGCGCCGCAGCCGCGCGCTGGGGAACGACGCCCTGGATCTGCAGCACGAGCTCGTGCGGCGGCAACGCGTCGACCGGCTCGCAGCCGAGCTCCAGATCGACGAGGAACGAGCTGGCGGCTCCGCGCGGCAGCTCGACCTCGAGCGTCCAGGTTCCGGGCTCGGCGGCGTGGAGGCGAGGCGCGATCTCGACTTCGGGGGCCGCTTCCTCCGACGCGCGTTTCACGCGGGCCGAGGTGAGAGCGAAGCCCGTCCGAGCTCCGACGTAGCGCAGCGTGCGGCGCACGGTGGTGGGCTCGTTCGGCTGCAGCACGCCGAAGGCGACGCGCGGCAGCGTCTCGCGCTGTCCGGTCAGCGTCTCCAGGTAGAGATCGCTCCCGACGAGGCCGCGCACGTTCAGCTTCACCGCGTGCCCGCCGTGGATCGAGGTGGGCACGGTGATCTCGTGCTGCAGTCGGCCCATCGGCTTTCCGGCACCCAGGTCCAGCACCAAGCGCTTTCGCGGCATGCCGAGGCGCTGCGCTTCCTCGATCGAGAGGGCGAGATAGGGCGGGCCGTCCTTCCACGGGCGACCATCGACGGTGATCTCGCCCTGCTGTTCGAAGTTCCCCGCGGAGCCCTCGCTCAAGTCGATGATGTCGATCCAATACGAAGCGCGCTCGCTGCGCCCGAGCGTGCCGAGCTCGACCTCGCGTTGGCGAGAGGCGCGAAAGTCCTCGGCGCCCGCGCGTCGCACCTCGACGCCGATGAGGTAGAGGAAGGTCGCCTTCAACTCGAGGTAGACGCGTTCGTGCCCGAGCGCATTGGTCACGAAGTGCAGGCTCGAATTGCGCGTCTCGCGCTGCGTCGTCGCGCCGGAGGGAAAGGTCCGCAGATCGAGGTAGCCGCGTTGACCCGGCAGCAGCGTGAGCACGTTCTTCTCGCGCTGGCTGTCCACCGGAGTCGCACCCCCGTGGCTGTCGAAGGTGCCGAGAGCATCGATCGCGATGCAGGTGCACGGCTTCACGATCTCCAGGATCGTGAGCTCCTCGCTGCCCGCGTTCCGCAGCTCGAAACGGTGGGTGGCATGCGAGCCGTCGACGACTTCACCGAAGTCGTAGGAGGTCTCGGCGAACTCGAGCCGGCCGCGCGTCTTCGGCACGGTGACCTCGCGATTGCCGAGCTCGTCGGTCCACGACGTCTCCATCGAGCCCCGGCCCTCGAAGACCCCGGGAGCGAGCGCGCGGAGCGCGATCGCCGCGAGGGCGCCGCCGGCGAGGAAGACGAGGAACACGGCGGCCGCGGGCAGCTTCTTGCGCTGCGCAGGGCTCGCGGAGGAATCGGGAGGAGGGCTCTGCGTTTCCGTGCTCGTGGGGTTCGAGGCCATCGACGTCTCATCGTGCCGCATCGCCCGCCGGGGAATCCAGGGGCGACGGGAAAGGGTAGGCGGAACGCGCGCCTCGGCAACACCGGCGGAGCCCCTCTGGCAGCCTGTTCAAGGCCGTCTTCCGGGCTGGAGAACGCGCCTCGGTCGCCTCGCCTGTGTTGCCGGAACCTGGCGGAAGCGCCCGCTTCCGCGCCGATTCCCGCGCCTTGGCGAGACACCCGGTGCATCGCTTCCAGCCTCGAAACAGCTTTCGACAGGCTGCTGGGGAACGGCCCTCGAGCAGACGCCGCGCAGCGTCGAACGGCGCCCGCGCGCGCGCCGCTGCAGCCCGCGCTTCATCCACCGCGCGCGCCCGGGTAGAACCACTCGGGCGCGGCGCCGACCGCGCCTCGTACTACGAAACCGTGAGCGGAGTGCTCCCTTGCAACCTCTCGAAGCCCTGCGCGAGCAGGACCCCGAACTCTTCGCCTCGATCGCCGGCGAGCTCCAGCGCCAGGAGACCCAGCTCGAGCTGATCGCCTCGGAGAACCACACCAGCCTCGCGGTGATGGGGGCTCAGGGCTCGGTCCTGACCAACAAGTACGCCGAGGGCTATCCGGGGAAGCGCTACTACGGCGGCTGCGAGTTCGTGGACAAGGCCGAGGAGCTGGCGAAGGCCCGCGTGATCGCGCTCTTCGGCGGCGAACGCGCGAACGTCCAACCGCATTCGGGCACGCAAGCGAACATGGCCGCCTTGATGGCGCTCGCCGAGCCGCATTCGCGCGTGCTGGCGATGAGCCTCGACCACGGCGGGCACCTCTCGCACGGTCACCCGAAGAACTTCAGCGGCCTGCTCTACGAGTTCCATCACTTCGGTGTCGAGCCCGAGACGGAGCGCATCGATCCCGCGCGCGTCGCGGCGATGGCGCGCGAGCTGAAGCCGGCGGTGCTGCTGATCGGCGCCAGCGCTTATCCCCGCACGCTCGACTTCCCGCGCTTCGCGGAGATCGCGGCCGAGGTCGGGGCGAAGCTGATGGTCGACATGGCGCACATCGCGGGGCTCGTCGCCGCCGGTGTGCACCCGAGCCCGGTGCCGCATTCCGACATCGTGACCTTCACGACGCACAAGACGCTCCGCGGTCCGCGCGGTGGGGCGATCCTCTGCCGCAAGGAGCACTTCCCGCTCGTGCAGTCGCGCGTCTTCCCGGGGACGCAGGGCGGGCCGCTCATGCACGTCATCGCGGCGAAGGCCGCGGCCTTCGGCGAAGCGCTGCAGCCTTCGTTCCGCACCTACCAGCAGCAGGTCGTCACGAACGCGCGAGCTCTCTCCGAAGAGCTCCAAGCCGGCGGACTCCGCATCGTCTCGGGCGGCACCGACACGCATCTCATGCTCGTCGATCTGCGCTCGCTCGGCATCACCGGCAGCGAGGGCGAGGATGCGCTGCACCACGTCGGGATCACCGTGAACAAGAACCTGATCCCCTTCGATCCGCAGCCGGCGACGAAGGCCTCCGGCGTGCGCATCGGCACACCGGCGATCACGACGCGCGGATTGCGCGAGCCCGAAGTGCGACGCCTCGGCGCGTTGATCGTGCGCGCGTTGAAGGGGCGCGGAGATGCCTCCGAGGTCGCGCGCGTCGGAGCGGAGGTCCTCGAGCTCTGTCGCGCCTTCCCCGTGTATCCGTCGCTGCAGCAGAGCTACGGCTTGCGCGACTGAGAGGCTGTGCAGGACTCGATGGTACAGCCTCTCAGATGCCTGCTGGCGCATCGCCTGACGGCGCTGCGACGCGGAGGCTGTGCAGAACTCGATGGTACAGCCTCTCAGATGTCTGCTGGCGCATCGCCTGACGGCGCTGCGAAGCGGAGGCTGTGCAGAACTCGATTGTACAGCCTCTCAGATGCCTGCTGGCGCATCGCCTGACGGCGCTGCAGTCCGTTCGCGAGCAATTCTTGCTCGCGCTCTGAGCTGCGGATCGACGGCGCTGCGGAGCGGCCGAGTGCATCGCGCGAGAGGCGCCGCTCGCTCCGCTCGCATGCACACAGCGGCGCGCACGCGCGCGCCGCGTGCTCGCGCTCCGAGCGCCTCCGCGCGGCGTCACCAGCGCTCGAGCGGGCCGACGCGCAGGTCCTCGATCAAGAGCACCGGCGGGTCGCCTGCTTTCGCGCGCCGCACGATCCCTTTCACGCAGAGCACGGTCCCGCGCGGCGCGCGGCGGTTGTAGCGCGCGAGCGCGGGATTCGATCCGGCCACGCGGAAGCGCACGCCCTTCCAGCGGAAGCCGAGCGCGCCATCCGCGCCGGTCTCGGCCTTGGCGAGGACCGTGTGCGGCAGATGCACGTGCACGCGCCGGCCGACCCAGGCCTCCGCGCCGTCCGCGTAGAACGAGCGCACGCGCTCCGGGCGATCGATGCGGACGTACGAGCCGCCGCCGCCGGATTGCGCGAAGAGCGGCGGCGCGGCGATGGCGAACCAGAGGACGAGCGCGGCGGCGAGGCGACGCGAGGGAGACGGTGGCACGGCGGGTTCCTCCGCGGAAGGTGGACGGCAGCACGACGCGGAGGCGCGGGAGCGGTCGCGGCCGCGCCGAGTTTTTTCCGGCGCGCGCGAGCTCTCCGCTCGCGCCGCTGGAGCGCCGGGCGCAGGCGCAGTAGGCTGCGGCCGATCCACGGAGAACGCGTGCGCTTCCTCGGTTCCGACGGCCGCCTCTTGCACCTCGCTTACTGCACGAACGTGCATCCGGGCGAGGATCTGGATTCCATCCTCGCCGGACTGCGCGACGTGAGCGCGGCGCTGCGCGCGGAGCTGCGACCCACCGGCGAGCTCGGGATCGGTCTCTATCTGCCGAGCGCGGCGGCGCGCGAGGTGGAGGCGAGCGCGGCGCGCTTCGATGACCTGCGCCGCGAGCTCGACCGCGGCGGGCTCTACGTCGCGACGATGAACGCGTTCCCGTTCGGCGCGTTCCACGCCGCGCGCGTGAAGGAAGAAGTCTTCCGCCCCTCGTGGGCGGAGCCCGCGCGCCTCGAACACACGCTGCGCTGCGCGCGCCTCCTCGAGCGCTTGGCGCCTCTCGACGTGCAGCCCTGTCTCAGCACGCACACCGGAGGCTGGCGTCCTTGGGGGCAGGAAGAGGGCTTCGGAGCCGCGGTGCGCCGAGGACTCGAGAGCGCGCGGCGATCCCTCGAGGGCTTTTCACGCGAGATCTTGCTCGCGCTCGAGCCCGAGCCCGACTCGATGCTCGAGAGCACGACCGAGCTCGCGGACTTCCTCGTCGAGGAGCGCGAGCGGCGCGGCGGTTCCCTCGAAGCGCAGCGTCTCGCGGTCTGTCTCGATACCTGCCACGCCGCCGTGCTCTTCGAGTCCGCCGATCTGGTCGAGCGCGCGCTCCGCGGTCGCGCGCGCGTCGCGAAGCTCCAGCTCAGCTCGGCGCTCGAGCTGTCCGAGCCCGGAGCTGCGGCGGCCGCGCGCCGCGAGCTCGCGAGCTGGCGCGAGCCGCGCTGGTTCCACCAGGTGCGTGGTCAGGCGCGCGATGGAGCGATCCTCGGGGCTTCCGACTTGCCCGCGTTGCTCGATGCGGAGCCGAGCGCGGAATGGCTCGCCTGTCGCGCGTGGCGCGTCCACTTCCACGTCCCGATCTTCGCCGAGACCATCGGCGCGCTCGCGACCACGCGCACCACCCTGGTCGAGCTCTTCGAGCGCGCCGTCCGACAGGACTGGACGCGGGTCTTCGAGGTCGAGACCTACACCTTCGATCGCTTGCCGGCGGATCTCCGCGGCGGCTCCGGGAGCGGCGCGCTCACGCGCTGCCTCGAGCGCGAGCTCCGCTCCGCGCAGGCGATCCTGGAGCGCCTCGGTTTCCGTCCCGGGGAGCGCTCCCGCTGATTCCGAGGGAGCCTTCCGAGAATCTGGCCGAGGTGGTGTTGACCGTGTGAAGGGTGCTCGCTAACCTCTGCGCCTCACTTGCCCGGCCCCATCGTCTAGTCAGGCCTAGGACATCAGGTTTTCATCCTGGTAACAGGGGTTCAAATCCCCTTGGGGTCATCGATCGAAGAGCTCTCTTCCCGCGCGCGGGAGGAGAGCTCTTCGGCGTTTCTGACCGCGCCGCTCGGGTGTTCTCGCCGGCGGCGTTCGAAGCTCTCAGCCTTCGCTGTCGCCTCGTCGAACGGCGGCGATCGGAGGGGCGATCTCGCCGGAAGCCGCCGTATCGCCGCGCGCCGCCGTATCGCCGTGCGGAGCAGCACCGAGCGCCTCATCCGCGCCGGGCTTGGCTCGCGGGCGGCGCGATGCGCTCGATCTCGCCCGACGAGGCCGCGCGGCATCGACGTCGTTCGCGCCCTTCGACCGCGGCTCCGACTCCGCCGGGGCCGACGCGGCGTCGCGTGAGCTCGTGTCGCGCCGAGCGCGCGGATGCGCGCGCTGATAGACATCCCGCAAGCGCGCGATCGAGACGTGCGTGTAGATCTGCGTGGTCGCGAGATCGGCGTGGCCGAGGAGCTCTTGCACGGAGCGGAGATCGGCGCCCGAGTCGAGCAGATGCGTCGCGAAGCTGTGCCGCAGCGTATGCGGGCTCGCGTGGGTCTCGATGCCGGCGCCGCGGCGATGGCGATCGACGATCGAGCGCACGGCGCGATCGCTGAGTGCTCCGCCGCGCTGGTTCACGAAGACCCGCGCATGGGCGGGGGAGTGCGCCGCGCGCTCGACGAGGTAGCGCGCGAGGGCTTCGCGCGCCGGGCCGCCCAGGATCGCCAATCGCTCCTTCTTGCGCTTGCCGAGGACGCGCACGAGGCCGTTCGCGAGATCGACGCGCTCGAGCTCGAGCCCGACGAGCTCGCTCACGCGCAGTCCCGTCGAGTAGAGCACCTCGAGCAGCGCGGTATCGCGCAGCGCGAGGAACCCGCCGCTCGCGGGACGCGCGAGCAGGCCCTCGATCTCGCGTTCGCGCAGCACGCTCGGGAGGCGTTTCTCCCGCTTCGGCGCGCGCAGCGTGCGCGCCGGGCTGTCCTCGATCGCGCCACGGCGCTCCAGATAGCGCAGCCACGAGCGGGCGGACGAGAGATGGCGGGCCACCGAACACGCATCCAAGGAGGCGTCGCCGAGCTCGTGGATCCAAGCGCGCAGATCGTTGCGCCGGATCTCCACGGGCTCCAGGATGCCGCGTCCCGCGAGCCAGGAGGCGAGCGTCGCGAGATCGGTGCCGTAAGCTCGCAGCGTGTGCTGCGACGCATCGCGGGCTCGCAGATCCGATAGGAACGCGGCGATCGAACGCTGGATCGCGCTCGGCGGCGGAGGCTCCGTCGCCGCGCGTTCGACGTGTTTCTCGACGTGTTCCTCGCTGGCTTGCTGGCCGCGTTCCTCGCGGCGTTCCTCACCGTGTGCGAAGGCGCGCTCCTCGGCGCGCGCGCTCGCCGCGCTGCGCCGCCGCTCCCCATCGCCCATGTCGCCGTCCTCGCCGACGATCGTCGTCACCGCGCGCTCCGTGGAAGCGGACTTCGATCCGTGGCTGATCGTGCGCGCGCTGCCCACGCGCTGGCGGCCGATTCTGCTGGACTCGGGTGGAGACGTCGAGCGCGCGCGCTGGAGTCTCTGGGCCGCGCGCCCGACGCAGGTGCACGCCGTGCGCGCCGCCGAGCTGCTGCCTCTCGCGCGCGACGATCGCGCGCGGCGCCTCTACGGCCCGCTCGCGCCGCCCGAGGTCGCTTGGCGCATCGAGGCCGAGCTCGCGATCGACGAGCTGCCGTTCCTCGGAGGGTGGATCGGGCGCATCGACTACGAGGCCGGAGCTCTCTGCGCCGCGCGGCCGCTCGCGCCGCGCGATCCGCGCGCCGCGCGCGACGTGCTGCGCTTCGGCTTCTATCCCCGCGTGTATCTGCACGATCGCCGCGAGCACCGCGTGCTGCGCTGCGAGCTGCGGAACGCGCCGGCGCGTCGCTCCTCGCGCCGCTCCGCGCGTCGCGCGACGCGCGTTGCGGATCGCTGCGCGGGGCCGAGCGCCGAGCTCGCCGCCTACGAAGCGCGCGTCGAGGAGGCGCAGAGGCTCATCGCCGCGGGCGACATCTATCAGGTGAATCTCTCCGCCGAGCTCGCGCGCGGAGCGGCACTCGATGCGCGCCGACTCTACGGCGCGCTGCGCGCGATCTCGCCCGCGCCGTACGGCGCGTTCGCCGCGGAGCCGGAGGGCGCGCTGCTCTGCAACTCGCCGGAACTGCACTTCCGCACGCGCGGACTGGCCTGGCATACGGAGCCGATCAAGGGGACGCGCGCGCGAGGGGCCGAGCCGCGCGCCGATCGCGCCGCGCGAGAAGAGCTGCTCGCTTCGGAGAAGGACCGCGCCGAGCTGGCGATGATCGTCGATCTCTATCGCAACGACCTCGGGCGGCTGGCGCTCCCCGGGAGCGTCCGCGTGCCCGAGGGCATCCAGCTCCGCAGCTTCGCCAACGTGCACCACCTGATGGCCGAGGTGCTCGCGCGCTCCGCGGCGAGGATCGACCCGGCGCGGGCCTTGCTCGCGCTCTTTCCCGCGGGCTCCATCACCGGGGCGCCCAAGCAGCGCGCGATGGAGATCGTGCGCGCGCTCGAAGAGCGGGATCGCGGGATCTACTGCGGGGCCATCGGCGCAGTGGACGTGCGCGGAGAAATGATGTTCAACGTCGCGATCCGCAGCGCGGAGGTCGTCCGCGGCGAGCTCTCCTTGCGCATGGGCGCCGGCATCGTCGCGGACTCCTCTCCGGCGAGCGAGCTGGCCGAGCTGCACGCCAAGGCCGCGGCTTGGCGGCGCGCGCTGGCGTGCGTGTCCGACCACTCGGTCGCCTCGCGGCGCCGGAATCCATCGCGCGAGAACGGCGCGCCAGCCGACGACGAGCCGCGACGGCCGAGTCCTGAAGCAGCGAGCGTGAAGGAGCCAGCGTGAAGCAGCGAGTGTGGAGGAGCGAGCGGTGAAGGAACTCGTGCTCTTCGTCGATGGCCGCCGCCTCGCGCGCGGCGAAGCGGCGATCGAGGCCGACGATCTCGGCGTGCTGCAGGGGATCGGGGTCTACGAGACGATCCGCGTGGATGGAGGTCGGCCGGTGTGGCTGGAGGACCACTTGCGGCGTTTCGCCGAGGGCCTCTCGCGCGTCGGCATCGATCCGCAGCAGGTGATCGGCGGCGTCGGCTCGGAGCTGCGTCGCTCCATCGCCGCGGCCTGCGCCGCCTGGGGCACCGAAGACGCCGGCTCGCTGCGCGTCACCCGGACCTTCGGTCGCGATGGGCGCGACGGCAAGACGCTGCTCCTCGTGCGGCCGCGCGATGTCCTCCCGCCCGAGGTCAGCGTCTCCGTCGCGACGCGCGCGAAGGACCCGTCCGATCCGCTGGAGGGCATCAAGGGCACCTCTCGGCTCCGCAACTTCCTGCTCCAGCGCGAAGCGCGGGCCGCCGGGCACTACGACTGCCTGGTTCCCACGCGCGACGGCGATCTCTCCGAGGGCACGATCTGCAATCTCTTCGTCGTCGTGACGGGCACGGTCTGGACGCCGACCTTGGATCGCGGCTGCCTGCCGGGCGTCACCCGCGATCACGTGATCCAGGTGATGCGCCGCCTCTCGATCCCGATCCGGAAGGCCGCGGTGCAGGTGCAGCACTTGCTGGATGCGGAAGAGGTCTTCCTCACCAACAGCTCGAACGGCGCGCTGCCGGTGCGCGCGATCGCCGGCCTGCGCGATGACTTGCCCGGCGCGGCGGGGCCGATCGTGCAGAAGATCCAGAATCGCTATCTGCTCGACGTCGAGCGCCACCTGAAGGACGCCGCCGAGGATCGCGCGGCAGCCGGCGGCGCGGTCTGCGATGGATGACCCTCCGGGCTTCGCGCGGCCTCGCCGCTGAGAACGCTGGATGCCACGGCTGACGCGGTCGTGAGCGGAGTCCTTGGACCTCGGGCCGGGAACTCGACGCAAGCGCATCGACGTGCCCGGCCCAAGTGAGCTCGCGCGTTCCGCGCCCTCCTCGCCGTCCGCGCGGGCGCTCGCCTCGTGGCTCGCTCTCGACGTCCGCGTTCGATCCGGGCTGCGCCCGCCTCGTGCGCGCCCCTCGGCGGCGGCGGGCGAGAGGCGCGAGAAAGGCGGCGCTGCGCCGCGTCGGAGTCCTCGGCGGTCGCCGGCCCCGCTCGCGGATCGTCGCAGCGCCTCGCTTCGCGCGCCTTTCGCTCCGCTGCGCTCGACGTTCGCGTCCGATCCGCGCTAGGCTCTCCATCCGGTCCCTGGTCCCGCGGAGCCGGGTTGGTTCTTGCGGAAGGAGTTCGTGCGATGACGCTCGTGCGCACGCTGATGGCGCTGCTCTTGCTCTGCGGCCTCTCGTTCGGTCAGGAAGAGGAGGCGAAGAAGGACGACCTGCCGGAGGTGAAGCAGGCGTGCGAAGCGCTCGACAAGGCGTACAAGGACAAGGACGACGATGCGGCGAAGAGCGGCATGCGCGCCCTCGTCGATCGCATGCCGAACGCCGGTCCGAAGGACCAGAAGAAGATGCTCGGAGCGTTCGCGCGCGCCTACGATCAGCGCCGCGACGACAAGGGGCTCTACGTCGGGGCGACCGTCGCGCTGGGCGCCTGCGGCGCGCCGGCGGCGGCGACGCTGCAAGCTGCCTTCGCGCACAAGGCGTTCAAGAAGGACCCCGAGATGCTCCGGCTGATCGCGGTCGAGATCGGGCGCACCCTCGACGAGAAGTCCGTGTCCTTCCTCGTCGATCTCCTCGACTTCAAGTTCTTCGAGGTCACCGCGGGCGCCGCCGAAGGGATGTCGTTCTTCCACTCGGCGCCGCTGAAGACGCGGAAGCTCCTCGTCGGTCCGCTCGTGAAGGCCCTGGAGTCCGCCTCGAACGACGCGCTGGACTTGCAGAACGTGCTGGCGAAGGAGCGCTACGGCATCATCGGCTCGCCGATCATCGACGCGCTCCAGAAGCTGAGCGGACAGAACCTGCGCCAGCCGCTCGAGTGGACCAAGTGGTGGAACGACAACAAGAAGGCCACCGACTGGTGATGCGATCCTCCGCGGTCCACGCGGCGCTCTGCGCCGCGCTCGTGCTCCCGGCCTGCGGTCCGCGCGAGCCAGCGACCCAAGGTTCCGGCCCGGTGGTCGAGCGCCCGCGCGAGCGGCTCGAAGTGCTCGTCGGACGGCGCGGGCCGATCGTGTTCCTCGCGTTCCCCAAGGCCTGGGGCGCGGGTTACGACGAGGCGGCGCTCGCCGAGCGAGCGCGCGCTCTGGGGGTTCCGACGCCGCATGCGGTCTACGAGATCGTCGCCGTGCACACGGGACTGAGCGCGGATGGCGCGGAGGCCTTGGCGTTCGATCCGCGAACGGTGGAGCTCGTGCTGACGCGGCGCGAAGACATCGTGGCGCGGGGGCGCGCGCTGGCCTCGCTCGAACGCACCGCGGCGAGTTCCTCTTCGGCGCCGCTCTGGACGGCCTGGAGCGGACCGCTCGGCGGCCTGCCACCGGAGTCCGTCGGGCGCTGGACCTATTTGCTCGATGCGCCGACTCGGCCGGAAGGCCGCGACGGCGCGCCCGTCGAGGGGCGCCTCGAGTGGTCCGGCGAAGGGGCGCCCGAGCCGGTCTTCCTCGGCGTCTGGCGCGTCGAGGAGAGCGCTTTCCTTCGTCATCTGCGCATGCCGAGCAGCGAGCTGCTGCGCGTGGCCGAGATCAAGCACGCCTTCCGCGGTGACGCGCGCGCGACGCGCCGAGGCTGAAGCGCGTCACCCGAGAGCTCTTCACTCCGTGCACGAATGAACGAAGTCGCTGCTCCTCCTCCGCGCTCGCCGCGCTTCTCTGCGCTGGCGTCGGGACTCGCCCTGGGCTTCGTCTCCGCCACGGCGATCGCGCTCGCCGGCGTTGCGGCCTGGAGCGCCGGTCTGCCTTGGTTCGGCGCGGGAGAATCGCCGGCGCTGCGCGATCTGCGCCGACGCCTCGAGGAGCAGGAGCGGCGCTCGGCCACCCCGACGGCGCCGGCCACGGTGGCTCCGCCGAGCGCGGAGGTCTCCGCCGAGCAGCGGATCGCGGCCGGTGTCTACGAGGCGGAGCGCCAGCGCGCCGAGCGCGCGGAGCGCGCCGCGGATGAAGCGCGAGCCGCCGTCCTGGAATTGCGCGAGGATCTCGCGCGGGCGAAGGCGCAGCTCGAGGATCTACAGAGCGAGATCGACGAGCACGTCGTGGCCCGCGCGAAGCTCGAGTCCGCTCATGGCGCGCTGCTCGAGCGCGCCGTCGCCGCGGAGATGCGCGAGCGCGAGCTCGGTGGTCGAACGGGCGCGGACGAGCGCCTCTCGCCGGCTCCGCAAGTCGAGACACTGCTCGGCTCCTCCTCCTTCATGGAGGAGATCGCGAAGAACCTGCCGCCCGATCTGCTCGGGCCTCCTCCGAGCGCGCCGCCCGCGGCGGCAGAGCCGAGCGCGGATCGGCGCGCGGCCGAGGAGCGCGCCACGGCGGAGGCCGCTGCACTCGCCGCGAAGCGCGGCTCGATCGAAGAGCTCCGCGCGCAGGCCAATCGGCTGCTCGAGATGGACGGCTACGGTGAGATGCAGCTCGTGCGCGTCGGCTCCGTCGCGGACGGCGCGCTCTGCGACGTGGCGCTGCGCGAGGTCGGGCCTCTCGGCGAGACGCGGCGCTTCCTGGCGGCGAAGGAGCTCCGCTTCGAGGCCTTCCCCGGTCTGCGCTCGCTGCGCGTGCATCTGCGGGACGGCTACGAGCAACAGGGCTCCGGGGCGAGCGAGCCCTTCGCGCAGGGCGCGAGCGAGGTCACTTTCGCCGACGTCCGCATCGACGATTGGAAGGCGCTGCTCTTCGCGCCCGGGCTCTGGCACGAGACCGGCGCACAGCGGAGCGGAGCGGTGGACGAGCGCTATCCTCCCGCTCCCACGCTCGCGAAGCTGAACGAGCTCTTCGCGCGGGCGAAAGGCGCACGGCGCTTCGTGCTTCGGCGTCTCGACGAAGTGCAGAGCGGCCCTCTCTGGCGCGGCATCGAGCTGCACCAGCTCGAAGTCGGCGGGGGGGGCTTGCAGGTGATCTACGAAGCCGAGTCCGCGGAGCTCTGGTGGGATCCCGTTCAGAAGAGCGCGGAGCTCCGGCTCGAGCACGGCTTCCAGCGCCGCGGCACGCAGCGCATCCCGTTCTTCGAGAAGCGCGCGCGCGTCTATCTCGGCTTCGAGGACGAGCAAGGCTGGGACGCCGCGGTCATCCCGTTCCAGATCGTGGCCCCCTCCGCGCGATGAGCCCGCGATGAACGCGAGCGGAGGCTGGAGCGGAGGCTGGTCGCGTCGCCCTGCGGCCGGGCGCGCGAACGACGATGGCGTGGAGTCGGTCTCCCAGCTCACCGGACGACTGCGCCACGATCTCGCGCAGCGCTTCGCGCACGTCGGCGTGCGCGGCGAGATCGGCGAGTGGACCCGCGCGGCGTCCGGACACGTCTATCTCTCGCTGAAGGACGCGACGGCGCGGCTCTCCGCGGTGATCTGGCGTTCGGCGGCGGCGCGACTCGCACCTCGCGATCTCGCCGTGGGCAGCGAGGTCATCGCGCACGGTCGCATCGACGTCTACGCGCCGCGCGGCACCTATGCGCTGCAGATCGAGCGCCTCGCCGTCGCGGGGCGCGGCGATCTGCACGCGCGCTTCGAGCAGCTGAAGGCGACCTTGCGCGCGCGCGGCTGGTTCGATCCGGAGCGCAAGCGCGCGCTGCCGCGCATCCCGCGCGCGATCGGCGTCGTGACCTCGCCGGGCGGCGCGGCGTTGCACGACTTCTTGGAGACCTTGCTCGGGCGCTTCCCCTCGGTCGCCGTCGCGATCCAACCGGCGCGGGTGCAGGGCGAAGGCGCGGCGGCGGAGATCGCCGAAGCCGTGCGCGCCCTCGATCGCCGCGGTGGCTTCGATGTGATCGTGGTCACGCGCGGCGGCGGCAGCCTCGAGGACCTCTGGGCCTTCAACGAGGAAGTCGTCGCGCGGGCGATCTTCGAATGCTCGGTGCCGGTCGTGAGCGGCGTCGGGCACGAGACCGACATCACCATCGCCGATCTGGTCGCCGACGTGCGGGCGAAGACGCCGACCGAAGCCGCCGTGCTCGTCGCTCCGCGTCGCGCGGATCTGCTCGCCGAGTTGGAGCGCTTGCACACGCGCGCGCTGCGAGCCGTTCGCCAGCGGCTGGAACGCGCGCAGCGCGAAGTCGAAGCACTCGCGGCAGGTCGCGCGCTCGGAAGACCGGAGCTCGAGATCGAGCGCTGGCGCCGCGAGCTCTCGATGCTCGCGGTGCGCGGTGCGCGCGCGATGCGAGCGCGCGTCGCGCGCGGCGCGCAGGAGACCGCGGCGCTCGAACAGCGCTTGCGCGCCGCCGCGCCGCGCCGTCGGCTCGACGACGATGCGCAGCGCCTCGCGGAGGGCGAACGGCGCCTGCAGCGCGCGATCCGCTCGCGCTGCGCGCGCGCCGAAGAGGACCTCGCGAGGATCGCGGGGCTCTTGGAGGCGCATTCGCCGGTGCAGATCCTCGCGCGGGGGTTCTCCGTCGCGGTTCGCGCGGGCGAGCGGCAACCGCTAACATCCGCCGCCGGGCTCGCGGTCGGGGAGCTGCTGGAGACGGCGTTCCTCGATGGTCGCGCGCTGAGTCGCATCGAGAAGCTCGAGCGACAGGATTCGCTCGCGGGCGATCCGGGATCGTCGCCGAGAGGCTGAGCAGAGATCGATGCTTCAGCCTCTCGGATTCTTGTTGGCGCAGCGCCTGACGGCGCTGCGGAGATGCTTGTTGGTGCAGCGCCTGACGGCGCTGCAGGGATGCTTGTTGGCGCAGCGCCTGACGGCGCTGCTGCCCGTTCGTGAGCAGTGCTTGCTCACTCTCTGAGTCGCGCATCGGAGCACGCATGACCGCACGCCGTCGCAAGGAGAAGGAAGGCCCATCGTTCGAGGATCAGCTCGCGGAGCTGCAGCGCATCGTCGCCGCCCTCGAGGACGGTGATCTGCCGCTGCTCGAATCGATCGAGCAATACCGCGCGGGCATCGGTGCGCTGAAGCGCTGTCGCGAGCTGCTCGACGTGGCGCGCGGCACGGTGGAGATGCTGAGTCGCGAAGGGGCCGAGACGAGCGTCGGTGGGGCGGCGGGCGATGCGACCGCGCGCGGTGGCGACGCAGACGAGGAAGCCGCCAGCGACGACGAGCACACGGCTGACGAAGACACCGCCGACGAAGGCACCGCCGACGAGGACGACGCGCGGGGGGCGCGCCGATGAGCGCCTTCGCGGAAGTGCTGCGCGCATGGAAGCCGCGCCTCGAGACCTGGCTCGACGAAGTCCTGCCGAAGGAGAGCACCGAGCCGACGCGCCTGCACGAGGCCATGCGCTACAGCGTCTTCGGCGGTGGCAAGCGCTTGCGCGGGGTCTTGGTCGTGCTGGCCGCGCAGGTCTTCGACGCCGCTCCCGAGGTCGCGCGCGAGCCCGCCTGCGCGGTCGAGCTCGTGCACACCTACAGCCTGATGCACGACGATCTGCCGTGCATGGACGACGACGACCTGCGCCGCGGGCGTCCGACCGCGCACAAGGTCTACGGCGAGGCGCTCGCCTTGCTCGCGGGCGATGCTCTGCTCACGCGCGGCCTGGCGTTGCTCGGCGAAGCGCGACGCGCGGAGGCGATCGGCGCCATGTTGCGGGAGCTCGGTCTCGCCGCCGGCTCCGTGGGCATGGTCGGCGGTCAAGTGCTCGACCTCGAGAGCGAAGGGCGGCCGATCGATCGCGACGCGCACGCGCTGCTCCGGCGGATCCACCTCGGCAAGACCGCGGCGATGATCCGCGCGTCCGCGGCGCTCGGGGCGCTGGTCGGGGGTGCGGACGCCAACTCGGTCGCGGCCTTGCGGACCTTCGGGGAGCACGTCGGGCTCGCGTTCCAGATCGCCGACGACGTCCTCGACGAAACGGGCACGGCCGCCGAGCTGGGCAAGACGCCGGGCAAGGACCGCGACCAGGGCAAGCTGACCTACGTCGCGGCCCTGGGGCTCGAGGGCGCGCGTCTCGCGGCGCGCGAAGAAGCCGAACGCGCGATCGCCGCATTGAAGCCGTTGCGCGCCGGTTCTACGGATCTGCTCGCTCAGCTCGCGCGCTTCGCGGTGGAACGTACGAGCTGAGATTCGAGCCGCGCCGTCCGGTCGCACCGGAGGTGAGGCTTTTCCGCGGGAAGGGCCCGAGGGCTTCGGGTAAGCTCCTCCGCTCGCCAAGCCGGCCGGACCCCCGCGCCGGCCTCGCTCCCGATCCCCAGCAGCGCGACCCGCCCGGCGAGGGCAGGACCCGATGACCGAACCCGTGGCCGCGGCACACGATCCGAGATCCAAGCACTCCGTCTCCGGCGCCCCTGCGATGGGGAACCTCCTCGCGCGCGTCGGCGGTCCCGAGGACGTGCGTGCGCTGGATAAGCGCGAGCTCCCCGTGCTGTGCGCCGAAGTGCGCCAGTTCATCCTCGATACGGTGCTGAAGACCGGGGGCCACCTGGGCTCGAACCTCGGCATCGTCGAGACCACGGTGGCGCTGCATTACTGCTTCGACTTCTTGCGCGATCGCCTGGTCTTCGATGTGAGCCACCAGGTCTATCCGCACAAGATCCTGACGGGGCGCGGCGCCCAGCTGCACACGATCCGTCAGACCGACGGGATCTCGGGCTTCTGTCACATCGACGAGTCGCCGTACGACATGTTCACCGCGGGGCATGCGGGTACGGCGATCTCCTCCGCGCTCGGCCTGCGCTGCGGCTTCGATCACGCTCCGGCGCCGAAGCCCGCGCGCACGCCCGAAGAGGAAGGCTCGCCCTGGGTCGTGTCGCTCGTCGGCGACGCGGGACTCGGCGCGGGCGTCGCCTTCGAGGGCCTGAATCACGCGGGCGACCTCGACAAGTCGCGCTACATGGTCGTGCTGAACGACAACGAGTGGTCGATCTCGAAGTCGGTCGGCGCGCTGGCGAAGTATCTCTCGCGCATCCGCACCTCGCCGCTCGTCCACGGCGCGACGAAGAAGATCGAGGACCTGATCGCCGCGATCCCGATGATCGGCGGCAAGGTCGTCGGCAAGGCGCACGAGCTCGGCAACGTGCTGCGCCACCTCGCCGTGCCCGGGCACATCTTCGAAGAGCTCGGCATCACCTATGTCGGGCCGATCGATGGCCACGACGTGGTGGGGCTCGTCGATACGCTGCAGCGCTTGAAGAAGCTGGACGGCGTCGTCCTCCTGCACCTCCTCACGCAGAAGGGCAAGGGCTACGACGCGGCGAAGAACGATCCCGAGCGCGGTCACGCGGCGAAGCCCACGGCGAAGCCTTCGAAGGAGACGCACAAGATCGAGGTGCGCACGGATCAGAACGGCACGCACGCCGTCCCGCGCAAGTCGATCTCCTTCACGCAGTCGTTCGCCAAGCACTTGAAGCGCTGCGCCGAGCGCGATCCGCGCGTCGTCGCGATCACGGCGGCGATGCCGAGCGGGACGGGCCTGGTCGAGTTCTCCGAGCTCTTCCCGACGCGCTTCTACGACACGGGCATCACCGAGCAGCACGCGGTCGCGTTCTGCGGCGGACTCGCGCGCGCCGGAGCGCGCCCCGTCGCGGCGATCTACTCGACCTTCCTGCAGCGCGGCTACGACCAGGTCTTCCAAGAGGTCGCCCTGCAGCGCCTGCCGGTGGTCTTCGCGCTCGATCGCGGTGGCCTCGTCGGACAAGACGGGCCGACGCACAACGGCGTGTTCGATCTCGCCTACCTGCGCACCTTTCCCGGCTTCGTGCTCTGCTCGCCGCGCGACGACGCGGAGATGGGGCTCCTGCTCGACTTCGCCCTGCGCCATGACGGCCCCGTCGGGATCCGCTACCCGCGCGCGAATTGCGAAGAAGCCCTCCCCGAAGAGCCCCGCGAGGCGATCGCACTCGGCCGCGGAGAATGGCTGCAGCGCGGCGAGCGCGTAGCGCTCGTCGGCTATGGCTCGATGACGCAGGAAGCGCTCGGCGCGGCGCGGCGCATCGAGCAAGAGTTCGGATTCCGCCCGAGCGTCGTGAACGCGCGCTTCGCGAAGCCGGTCGACGGCGCCCTGCTGGCCGAGCTCGCCGGATCGCATCGCCTGCTGGTGACGATCGAGGACCACGCGATCGCGGGCGGCTTCGGCTCCGCGTGCCTGGAAGAGCTGAACACGCGCGGCGCGAGCGCCGAGCTCTTGCGCATCGGCGTCCCGGACCAGTTCATCGAGCACATGAACTCGCCTGCCGAGCAGCACGCCGCCCTCGGCATGGACGCGGCTGGGATCGCGCGGCGTGTCGCCGAGCGCATCCGCTGAGCGCGAGCCCTTCCAAGAGACGCCCGCGCGCCGCGCCGATCGCCGCTTCCGCGCCCGCGCAGCGTCTTGGCCTCGGCGCGCGCCCCCGCGTGCTGCTCTACGCCGACGGCCGCAAGGCCCACGTGCGCGCGTTCTCGCACGAGATCAAGGAGTGGCTCGCTCCGCGCGCGCGCGTGCTCGGCACGCTCTGGCTGCAGCAGGAGCCGGATCCCGCGCTGCTGCGCACGCGGCCCGAGCTCGTGATCGTGCTGGGCGGCGATGGCTCGATCCTGGGAGCGGCGCGCGCGATCGGCGAGCGCGGCTGGCCGACCTTGGGCATCAACCTCGGGCGCTTGGGCTTCCTCGCCGGAGCCGATCGCGCGAACTGGCGCGACGTGCTGACGCGCGTCTTCGCCGGCGAAGCCGAGGTGCAGCGCCGCACGCGCATCGCGTGGAGCATCGAGCGCGGCGCCGACGAGTCCTCGACCAAGGCGCGCCGCAAGAGCTCCCGCGCGTTGGCCCTTCCCACGAGCGGCCTCGCGCTGAACGAGGCGCTCATCGCGCGCTCTTCGCGCGGGCGCTTGATCGTCGTGCAGCTCGAGCTCGATGAGCGCGCGATCTCCGACTATCGCGGCGATGGGTTGCTCGTCTCGACCCCGACGGGCTCGACGGCGTACTCGCTGGCGGCGGGCGGGCCGCTGCTCGATCCGACGCTCGAGGCCTTCTCGGTGACGCCGATCTGCCCGCACCAGCTCACGCAGCGTCCGTTGGTCGTGCCCGCGCATCTGCGAGTCTCGCTGCGCCTCATCGAAGGCGAGCAGGCGACGCTCTCGGTCGATGGCCAGGGCTTCCTCCCGCTGCGAGTGGGAGACGCGGTGCATCTACATGCCGCGGCGCAGCCCCTCCGCTGGGTCGCGTTGCCCGGCCGAGGCTTCTATCACCGCCTGCGCACGACGCTCGGATGGGGGCTCGGCGCGCGCGGCGCTCAACCCAGCTCGAGCTGACGCCGCGCGTCGACCTCGTCGCGATTCAGGAAGTAGATCGCGTCGGAGAGCAGGTCGCTCAGCTCGTAATCGCGGCCGAGCACCTGGCGCACCTGGCGCATGAGCTGGACCGCGAGGCGCAGCGCCCGGACGAAGTCGCCCGGCGTGACGCTCGTGAAGCGCTCGAGCTCGTCCATCGGCATGCCGTCGGCCCACGCCTTCACCGCGGCGGAGAGGAAGAAGACCGGCGCCTTGATCGAAGCCGGCAACCCGTACTCCGCCTCGCGATGGATGACGCTGCGCACCGTGCGCTCGATGTCGATCTGGCGCTTGCCGAGCACCGAGCCGCGCATGCCGGTGAACACGTCGCCGCGGCGCTCCTCGAAGACGATCGCGACGAAGACGATGCCGAGCTCTCGGGGCGAGAGACCCTCGAGGAGTCCCTGGAACAAGATCTCGGTGACCTGCAGCTCGTAGCCCTGGATCCGCAGCGCGATGCGGCCGCGATCGCGCACCTCCGTGCCGTCGAGGTACCCCAGCTCCTCCAGCAGCATCAAGCGCTTGCGGATCATCTCGTGCTGGACGTGCTGGTTGCGGTCGCGCTCCTTCGCGGTGCGGGCGTGGTGTTGGTAGGCGTCGAAGGACTTCTCCCACGCTTCGTAGATGCGTTCGCCGAGGCGCGAGCGCAGCGCGATCAGCGTGTTGTAGGCCAGATTGAAGCGCGAGCGGATGGGCTCGGCGCGGCCGGAGACGAGGCGCTCCACGGGCGCGCGCTCGAGGTCCTCCGCGTCGAGGATCGAGATCACCGTGCCCTCGGTATCGATGCCCTGCCGCCCGGCGCGGCCCGCCATCTGCATGTAGTCGCGGGTCTTCAGGTAGTCGAAGGTGATCCCGTCGAACTTGCGCAGCGAGTCGAAGATCGCCGTTCGCGCCGGCATGTTGATCCCCAGCGCGAAGGTCTCCGTCGTGAAGAGCAGCTTCAGCAGGCCGGAGGTGAAGAGCCGCTCGATGATCTCCTTGAAGATCGGCAGCATGCCCGCGTGGTGATAGCCGATGCCGCGCACGATCTGCTGGCGCATCTCCTCCAGGCCGTCGTTCGGCTGGAGTTGGAAGAGATCGCAGATCTCGTTGAACAGGACTTCGATCTTCTGGCGCTCCTCGCGGCTCAGCAAGCTGCGCCAGAGGTTCGCGTGCGCCTTGCGCTCGCACTGGCGACGGGAGAAGCAGAAGTAGAGGATCGGCAAGTCGTTCGTCGCGACCAGCTGGTCGATCAATGCGCGGCTGGCCTGCGCGGACTCGCCGCGATCGCTGCGGCGCGAGCCCGCTTTCGCGCGCGTGCGCTTCAGATGCTCGGGGCGGAAGATCCCGACGGCGGGATGGAAGAGCAAGTGCCGCAGCGGCACCGGGCGATGCGTGTGCTCGATCACATCCAGCGGATGGCTGCGCACGCTCTGGATCCAACGGCCGAATTGCCCGATGTTCTGGATCGTCGCGGAGAGCCCGATGAAGCGGATCTCCGCGGGCGCGAAGATGATCGACTCCTCCCAGACCGAGCCGCGCTCCAAGTCGTCCATGTAGTGGATCTCGTCGAAAATGACGTAGTCCACGTCGTAGAGCTGCGCGGGGTCCTCGAAGATCGCGTTGCGCAGGATCTCGGTGGTCATGATCAAGAGCCGCGCGCGCGGATTGATCGTGACGTCGCCGGTGGAGATCCCGACCTCGAGTCCGGGCACGTCGCGGAAGTCGCGGTACTTCTGATTCGAGAGCGCCTTGATCGGCGCGGTGTAGATGCAGCGCCGCCCAGCTTGCATCGCGAGTTCGATCGCGTACTCCGCGACCAGCGTCTTGCCCGAGCCCGTCGGCGCGGAGACGAGCACGTTGTGGCCGCGGCGGATCGCGGCGATGGCCTCGCGCTGGAAGGGGCTGAGCTGGAAGCCCTTGAAGGTCTCGATCTCGGGCTCGCGCTGGGGCTGGCTCATGCGTCGTTCGCTCGGGCGTAGGGAAGGCGAGCGATCCGAAACGCGCCCCTCCGACTCGGCGAAGGGCGCCGCCCCTCCGCCGAGGGTCGGGCTTGCCGCTCCGCGAGGGCTGGGGTAAAAGCCTTCGGTGCTCCCCTACATCTTGTGGGTGGCGGCGAGCTTGGTACCAGCGGAACTTCGGGCCTCCCCCGATCCTCTGGGGCCGAGCCCGACGCAATGGGAGGCACCTCGACCGCCGCGGAAGGGGAACGGAGCGCCGCGCCGGCCGAGTCGTCCTGGGTGGAAGTGGGTCCGCCTGCGCTCCGCGATTCGGTCCGGGCTCTGCGCCCGATGAGGTTCAGCATGGAACGCGTCCACGATACGCACGTCGGCAAGTTCGTCTCGCGCCGCATGACCAGTGTGAAGACGGCGCTGCGCTTGCTGCGGCACGAGCTCGAGATCGGCGGGAGCGACGGCCGCACCGTGACGCTCGATCGCCAGGTGCTGGAGGACGCTCTCGGAGCGCTCGAGATGTTCGTCGACGACTTCCAGGTCGCCACGGGCGGCTCGGCACAGCCGGCGATCACGCGCGAAGCCAACGGATCGAAGGTCTCCGCGCCGCCGGTCGCTCCGCGCATCAAGTGAGAACGACGGCCTCGGCTTCGCGCCGCGCGCTCCTCGAGAGGGCGCCGGCGGAGCCGAGCGCGGAACGGCTGGGCGAAGCTGCCTGAGCCCGGCGAAGAATCCTTGGCATGGCGAAGAAGTCGGCGAGCAAGCGCGGCGCGCGCAGCGCAGCGGAAGAAGGGCGCTGGATCCACCGTGTGGGCAACCTCGCGGCCGCGGTCGGCCGACGCGTTTCCCTGCGCGCTTGGCTGCTCGTGCTCTGCGCGGCCTTGATCGTCGGCGGCTTCGTCGGCGCGCGGCATCTCACGCGCGAGTCGTATGCCTGGGAAGTGTTCCGCGTCGATCCGTTCCAGGGGATCGAGGTCGAGCGCCCGGCGGATGCGCCGTCGCCATGGCTCGCGGATCTCTCGCGCGCCGCGCATCGCATCGCGCAGCGCGGGCCGATCTCGATCTTCTCGGACCGCGACCTGGGCATCGTGCGCGACGAGATCGAGCACGTGCCGTGGGTGAAGCGCGTGAACGATGTCGAGCGGCGCTTCCCGGATCGCCTCTACGTCAAGCTCGAGGCGCGGCGCCCGGTCGCCCGCATCAACACCGACGAAGGCGCGGTGTGGGTCGATGAAGACGGCGTGCTCTTGCCGCCGCCGTCGAGCCGCGATGACGACGCGCTGCGTCGCTTGGGACGCTTGCCGAGCATTCGCGCGAGCAAGCGCCCCAACGACTTGAAGTTGCCGCAGATCGCGGTGCAGCCACGCGTGCTCCTGTACGGAGCGGTCGTCGAGGACCAGCGTTTCCGCGCGGCCTGCGCCACGGCGGCGCAGCTCGCGGCTCTGGGGATCGACGCGCGCCTCCCGGCTTGGCGCTTGGCCTGGATCGACACCACGGACTTCGATCCGAAGCGCCGCCCGGCCTCCGCGCAGGATGCCGTGCCGCCATCCGAGGTGATGCTCTACTTCGTGCCCGTGGGCGCGGAGCGCCAGACCCTCGACGAAGAGGCAATCACGTTGCGCGTCGAGTGGGGCGAGCCCGCCGCGCACGCCGGCTACGAGCCCGAGCGCGGGCGCGAGTTCCTCTCGAGCCCCGAGCTGCGCTTGCAGCGTCTCGAGGGTTGGGCGCGCGCGAACCCCGATACCGATCGCGGCGATCACGTCACGGTCCGCTTCGGCGGCGCGGTCGCGCGTCCGCAAGCCGAGCCGAGCGAGCCTCCGCGCACGCGCTGAGCGCTCCGCTGCGCTGGCGCCGCGCGTGCCGTCGACGCCAGCGGCGGTGTTAGCATGCGCGCGCCCGCCGCGTCGTGCCGATCCGCACGCGCGTCGACGCGGGTTCCCATGACCTGGCGCCTCTTCTTCTGGATGAGCTTGCCCTGGCTGGCGCTCGCGCCGGGGGCGTGGCACTGGATCCCCGGCGGAGATGCCCTCGCCACCGCGGCGCTGCGGGCACTCCTCGTCGCGGCGCCGTTCTGCCTCGGCGCGCGTGAGGGCGCGGTGGATCGCGGGACGCTGGTGGGTGCGTGCGCCATCGCAAGTGCTGGGCTCTGTGCCGCGCTCGTGATCGAAGGCGCATCGATGCGCTTGCCCGTGCAAGCGGCCTTGCTCGTCGCTTGGGCTTTCGCCGTGCGCTGGACCGGGGACGCGCGACGGGGCGATCTTCGCGATCGAGCGCGCGTCCTCGCAGCGGTCTGGCTCGGCGCGCCACTCGCGTTCCTCCTCGCTCCAGGCGACGCGGCTGCGTTCGCTCGCTGGTCGCCTTGGCGCGCGGCGAGCGCCGGCTCCTGGCCGGACGCTGCCCCCGCGCTCGCCGCCTGCGCGGCACTGTGGCTCTGTTTCGCGTGGGAGCGCGGTCGACGCGCGGCCGCGGTGGCTTCGTGAAGCGAATCGCGGCGTGGCACTTTCGGCTCCTCCTCGTGCTGCTGGGCGCGAGCGGAGAACCAGCGTGCGCGCAGGCGCCGTTCCGCACGGAGGTGCGCGGTCCCTTTCGCGCCGGCGAGTGGATCGCTCTCGCGCTCGATGCCCCCAGCGTGCGCGAGGTCCGCGAGATCGCCGTGCATCGCGAGGGACAGGCCGCGCCCTGGGTCGTTTTCCGGCGCAGTGCTGAGCGCAGCGAGCCTCCGGCGAAGTTCCCGCTCTTCCTCGACGAACGCGGCCGCTACGAGGTGCGCTGCGACGGCCGCCTCGTGCAGCGCCTCGCGCTGGAGATGCAGCGCGGCGTCGCCTGGCCCGCGCGCACCTGGGTCGCGCCGAGCTCCGTCGCGAACGGGCGCGCCGCGTGGTGGGAGCTCTCGGCCTTCAGCGCGGCCTACGTCCCCGAGCCGGCGAGCGCCGCGGCGCTCGACATCGCGGAGCGCATCGCCCGCGCTCGCCGCTTGCCCGACGCGCCTCTCGACCTCGCTCCGATTCGCGCCGCGCAGCTCGTGAGCACGCCGCGACTCGGCCACGCGCTCGGCGGTGCGCTTCTTGCGCTCGCGGTCCTCGGCCTGGCGCTCCCGCGCCGGTTTCGCGCGGCGCTCTGGGGCGCGGGTGGCGCGGTAGCGATCGCGATCCAGCTCGCGGCCCCGGCCGCCCTCTGGCCCGGCAGGGACCGGCTCGTCGTCTGGAGCGCGACGCGCTTGGGGGAGGATCACTTCGAGCTCTGCGCCGACGAGCTGCGCTGGGGCGACGGCGAAGTTGCGCTCGATGAGCACCTCTGGCTCGCGCCCCTCGCCGGTGGGGAGCTCGTCTCGTGTCGCGCGGAGGCGAGAGGGTGGGTCGTGCGCTACCGCGGCGGGATCGCGCGCCGATGGTTCGCGCCCTCCGCTGCGCTCGCAGGGACGTTGGTGCGGGCCCTGGACGCGCGCGAGCTCCGGTTCTACGCCGGCGGGAGGTACCGGGGGCGCGCGCCGGCGGCGCTGCTCTGGAGCGGGAGTGCGCCGACTTTCGCGTTCGACGGGGCTCGCGAAGGGCCCGAGCTCGCCGCGGCGCTCGCGCGGATCTACGCCGCGGGCGGCGAGCGCGAGCACGCGGTGTGGAGCTCGACGGCGGCGCGGCGCTTCGACGCTTGGTGGCCCTGGCTGCGCGCCGCGCGCGAGCTCTTCTGGCGCGCCGGCACCCGGGGGACAGGGGCTCTCGAGGTGCGCTCTCCGAGCTCCACCTGGACGGCGTGGGACGAGCTGTCGCTATCGCCTGCGGATCCGTTCGATGCGCCTCTCGCGCCGCGATTCCTCCGCTTGCGAGCGGAACCTTGAGCTCTGCCGAGAGCATCTCTCGGCGATTGAGAGATTGACAGTCGGCTCCTGGTGAGTACCCTCTCCGCCTCCTTTCGGCGTAGCGACCACCGGTCGGCCGCCGCGATTCGCCGCAGCGCGCGCTCGTCCGAGCGCGCGGACGGCGTTTGGCGACGCGGCGGAGCGGGCGTTGCTAGCGCCCACGAAGAACTCCCAACGCCGTGCGGCGCGGGAGCACGAGGATGCGAGAGCTTTCTTCTCGCGTTCGAGGCGTGCTCCTCGATCCCGCGGCCTCCTGCGCGCGGGTCCTGGATCCGCGAACGGATCGATCGTGAAGACGACCTTCTTGACCAACGAGAGCGCGCGCGAGCGCCGCGCTTGGCATCTCGTCGATGCCTCACAGTACCGCCTGGGACGCATGGCCTCCGAGATCGCCAGCATCCTGATGGGCAAGCACCGCCCGGATTACACGGCCCACGTCGACAGCGGCGACTATGTCGTCGTCGTCAACGCGGAGAAGGTGAAGCTCACGGGTGACAAGAGCGAGACGAAGACCTACGCGCACTACACGGGCTACCCGGGCGGTTACCGCGAGGTCAAGATCGGCCAGGCGCGCGGGACGAACCCCGAGAACGTGATCCGCATGGCCGTGAAGCGCATGCTTCCGAAGACCATCCTCGGCCGTGCGATGCTGACCAAGCTGAAGGTCTTCTCCGGACCCGAGCACGCGCATACGGCGCAACAGCCGAAGCCGCGCGAGCTCTCCGTCTAGGCTCGCGGACCCGCGGCTGCGTTCGTCTCTGCATCGCGTTCGTCGCTGCATCGCGCTCGTCGCCGACACTGCACTTAGACCGAAACTGCACTTAGACCGACACTGCACTTCGAAGGGCCGCCTCCGACGCGAGCCCTTGCTGGCTTGGCGCCTCGCGCGCGGAGCCCGCTCGATCGCCAGCACTTCCCCTCACGCCTGCACTTTCCCGACAGCTAGAACACCACCGATCGCCAGCGCCTTGTGGGCCACGAGCGATCCGCATTCTTCCCACGCAGCCCACCTCGAGAGCCGGAGCGTTCTCGAGCACCGCGGCGAGCTTCGGGAGACGAGGAACCGAGAACCGATGGTCGTGAATCCGTACACCTGGGGCACCGGCCGCCGCAAGACCGCGGTTGCCCGCGTGCGTATCAAGCCCGGCACCGGCAAGATCCTGGTCAACCAGCGCCCGCTGGAGCACTTCTTCCCGAACCTGCAGGACCGGATCGCCGTGCAGGCGCCGCTCCGCGCGACGGGGAGCGAGTCGACCTACGACATCTGGGTCAACGTGAACGGCGGCGGTCCCACCGGCCAGTCCGGGGCCGTGCTGCTCGGCCTCGCGCGCGCTCTGAAGAGCCACAACGTGGCGCTCGAGCCGGCGCTCCGCGAGCTCTCGCTGCTGACGCGCGACAGCCGCATGAAGGAACGCAAGAAGTACGGTCAGCGCGGCGCGCGCCGGCGCTTCCAGTTCTCGAAGCGTTGATCTCCCTCGGCGCCTGCGAAACGCCTGCTTCGTCGCGGCGTTTCCGGTGCCGCCTTCGGTCTGCGAGGCTCGCGCGCTCGGAGCGCGCGATGCCTCGAGGCATGCTCGGCCCGCGATCCCGCACTCTTTGCGCGGATCGGCGGGCCGTGTCCTTACGCGGCGAGCTCGCGCGGCGTGAGCAGGCTCAGAGCCTTGCAAACACCGGCGCTCTCCGCTATTCCGCTCGCGGCGGCGCCGATCTCCGCGAGCCCGCGCGGCGCTGGAGCGCCGCGCGAGCCCATTCGTGAACGCCTGTGCGGCGCGCGCCGGCTGCCCGCGGGTCTGCGCGGGAGAGTCCAGCGCGTAGCGAGGACTCGGCTGCTGCGGCGCCTGGAGGATGTGATGGTTCGAGAAGCTCGCGAGATCTACGTCTTGAGCGCCGACCAGACCCTGCAGCGAGCCGTCGCGCAGCGTCTCTCCGGCGGCGGCGCCATCCACTCGCGCACGAGCGCCGCCGAGGCGCTCTCCGAGCTGCAGGCCGCGGGCCGCGCGGGCAAGAGCTTGCTCGTCGTGCTCGACGAAGCGCTGCCCGGCGGCAACGCCTTCGCCCTCTGTCGCAAGCTGCGCACGAGCGGCAAGCATCGCATCGCGATGTTGCTCCGCAGCGAAGCTCCTCTGGCGGGACCCATCGCGACCTTCTGCGGCGCCGGTCTCGCCCTCAGCTATCCCGAAGGGCTCGACGACCTGAAGAGCGAGGTCGGCGGCGAAGCCAAGTCGGTCGCCCTGGACGAGCTCCTGCGGCGCGGCGAGGCGGGCGGCGAGGACGCGATCCGCGATGGGGTCCTGAAGGATCTCGAGAGCCTGAGCAGCGGCGGCGGACTCCTCGACGCGATCACGGATCCCGAGACCAAGCTCTTCAACTACCCGTTCCTGCTCTTCAAGCTCGACGAAGAGTACAAGCGCTCCGCGCGCTTCAAGTTCCCGCTCTCGTGCGTCGTCTTCGGCTTCGAGGGCGAAGCGAGCGAGAACGTGCTCCTCGAGCTGGCCGGGATCTTCCTCAACGAGTCCCGCGACACCGACGTGCTCGGGCGCTTCGATCTGAACTCGTTCCTCTTCCTGCTGCCCAATACCGGGCCCGACGGAGCGAGCGCGATGGCGCAGCGCGTCCACGCGGCCGCAGCGCAGCGCCCCTTGCGCGACCTCGCCGGCGATCGCCTGCAGATCAGCGTCGGGGTCTCCACGGCGCCGAGCGAGCAGATCCAGAAGCGCGAGCATCTCTTCGAGCAAGCGCGCCGCGCCTTCCTCGCCGCGCGCGACGCCGGCGGGGGCATTCGCGTCAGCTGAAGAGTTCCGGCGTCGGATTCCCCGCCGCGGCGCGAGACTGGATGCTCTCGCCTGCAGCGGGTTCTCGCGGAGCGCGCAGGGATGGTCGAGAATCCTCCCGCCGCTCCTGCGTAGGGGGGCGGCCTCCAGGCCACTCCCTGCATGTTCTCCCGCATCGTCAAGCTGATCGAAGCGCGCCGGGCTCTCCGCTCCGGCCGGCTTCACGAAGCGCTCGCCTTGTCCGACGAGGCATCGATCCGCGAGGACCGGCGTGCGCGAGAGATCCGCGAGGCCGCGCGCGAACAGCTCTTGCGCCGCGCGGAGGAGCGCCGCTCCCGCGGAGAGCTCTCGGGAGCGCTGCTGGACCTCCGCTGCGTGCTGGCGAAGGCTCCGGAGGACGATCGGCGCGGGCGCGATCTGCTGGAAGCGCTGCGCGCGGCGATCGGGGAACGCGACGAGATGCGCGAGCTCGAGCGCGTCGCGTTGGAAGAGGCGCGCGTGCAGCTCGCGCGAGGCTGGCTGCACGAAGCGCGCGTGCGCTTGACGCCGCACACGGGGAGCTCGGAGGCGGCCGCGCGGCTCTCGCGCGAGATCGATGCCCGCCTGGCACTCGCCGATTCCGAGCTCGATCTCGCCGACGCCGCGCTGCGCCGCGGGGAAGCGGAAGCGGCGCGCGAGGCGCTGCAGCGCCTGCGTGCGATCGCGCGGCACCATGCGGGCGCGACGCGCATCGAACGCGAGCTCCGCCGCCTCGAGCTCGCGGGAGTTCTGGCGCGCGCGCGCACGGCGCGCGACGACGACGAGCTCGAGCAGGTCTTCGAAGAGCTCGGCGCGCGCTGCGCCGAGCACCCCGAGCTCGAGGACGGGCCGGAGTTCGCCGAGGTCCAGGCGCGACTTCGCGAGCGCAGAGTCGCGCGCCTGCGCACTGAGCTGCTCCACGGAGATCCCGCGGCGATCGGCGCTGCGGCGCGCCGCTGGCACCACCTGGAGCGCGCGTCGGGCGAGGAGTTGCCCAGCGAGCTCGCCGGCGCCGTCGAGGCCCTGGCGGAAGCCGTCTCCTGGGCCGAGCTCGGCGTCGTGCGCGCACCCCAGCTCCGCTTGCGCCGCGCGAGCGGTGGCTCCGAGGTCGAGTCGGCGCTGCTCCAGGTCGGAGCGAAGCTGCAGCGCTCCGCGCGCGAGCTCGCGGCGTTCGGCGAGCTCGGTCGCGAAGCCATCGCGCGCTCCGACCGCGAGGCCTGGACGAACGCTTGCGCTGCGGCTCTCGGAGCTTGTCCGTCGTCGCGGGCGCTCTCCGAGCTGCTCGCCGCTGCGAACACGCGATCTTCTCGAGCGATGGACGCGAGCGCGGAGCTCGAACGCGGGCACGCGCTCGCGGCGCTGCTCTGCGCGCTGGAGCAAGGGCCCGCGCAGCGGGAAGTCGCTCTGGTCGCGTGGGAGCGGCTCGAACGTTCGCGCGCGGAAGCGGAGACGGTGCTCGGCTCTCTCGCGCAAGGGAGCTTCGATGCCGCGGAAGCGGCGCGCTTCGCGCCGCGCGCCGCGGCGCTCGAAGCGCTCGCGAAGGATTCGCCCTGGCTGGCGCTCGCGCGTCGCGCGGTCGAAGTGGGCCTCTCGATGGAAGCGGGGCACAGCGGCGTGCGAGCGGCCCTGGGAACGGGGGACTTCGCGGCCGCCGAACGCGCGCTCGCGGCGGCGGCCGAGGCCGTGGCGGCGCGCGAAGCGCAGGGCTGCGAGCCGGCCTTCGCGGCCCTCGTGCTGCGGCGGATCGAGCGCGATCTGCGCGCGCTGGCGCGCGCGGTGAGCGCGGCCCACGAGCGCTCCGGTTGGAGCCCGCTCCTCGCTTGGCTCGGTGCGCCGCCGCCGGCACCACCGGGGTCGATCGTCGTCGAGCTGCGGGCGCGGTGGAGCGCGCGTCTCGAGCGCGAGCGGAGTCATCTGCGCGCCGAGTGCGAGAGACGGCGCGCGGCGGGGGAAGCGTTGGCGCACGCCGAGTGGGAACGCGCGCGCTTGCTCATCCCCGGCGATCCCGTGCTGGAGGAGCTCCGCGATCGCCGCGCCGAGCACGCGGTGCTCGACGCGCGGGTGAGGCGCGCGGAGTGGCTCAGCGATCGACGCGATTTCTCCGGGGCCTGGGACGAGCTCCGCTCGATCGAGGACGCGGGCCCGTTCCGCACTCGCATCTTCGATCTGAAGCGGCGCGTGCAGCGCGAGCGCGGACTCGGGCAGCGCTTCTTCCTGCGCGTCGAGGAAGGAGGCGAGTACCTCGTGTTGCTCGCGGACCGAGTGCGCATCGGCAACGCGCGCGTCGCCGGCAACGACCTGCCCATCCTCGCCAACATCTCCTCGCACCACGCCGAGATCGAGCGCGGGAGCTCGTTTCACTCCGGGACGCGCTACCTCGTGAAGCCGATCGAAGCACGCCCGGTGACCCTGCGGGATGCGCTCGTCGCTCCCGAGGGGCAAACCCTCCGCGATGGCGATGTGCTGCGCTTCGGCGCTTCGCTCGAGATGAGCTTCCATCTGCCCAGCTCGCGCAGCCAGAGCGCGGTGTTGCGCCTCCGCGACGGCTTCGACGTGCAGGGGGTAGAGCGCGTGATCCTGATGAAGCCCGGCGGCAAGTCGGGGCGCCTCGTGTGCGGTCCGGAGGAACGCAGTCATCTGCGCTTCCCGCGCACGTTGGATCTCGAGCTCTGGATCGACGACGAGGGTCAGCTCCGCGGGCGCTCGGGAGCGCCTTGGAAGATCGACGGACACGCCATCGAAGCCGCCGAGCCGGTGCTACCGGCGGGCGCCTGGGTCGAGTCGAACGGCATGCGCTTCGCGATCGATCCCGGATAGCTCTCGCGCGAGACGGGGAACGGCGTGTCCGGATCCCCGAGGATCCTCGGCTCGCGGTCCGATGGATCTACGGCGCTGGTCGCTCGCAGGGGCTTGGCAGGGGGCGGACGGCGCGGCCCGGTGCTGCTCCGGCGGAAGAGGCGCTCCCGGGATCCGAAATAGAGCCGCGGGGGCATCGCAGCGGGTCCATCTCGAGGAATGCCCGCCGATGTCCGCGCTCCGCTTTCTCCGCACGCTCGCAGCTCTGGTGGCCGGTGCTCTCGCGCCGGCCGCTCACGCTGTCCCGGTGCAGGATGCCCCGCGGGGCGCGGAGTGCCGCGTGCTCGCCTGCGAGCCCGCGCTCGGCGATGCGGCGGCGAGCGCGTTCCGAGCGTTCGAGGCCGCGGTGTTCCTGCGCTCGCCGCTCGCGCTGGCCGAGCTCGTGCTCGAGATGCCGACCGATCGACCGGGCCTCGATCCTCTGCGCAGCGCGCTCGCTGCCGAGTCCTTCCTCGCGCGCGTGGCGGAACGCGGCGGACGCGCTCGCCTCGCCGACGGTGATCCCGCGGAGAACGTCGCCGGGTGCGTGCGCCTCCGGGTCGCGGTCGAGCGCCGGTCGAACGAGCTCGCGCTCTCGCTGCGCGGCGCAGGAGTGGAGGACCCTCTCGCCGGCGCGGAGCTCCGCGTGCCCTTCGTCGAGAAGCCCTGGGTGCGCGGAGCCCTGGACGTGCCGGCGCGCTTCGCGCAGGTCCTCCGCGTCGCGGGACGCGGTCTCTCTCCCGAGGCCGCTCGCGATGCCGCGCTCGAGGCCGCCCGAGCGGCCCTCCGCGAACGTGTGGAAGCCGCGGCGCCGATCGACGCAGCACATCTCGCCGCGAAGCTGCCGGAGTGGGAGCTCGATCGCTTCGAGTCGCAGGATCCGGAGAGCGGCCTCTCCAACTGCGTTCTCCTGCTCGGCCTGCGAGATGAAGACCTCCGCGAGCTCCGCGCCGAGCGCCTGCGCGCGCGGCGCTTGGCGCTCGGCGGCTTCGCGCTACGCGGCGGGGCGGGTTGCCTCTGGTTCGCCCTCTGCGTCATGCTCTACGCGAAGGCGGACCTCGCGACGCGCGGCTACTTGAGCTGGCCCCTCCGCGCGGGCTTCGCTCTCCTCCTCGCGGCGGGGACCGCGGTCCTCCTCCTCTGGCTCTGAGCTCAGCGTCGGCGTTCGCAACGCGATCGGAATCCCACGTGCCATCGGCGAAGAACCTCCCACTCCCGGAACCCGAGCGCGAGCTCGGCGCGGAGCCCTCGATGGTCGAGACCATCGACTGGGAGTCGTTCTATCGCAACTATCGCAAGCCCGACTACGTGCCCGGCTACGAGATCGTGAACAAGCTCGGCTCGGGTGCGTTCGGCGTGGTGTTCAAGGCGCGCAAGCGCTCGATCGGCAAGCTCTTCGCGATCAAGTTCCTGAAGCTCGATGATCTCGCGACGCGCGAGGTCGTGCTGAAGGAGCTCGAGGGGGTCCGCTACTTCGCGCAGATCGACCATCCGAACCTGGTCACCGTCGAGGACCGCGGGGTCGTCGATGGCATCCCCTACATCGTGATGGGCTACGCGGGGGAGGAGACGCTGAAGACGCTCCTCGCGCGAGGGCCTCTCGATCCCGAGGAAGCGCTGCGGCTCTTCGCGCAGATCTGTCGCGGTATACATGCTCTGCACGAGCGCAGCCTCATCCACTTCGACATCAAGCCGGCGAACGTCTTCTTGCGCGGGGGCTTGGCGCGCGTCGGCGACTACGGCTTGAGTCGTCTGCTCACCGAGTCGCGGAACACGCTCTCCTTCGGACGCGGCACGCCCTACTACATGGCGCCGGAGCTCGCGCGCTTGAAGGGCGATCATCGCTCGGACATCTACTCGCTCGGCGTCCTGCTCTTCGAATGCCTGACGCACCGCGTCCCCTTCACGGGGACGAACGAGTTCGAGGTGCTGCGCAAGCACGAGGAAGAAGCGCTCGCCGTGCCTCCCGAGCTGGAGTCGCGCTTCGGCCCGATCCTGCGGAGGGCGCTCGCCAAGCGCCCCGAGGATCGCTACGCCTCGATTCTCGATTTCCTCGCCGATCTCGGCGAGCGGAAGGAGCCGCTCGCCGCGGCGGCGCAGGTGAGCGCCGCACCGGCGTCGCCGTTGGGTGCCGAGGCGCCCGAGCGCCGCGCGCCGCTCGTGTTCGATCGCGCCTCGGGGAGCGCGCCTGCCGCGGCACGCGAAGCGGCGCCCTCCACGGCGGAGCTCTTCGATGTCGTCGGCAAGACGCTGGAGCGCTTGCGCCTCGATCGGCCGATGGAGGCGCCCGAGGACGGCGCGCCGAAGCGCGGCGCGCTCGCTCCTCTGCTCGATGGTCTCGAGACGCTGAGCAGTTGGGTCGCGGCGCCCTTGCGCATCACCGCCGAGCTGCTCGGCCGCGCGTTGGAGCTCGCGGTCGTGCTGCCCTTCCGGATCTTCGAGTGGACGCTGCGACTCTCGGTCTTCGCGCTCGGCGTCGGGCTCTTCTTCCTCTTCGGTCTCGCCTTGCGCGAGCTCCTGGTCCATCTCCTCTGATCTGCGAGGACGACTGCGCGATGAACGAGCCCCGGATCGAGCAGCTCCAGGCGCTGGAGGAGGACGCGTGGGCGAACCTCCAGCAGCTCTACTGGAAGCGCCTCTTCCACTACGCGCGCAACTGGCTCAGCGATCACCAGGCCGCGGAGGACGTCGTGCAGGAGACCTTCCTCGGCGCGGTGCGCGGCATCGGGAGCTTCGATCCGCGCTACACGATCGAGCAGTTCCTCTTCGGCATCGCGCACAATCGCATCGTGGACTACCTGCGTCGCCGTCGACCTGCGACTCGACCCCACGCGACCGACGAAGATCTCGGCGGGCCGCTCGGCATGGACGTCCTCGCGCGCGACGAGCAGACCGCGAGTCAGGTCTATCGACGACGTGAGACCGCGGGCCGCCAGCGCGAGGTGCTCATCGAGATCTTGCGCACCTTGGTGGGCGAGATCTGGGAGAGCGGCGAGCTCGTGAAGCTGAAGGTGCTGGAGTCGATCTTCGTGCTCGGGCGGCGCAACAAGGACATCTGGGAGGCGTTCGGCCTCCAGGACGAGAAGGCCGTGGCCGGGATCAAGTTTCGCGCGATTCAACGGCTGAAGGACCTCGCGCGCCAACGCGACGCGGATCGCGCGTTGTTCCCGGGGCTGTGGAAGAGCAAGTGGGACGACTGAGAGGCTCTCGAGGCTCGATGAGACAGACGGCCTTGATGTTCGCTGACGCCACACCTGGCGGTGCGGCGTGTGAGTCTGACGCCGCACCTGGCGGTGCGGCGTGCGATGCTGTGCAAGGGCGGAACCGAGAACACGAGGCCGTGCGATGAGCGACTACCTCGACGAATTCGATCTCACCGTCTCGACGCTCTGGCGCGAGGAGCGGCTCTCGTGCCCGCACCGCGACCTGGTGCAGTCCTTCGTCGATGGCGAGCTGCCGCCCGCGCAGATGGACTATCTGCGCTTCCACATCGAGGAGGTCGGCTGCGCTCCTTGTCGAGAGCTCGCCACCGCGCTCGGCGCACCTCTCGCGGCCGCGCCGGAGAGCTCCTCCGCCGAGCGCGAGATCGAGGAGCGCTTGCTGCGCTCCACGCGGACCTTCCTCGGTGCTTCGCGCGACGAGCGCCGGCGCTGAGCAGGGCGAGCGACGGAAATCTCCGGCTGCGGCGCAAATAGACGGGCGCGATCTGCGCTGGCGGGGGGCGCGCTCCGAGTCGGACTCGGTGCGCCTCTCTCGGCAGGAGGTTTCGCAGATGTTCCGGATGATCAAGTGGGCTGTGCTGGGCTGCATTGCGCTGGCGGCGGTGAACGCTTTCACGGACGGGCGCCTGCGCGAGAAGGTCGAGCTCGGGTTGCAGCGCCTCGACCGCGGTGAAGAGCCCGTTTCGCTCCAGCGCCAGATCGCCTCGGCGAAGCGGCACCTGGAGCGCAGCGACAAGGACTTCTCGAAGCTCCACCAGAGCTTGATCGCCGAGCGCGAAGAGCTCTCGGCCCTCGACGCGGGGATCGCGAACCTCGAGCGACGCCAGCAGGAGCAGCTAGCGCTCACCGAAGTGCTGCGGGAGCGCCTGGGGACCCAGCTCACTTCGTTCCGCGAGCTCTCCGGCACCTACAGCCGCGCCGAGGTCGAGGGACAGTCCCGCGCCGCCTGGCGCACCATCGAGCTGCAAGAAGAGCAGCTCGGTCGCCAGCGCGAGCTGCGCGCGGCCAAGCTCGAGAAGGTCGTGAGCCTGGAGCGCGCCGTAAGCGATCACTTGGAGCGCCAGCACCGCGCCAGGCTCGAGATCGTGCGCGCGGAGGCGCGTCTCGCCGCGCTGCGCCACGACGGGAGCGGCAAGCCGTTGCCCGGGTGGAAGAGCAACGAGCTCGAGAAGGCGGAGCAGGCGACCAAGAACCTGCGCCGCGAGCTGCAGTCCTTCGAGGACACCCTCTATCTGCGCGGTCTCGCTCCCGCAGGGGCCGCGGAGCCCAGCGAGCCCGAGCTGGAAGCGTTCCGACGGGAGATGGAAGCGCGCTACGGCCTGAAGCCGCGCCAGGACTCCTGAGCTCGCCGCCGATCCTCGGCGAACTTTCTCGAGCCGGGGCGGGATCCGTCTCGGCTCGCGCGGCGTCAGGGAGCGACTCCCTCCGCGGTCGCGGGTGCGACCGGTGCGGGAGTCCCTTCTTCGGGCACCGCGATCGCATGGATCTTCCACACGTCGACGATCTGGAACGAGGTGATCGGCGGCTCGGCGAGCTGCAGTTGCTCCCAGAGGTCGGGGACCTCCGCGAGCTGCGCCCGGATCACCGGCTGCTCCGGGTGATGCTGGAGGAATGCTCCGACGCGCTCGCCGGCGGGGAGGAAGACGCCGATCGGCGCGGGCGAACCTTCGCGACGGAGCTCGGCGAGGGTCCGGCGCTCCACGAGGAAGCTCACGCGCCGGGTGAAGAAGAGGAAGCCCACCTCCACCTCGATCAGCGCGTGATGCGCATCGAGGCGTCGCTCGGCGACGATCTCTCCGTCCTCCAGGTATTGGATCTCCGGGTACTCCTCGAGCATGTGCTGGAGGGCGATGTCGGTGCCGAGGGCGCCGAGGTCCGCGCGCTCCTTCAGGCCTTCGGAGAGGGTGCGATAGAGGGCCAGCGAGTCTTCGGTGTCCAGAGCCTGCTGCAGCGCGCGCACGGCCCCGGCGGGAGTGGAAAAATCCTCCCCGGGTCGCGGGCAGGAGCTGCAGGAGCCGAGGAGGGCGGCGGCGTAGAGCGCGAGCGCGTATCGCCAGAGTTGCTTCTGCATCGAGGACTCCCGGTTCCGGATCGGCGCGCGAGGCGGGTCGATCGCGCGCCTCGGTCCGGCGCGCAGAGCGGCGGATGGTACGTTTGTCGCGGTTGTGACCACAAGCCGATCGACCTAGAATCCCGCCCCTGATGATTCGCGCGCTGCTCTTCTCACTGGCCCTGCTCGGGCAGCTCCTCGCGGCGCCGCTCGTGGCGCGCCCGGCGCAGGAGCCGAAGCGTCCGGCGCCTGCCGCGCCGCGCTCGGGCCTGCATTTCTCGGAGCCGCGGCATCAATTCGGCCCGGTCGTCGGACTCCGGCATCTCTATCACAGCTTCCACTTCCGCAATCCGCTGGGGGTACCCCTCGTGATCCAGGAAGTGAAGATCTCCTGCTCCTGCACGATGTCGGGCCTCGCCATCGAGGGCGTGGGCGCGGAGCTTCCCGCGACGGTGCCGGCCGGAGCCACTGGCTTCTTGCGCTTGCGCGCGAGCACCGAGGGCATCGACGGACTGAAACCCGTGGTGATCACGGTGCGGACCGACCGCGGCGAAGATCAGCTCGTGGTGGTGATCGAGGGCGTCGCCGAGCTCGGCTTCGAACCGCGCTCGATCGACTTCGGCCAGGTGGTCGTCGGCGGCGAGGCGCGCGCGACCCTGCGCATCGAGTCGCGCGACGGGAGCGAGCTCCGGCTCGTCGACTGGGGCCGACCGAAGCTCGCTTCGCCCGCGCCGCCGCGGGCCGAGGGGCAGTCGCTCGACGACTACGAGCTCGAGCTCGAGCGCCACGATCGGCGCGAGCAGCTCGGCTTGCGGGAGAAGCCGAGCGATCTCTCGCTCGAGCTGCGCGCCGTCTCGCCGGGCGTCGTCGATGTGGAGTTCCGCCTGCGTCCCACGGGCGCAGCGGGGGAGCGCAACCAACTGATCCGCCTGCTCTTCGACGGCGAACGCGCCGTGCGCCTCGGCTACTCCGCGCGCGTCGAAGGCGAGGTCTATCTCGCGCCGGCGCCGAGCGCCTTCTTCGGCGGCTTCGTCGCGGGTGCAGCCCAGACCTGGGAGATCGTGCTCGCGGATCGAGATCCCGAGCGCGTGACCAAGGTCACCAAGATCTCGATCGAGAGCGCGCAGAGCGCGCATCTCTCCACCGAGGTCTCCGCCCTGCCCCAGCAGGGCGCCGAGCGCCGCACGCGCATCGCGATCCTCGCGGCCGCGACCCTGCCGCTCGGCAACGTGGAGGGCAAGCTCGTGGTCGAGACCGATCATCCGCGCTTCCCGAAGTTCGAAGTCCTGTTCAGTGCCATTGCACACGGAGAGAAACGCCGTGGTAAGTGATCGTAGTCAGGCGCTCTCCGCTGCTGCGGCGGGGTGGCGTCGCGCCGTCCTCGCGCTCGGGCTGTTCGGCGTGAGTTGGCTCTTCGGCGCGCGCGTGAGCCATGCTGCCCAGGCACCCGGCGGTGCCGAAGCGAAGCCTGCCGCGAAGGCGGCGGCGACCGCCAAGGGGAACCTCGTCTTCGCCGCGCGCGATCACTCCTTCGGCTCTCTGCTGGAAGGCGACGAGGCCTCGTTCGACTTCGCTTTCGAGGTGACCGGGGATGGTCCGGTGGCGATCGGACGCGTGCAATCGACCTGCGGATGCACGGTCCCGATCCTCGAGATCGGTGGCCAGCCCTACAGCTTCGGAACGGCGCTCCCTCCCGGCACCAAGGGCTTCGTGCGGGCGCGCGTGAAGACCTATGACTTCGTCGGTGCGAAGTCGAGCCAGATCACCGTGTTCTCGGATGGCGGCGAGAGCTCGATCGTGCTCTCGATCTCGTCCTTCGTCCGCCGCTTCTTCGTGACCGAGCCCGAGTTCGTGAACCTGGGCGAGGTGCTGGAAGGCGAGAAGCGGAAGGCCTCGGTGAAGGTGCGCACGGCCGAGGTTCCGGAGTTCACGATCGACGGCTGGGGCGGAGCGCGCACGCGCCGCGAGGTCCCTCTCGAGTCCAACGGGAAGCCCAAGATCAGCGAGAAGGAGATCCGCGAGCGCGAGCTCGAGGACGCGCTCTCGCTGCAGCCCGAGCCCCGCGGCGTCGCCGTGAAGTACGAGCGCTCGGCTCCGAACGAGTGGACGATCGAGATCGAGGTCGATGCCACGGTGAACTCCGTGGGCTCCTTCCTCCACACCCTGCGCTTCCGCACCGGCGCGCAGCGCGCATTCGACCTGCGCGTGCAAGGAGTCGTGCTGCCGCTCGTCGGCACCCAGCCCTCTCCGCGGCTGGCGTTCGGACTCCTGCGTCGCAACCAGGCCAAGGAGCTCTCGATCGCGCTGGTCGATTACGATCCGGCGGTCGACGTGAAGCTGCTCTCGGTCTCGCTCGCGACGGCGGAGCTCGCTCCGCACCTCGAGCTCGGAGCGCTGCCGACCGCCGCGAAGAACGACGAAGCCGGTCGACCGACCTGGCCCGTGAGCGTCACCGCCAAGGCCACCTTGCCGGCCGGTGCGTTCAAGGGGCTGCTCGAGCTCCGCACCGATCATCCGAAGTATCCCGTGATCCAGATCGAGGTGACGGGCTTCGTGCGCTGAGCCGAAGCTCTCTCCGAACCTCGTGCGGATTTTCCGCGGCCCGAATCGGGAGGCGCAGCGTCCAGTTCGGCGACAGCTTGCCGGGCGCGTCCCGGACGACTTCGATCGCCGCCGTCCTCGCGACGCGCGCGCCGGAGCGTTCCGCGCCAGAGCTCGCTCCGCCGTGATTCCCTCGCCGTGATTCCCTCGGAACGGCACCGTCCCGCGAACACCCTACCTCTTGATCCTGTTCCAACCATGCACTCGATGAGCCACCTCTTGCGCGCGGCGTTGCCGGCGCTGCTCGCCGCCTGCGCCGCGGCCCAGACGCCGGGCGTCCTCCAGTTCTCCGACCTGAAGAAGGACTTCGGCTCGGTGGTCGAAGGCGAGGACCTCCGCCACGACTACGCCTTCGAGGTCACCGGCACCGGCCCGGTCAAGATCTCGAACATCCACGCGAGCTGCGGCTGCACGCTCGGCAAGATCCAGATCAACGGCAACCCCTATACCTACAACGAGCCGCTGCAGCCCGGTACGAAGGGCACGCTCCAAGCCTGGCTGCGGACGCGCGGCTACCGGGGCGTGAAGGCGAGCACGATCGACGTCTTCAACGACGGACAGCAGGGCAAGGTCCAGCTCACGATCAGCGCCAACATCCAGCAGTTCTTCCAGATCACGCCGCCGTACGTGAACTTCGGCATGGTGAGTGGCGGCTCGAACCCCACCCAGGAGATCTCGATCTGGTCCACGCAGGTCCCGGCGTTCGCGATCACCAAGTGGGGCGAAGCCGGTCTGCCGCGCGCGATCCCGAAGGGCGAGGACGGCGTGATCCAGATGAGCGCCGAGGAGCAGGCGAAGATCCTGGCCGAGGACGAGCTGAGCCTGCTGCCCGATGCGCCGAAGGGCATCGAGCTGGAGATCAAGCAGGAGGCACCGAACCGCTACAAGATGGTCTTCAAGCTGATCGATACGCAGGCGGAGGGCGTCTTCGCGAAGCGCCTGCGCTTCCTCACCGATCAGAATCGGGCCTTCGACTTCACCTGCCACGCGGTCGTGCAGCCGCTGATCGGCCTCGATCCGGCGACGCATCTCGCGTTCGGCGTGATCCAGAAGGAGACCTCGGTCACGCAGCAGTTCCGCCTGGTGAACGGCGATGCGACGCGCAACGTGAAGATCACCGGCTTCAAGCTCGAGGGCTGCGACCAGGTCGAGCACCTCACCGTCAGCGCCTACAGCGCGCCGGTCCCCGAGAAGCCGGGCGTCGAGCAGTGGTACCTCCGCATCATCGTGCTGGAGACCATGCCTCCCGGCGCGTTCCGCGGCCAGGTGAAGATCCAGACCGATCATCCCCAGTTCCCCGAGCGCGTCGGTTACTTCACCGGCTACGTGCGCTGAAGTCGGAAGACGGACGGGCGTCGGTCGCCCTCGAGCGAGCCTCGGATCTCCCGATGGGGGAGATCCGAGGCTCGCGCCGTTTCGGCGCGTCGCCCGCCCCGTGGTGACGAGCGCCGCGAATCCGCCCGAGCCCAGTGGTGAAACTTGCCGCGGCGCGGGGTGTAATAGCCGCCCGTCCACATCGGACCGGCACCTCCGGCCAGAGGGCCGGAACGCGGAGGAAGCCTGCTCGTGCAGAAGATGCTCGGCGAGATGTTGGTGGCCTCGGGAGCGATCACGGAAGCGCAGCTCCGCGAGGCCCTCGCCCATCAGAGGAACCGCGACCTGCGCATCGGCGAGGCGCTGATCGAGCTCGGGCACGCGACCGAGGAGACGGTCGCTCGCGCGCTCGCGCGGAAGCACGGCCTGAAATTCGTCGATCTCGGCAAGGGCCGGATCCATCAGGCGATCCTCGATCTGGTCCCCGCGGAGATGGCTGCCGACATCCGCCTGGTGCCGTTGATGGAGCGCGAGGGGCGCTTGCTGGTCGCGATCGACGACCCGATGAAGACCTTCGCGCTCGACAACCTCCGCTTCGTGGTGAACCGCGAGCTGGAGGCCGTGCTCACGACGAAGGGCGGGCTCAGCCAAGCGCTGGCGACCTATTACGCCGTCGAAGGCGAGACGAGCTCGCGCCGCGGCGTCGGCGCCGCCGCCGCGGCGAGCAGCTCGACCGCCGACGAAGGCGAGGACGCGCCGATCATCCGCCTCGTCACGCAGATGATCGAAGACGCGCTGGACCGGCGCGCGAGCGACATCCACATCGAGCCCTTCGGCGACCGCGTGCGCGTGCGCTTCCGCGTGGACGGCATGCTGCGCCAGGTGGCCGACCATCCCGCGCACCTGAAGGGGCCGCTGATCTCGCGCTTGAAGATCATGGCCAACATGGACATCGCGGAGAAGCGGAAGCCCCAGGACGGGCGCATCTCGGCGCGCGCGAAGGGCAAGGACATCGACATCCGCGCGTCGATCCTGCCCTCGAACCACGGCGAGTCGATGGTCATGCGCTTGCTCGACAAGAGCTCCGCGCTGCTGCGCTTGACCGATCTCGGCATGCGCGACGACGAGTACCGCTGGTTCAAGGGAGTGATCCAGCGGCCGAACGGCATCTTCCTCGTCACGGGACCGACGGGCTCGGGCAAAACCACGACGCTCTACGCCGCGCTGGCCGAGCTGAATCGCGCCGACGTGAAGATCATCACGGCGGAGGATCCCGTGGAGTACAACCTGCCCGGGATCAACCAGGTCCAAGTGCGCCACCAAGTGGGGCTCGATTTCGCTCGCATCCTCCGCGCGATGCTGCGCCAGGCGCCCAACATCATCCTGGTGGGTGAGATCCGCGACCGCGAGACCGCCGAGATCGCCATCCAGGCGGCCCTCACCGGGCACCTCGTCTTCTCGACGCTGCACACCAACGATGCGCCGAGCGCGATCACGCGCCTCATCGACATGGGCGTGAAGCCCTTCCTCGTCGCGGCCTCCGTGCAGGCGATCCTCGCGCAGCGCCTCGTCCGCACCCTCTGCCCCAAGTGCCGCGAGCCCTACCAGCCGAGCGCGGCCCAGCTCGCGGCGGTCGGAGCCAATCCCGATCAGCTCGGAGGACGCCCGATCTTCCGTCCGAAGGGCTGCGCGAACTGCGGGGGCAGCGGCTATCGCGGACGGAAGGGCATCTACGAGCACCTCGAGATGTCCGCGGCGCTCCGCGACATGACCTTCCGAGGCGAACCCGCGACGCGCTTGCGGGCCTTCGCCGTCGAGTCCGGCGGGATGACGACGCTGCTCTCCGATGGGGCGCGCAAGGTCATGGATGGCGTCACGACCATCGATGAGATCCTGCGCGTCACGACGGCGCACTAGCGGGGCTTCGCCCCAGCCCCGCTAGCATGCTGGCTGACGGGGCTTCCCACTCGCTCTGCTGGAACCACGTTCGAGCTCCGAGGACGATCGCGCTTCGCGACGGCGGTCCCACCCTTCTTCTGCAACGCCAGGCTTCGCCTAGACACACCATGCCGACCGCTTCGGAACTGATGGACATCGCCGCCCGGCTCGGCGCTTCCGACATCCACATCAGCGTCGGACGCGCGCCCGTGATGCGCATCCACGGCGACTTGCGCTCGGTGAAGGACGCGCCGTCGCTGACGCCGCCCGACACGGAGGCGCTGGCGCGCGAGCTCTGCCCGGAGCGCGCCTGGAACGAGCTCGAAGAGCGCGGAACGGCGGACTTCGGCCTCGCGTTCAAGGACGGCGTGCGCTTCCGCGTAAGCGTCCTCCGCTCGAAGGGCGCGTACGGCGCCGTGCTGCGCCAGATCCCTTCTCGCCTGCTCAGCTTCGAGGAGATCGGCCTTCCGGAGGGCGTGCGCGAGCTGCTCGATCGCCCTCGTGGTCTGATCCTGGTCACGGGTCCGACCGGCTCGGGCAAGACGACCACGCTGGCGACGATGATCGACACGATCAACCAGTCGATCGACCGCCACATCGTCACGATCGAGGATCCGATCGAGTACTACCACCAGCACAAGCTGTCGGTGGTCACGCAGCGCGAGATCGGCGTCGATGTGCCCGACTTCCCCGAGGCCATGCGCCGCGTGCTGCGCCAGGACCCGGACGTGATCCTGGTCGGCGAAATGCGCGACCCGGAGACGATCAGCGCGGCGATCACCGCCGCCGAGACGGGCCACCTCGTCTTCGGGACGCTGCACACGACGGGCAGCGCGCGCACGGTCGACCGCATCATCGACAGCTATCCGCCGGCGCAGCAGGAGCAGATCCGCGCCCAGCTCTCCGTGTCGCTGATCGCGGTGATCTCGCAGGTGCTGATGCCTCGCAAGGAAGGGCGCGGTCGCGTCGCGGGCTTCGAGATCATGACGATGATCCCCGCCATCGAGAATCACATCCGCAAGAACGAGACCTTCAAGATCGTCTCCGCGATCCAGACCAACCGCCGCATGGGCATGATCCTGCTCGACGACTTCCTCTTCGAGCTCGTACAGAAAGGCTCGATCACGCCGGAGATCGCCGTCGGTTACGCGCAGCAGCCCCGCGACCTCGCGGGACGCCTGGGCCTCTGATCCCGGATCCTCGAGCCCGCAACTCGGAACGCACCCGATGGCGCAGATCACTCGCAAGCAGATCGGCCGCATCCTGAAGGATCGCGGCGTCGTTCAGGAAGGGCAGATCCAGGCGGCCCTGCATCACCAGCGCCAGCACGGCGGACTGCTGGGGCAGATCCTCGTGGACATGGGCTTCGCGAACGCGGGCGACATCGCCGCGGCGCTCGCGGTGCAGTCGGGCATGGAGGTGCTCGAGGCCAGCGCGCTCGTGCCGCAAGAGGCCGCGCTGAAGGCGGTCGATGCCTCGACGGCGATCGCGATGGAGGTCCTCCCGCTGCGCCTCACTCCCGAGGCTCTCACCGTCGCGATCGCCGATCCGCTGAACGCGGGCGTGGCCCAGGACCTGCAGTTCCTCGTCGGGCGCGCGGTGAAGGTGGCGCTCGGCGATGCCGCGACCGTGCGCGCGTTGCTCCGCAAGCACTACGGCGACGGCTCCGGTGGTCTGCAGGCGGCGCTCGATGCGGCGAAAGACGCCGGCAAAGGCAAGAAGGGCGAGGAGAAGGACCTCGCCCAATCCGCGCCGGTCGTGCGCTTGTTGAACTCGATCCTCTTCCAGGCCATCCGCGACAAGGCCTCGGACATCCACTTCGAGCCCTTCGAAGGCGAGCTCCGGATCCGCTTCCGCGTGGACGGGAGCCTCTATCAGATCCAGGCTCCGCCTTCGCACCTCTCGACCTCCCTCATCGCGCGCGTGAAGGTGATGGCGAACCTCGACATCGCCGAGACCCGCGTGCCGCAGGACGGACGCATCGAGCTCTCGATCGATGGGCGGCCGGTCGACCTGCGCGTCGCGACTCTGCCCACGATGTACGGCGAGTCGGTCGTGATGCGCATCCTGGACCGCACGGTCGTGCAGCTCGATCTGCGGATGTTGGGGTTGGCCAACGACGAGGAGGCGGAGCTGCGGCGCTTGATGGCGCTGCCGCACGGCATCGTGCTCGTCACCGGACCGACCGGATCGGGCAAGACGACCACGCTCTACGCGTTGCTCTCGGAGGCCAACGATCCTGCGGTGAAGATCATCACCACCGAGGACCCGGTCGAGTACGACATCGACGGGATCGTGCAGATCCCGATCCAAGAGGACATCGGGGTCACCTACTCTCGCGTGCTGCGAACCATCCTGCGCCAGGACCCGGACAAGATCCTGGTCGGCGAGATCCGCGATCCCGAGACCGCGCAGGTCGCCGTCGAAGCCTCGCTGACGGGGCACGTCGTCTTCTCGACGCTGCACACGAACGACGCGCCGAGCGCGATCACGCGGCTCGTGGACATCGGCGTCGCGCCGTATCTCATCGCCTCCACGCTCGACACCGTGGTCGCGCAACGCCTGGTCCGCAAGATCTGCCCGGACTGCAAAGTCGCGTACCAGCCCGACGAGGCGATCCTGCGCGATCTCGGCGCCGAGCCGAGCGATCTCGCCGGAGCGCGCTTCGCGTACGGCAAGGGCTGCGATCGCTGCCATCACACCGGCTATCGCGGGCGTCTGGCGATCTTCGAGATCCTGCGCGTGAGCGAGCGCCTCCGCGAGGCGATCCTGACGCAGGCCTCGGCGGCCGAGATCCGCGCGATCTCACGCGAGGAGGGGGCGCGCACGCTCCGCGAGAGCGGGATGCGGCGCGTGACCGAAGGCATGACCACCGTGGAAGAGGTCCTGCGGGAGACGCTGGTGTAGCGCCTCGCGCCGCGGCGAGCTCCGTACGTCCGACCGGAAGACAGACTGAACGAACGAAGGGTTCCAGGGGTACACGTGGCGAGCAAGATCCAACGCAAGACTCCCGCTGCCGATGCACCGAGGAAGGCCGCGAATCGCGACAGCGACGAGGGCGCGCCGAAGCGGCGCTTCTTCGCGCGCAAGATCCCCGCGGCGCTGCTGACCGAGTTCACGATCAATCTCTCGACGCTCTCGGACGCGGGGATCCCGATCGTGCGCGCGCTCTCCATCCTTGAGGGCCAACTGCGTCCGGGGCCGTTCAAGCGCGTGCTCTCCGACGTGCGCGACGAGGTCGAGAGCGGCACGGCGATGTCGGAGGCGATGAAGAAGCACCCCTCCGCGTTCGATCGCCTCTACTGCAACATGGTGAAGGCCGGTGAGACCGGCGGCGCGCTCGACGCGATCCTGATGCGCCTCGCCGTCTTCATGGAGCGCACGCGCTCGATCCGCGACAAGGCGAAGGGGGCGATGACCTATCCCATCGTGGTGGTCTTCGTCGCCCTGCTCGTGATCGGGATCGTGTTTACCTTCGTCATCCCGAAGTTCCGCGAGATCTTCGACTCGTTCGACATCGAGCTGCCGAGCCTGACGCGCGCGCTGATCGGCGCGAGCGACTTCTTCGTGAAGTGGTGGTGGGCGATCCTTCTCGGCTTGCTCGTGCCGATCATCCTCTTCCGCTTCTGCATGGGGCGGTTCTACGGCTTCCGCCTCTTCGTCCATCGCCTGCTGCTGCGCGTGCCCGTCGCGGGGATCATGATCGAGCGCCTCGTCGTGGCGCGCTTCTCGCGCACCTTCGGCACGCTGATCTCGAGCGGTGTGCCTCACTTGGAAGCGCTGGAGATCGTGCGCGGCGCGGTGGGGAACGAGGTGCTGCGGCGCGCGATCGAGGACGTGCGCGTCAGCGTCCGCGAAGGCGAGAGCATCGCCGAGCCCCTCGGCGAGAGCGGCGTCTTCGACGACATGGTGACCAACATGGTCGACGTCGGCGAGGAGACCGGCACGCTCGACGTGATGCTGCTGAAGATCGCGGACGCCTACGAGGCCGAGGCCGATCGGCGCATCGAGGTCTTCTTCAAGGTGCTCGAACCGGCGCTGCTCGTCGTGATGGCCGTGGTGGTCGGCATCATCGTGGCTGCGCTCTTCCTGCCGCTGCTCGGGATCATGGAGCAGCTCTCGCGGCGCTGATCGAGCGCCGGTGGGGGCGACGCCATTCCCACGGAGGTCCGGCTTGTCGTTGCGGACGAAGATCCTGGTCGCGGTCGCGCTGGTTCACGCCGGCGCGTTCCTGCCGCTGGCGTGGCTCGTCTCCAGCGAGTCCGCGTCGCAGCGCCGCCTCCTCGACGCCGTGCGCGAGCAGCAGATCCGGACCTTGACCCGCGTCGTCGAGTCGACGATCGCCCGCACCGAGCCGCGCGACGTCGCCGAGCTCGCGAACTGGCCGTTCCGCGATCTCGTGCGCACGGGGCTCATCGTGCAGCGCTCCGCGCAGCGCCAGGCCTACAACCTCGCGCGTCCGCGGCGCCCCGTGGATCTCGACGTGGGCTCGGCCCAAGCTTGGATCGATCGCGCCATCGAGGAGGACCGCTCGATCGCCGTCGGGGAATCCTCCTACGCCGTGCCGATTCGCGCGGAGCGCGGCGGCGCGCCGTGGGGCGGTGCCTTCCTCGTCTTCGAGGATCGCGGAGCCCTGCCCGACGTGGCGGAGCTCTCCACCGGAGCGCTGCTCCTGAGCCTCGTGCTCGTCTCGGCGCTCGTGCACGCGCTGCTCTCTTGGCTCGTGCTGCGCCCCGTCGGCGCTCTCGCCGCGGGGGCGGCTCGCGTGGCGTCCGGCAACTACCGCGAGAAGATCCCGGACCCGCGCAGCGCGGACGAGATGGGCGAGCTCGTGCGCTCGTTCAACTCGATGATGGAGCGCGTCGGGAACTTCTCCGCCGAGCTCTCTCGCGAAGTCGAACGAGCGACGCAGAAGGCCCTCTCCGCCGAGCGGCAGCTCCATCAGGCGCGGCGATTGGCCTCGACGGGGCGCCTCGCCGCGGGGATCGCGCACGAGATCAACAATCCGCTCGGCGGTCTCATGAACGCGACGGAGGCGCTGCGCACCAAGGAGCTCGCGCCCGAGCGAAGGCGCACCTATCTCGAGCTCATCGCCGAGGGGCTGCAGCGCATCCAGGGCATCGTGGGGCGAGTGCTGCAGTTCTCGCCGCGGCGCGCCGAGCCGGAGCGCTTCCGCTTGGTCGACGCCTTTCGGCGCGCGGTCGGCTTGATCGAGCATCGCCTCGAGAAAGAGGGCGTTCGACTCGAGAAAGGTGAGCTCGACGAACAGGCGATCGTCTTCGGCAACGAGCACGAGCTGCAGCAGGTGTTCCTGAACCTGCTCATCAACGCGCTCGACGCGCTGCAGGAGGTCTCGGCGCACGCGGACACGAAGCAGATCCGGGTCGCGATCTTCGTGCGCGGAGAGCGCGCGTGCGCCGAGGTCGCCGACAACGGTCCGGGAGTGGAGAAGGCGCTGCTCCCGAACCTGCAGGAGCTCTTCTTCTCGACGAAGGAAGTGGGCCAGGGCACGGGGCTCGGACTGAGCCTCTGCACGGGGATCGTCGAGAACCACGGCGGCCGGATCGAGCTCGAGAGCGATCGCGGCGCGGGGTTCTTGGCGCGCATCGACTTCCCGCTCGCCGGATAGCTGCGCTTCTCGCGCTCTGGTCCGCGATCCCCGGGCGCCCCGGCTGGTCCGCGCACCGGCCATGGCGTAGCATGCCGCCGTCTTGCGACCCGCCCCGGGATCCGCGTTCGCGCCCAGCGCGCAGGAAACCATGGAGAAGTTCCTCTGCACCCTGACGGTGGTGCTCGGTGTGTGCTACGTCTCGAGCTTGGAGTCGGGCGGCGCCCGTCCTGAGACGGCACCCCCGGAGGCCGTCGAGATCGAGTCGCAGGAGCCCGACCCGACGCGTTCGTTCCCCACGGCGGGCGGCACCGCCGACTCCAACGGACGGATGATCGCCGTCACGGGCATGGACCTGACGGGCCAGTCGATCCTCTACCTCATCGACTCGGAGACCCAGCAGCTCGCCGTCTACCAAGCCGTCGGCGGCTCGAGGAACAGCCGCAAGCTCTACCTCGTCGGCGCGCGGCGCATCGACTTCGACCTCCAGCTCCGCGGGTACAACGACGAGTCCGAGTACTCCTGGCGGGACTTCTCCTCGATGTTCGAGAGGATCGGCGCCGGCGAGGACCCGAAAGCCGTGGAGAAGGCCTCCGAGAGAGAGGGCGGCGATCTGAAGCTCGGTCCTCCGGTCGGCAAGGATCGCTGATCCGGGCTGCGCTCGGGTGCCCCCGCGAGACGGGTCCCCGGAGGTCTCGGGAAAGTTCGGTTGCAAGTGCATCCTGCGCGGATAACAATCCGCGCTGCCCAGCCGCCCGCCAGCGGTCCTGGGCGATCCGCGCGCGGTCTCGGCCGAACGCGGACATGCCAGGCAGGTAGCTTTTTTGGCAGATCCAATCACGCCGCCCCGCACCGGAAGTTGCGCGGGGGGAGCCGTCCGCGGAGGACGGCCCGCGAGGCGGGGCTGGACTGCGACCATCGAACCGCGCCCCTCGAACCGCGCCCCTCGAACCCACTTCAGGAGCTGCTCCCGTGCCGAAGGATGACTTCTACGATTTCGAAAGGGCTCTCGAACGCCTCGGCCTCGAAGCCGAGGAGCTGAAGCGCCTGGTGTCCGAAGGCGAGATCCGTGCGATCCGCGAGAGCGGCAGCATGCGTCTGCGCGCTGAGGACGTGGAGAACCTCCGCCGCGGGATCGAAGAAGGCGCCTTCCTCGAAGAGGACGCCGAGGACAACACCGAAGAGCTGACCTTCGAAGAAGATGGCCTCGGCGATGACGAGGTCGGCATGGCCACGACGCAGCTCAGCGAAGAGGAGACGATCCTCGACGACGACGACGTCGATCTCGAGAAGGCCGCCGCGGCCTCCGGGGACAGCGGTGCCAGCAAGGTGCAGCGCCAGCGCTCCCGCACGCAGCAGCTCCAGGCGCAGGACACGAAGCAGTCGCCGCTCTTCCTCGGGATCGCGGTGTTCACGGCGATCATCGCCCTGGTCTGCGGCATTCCGGCCGCGGCCGGTGGTGCAGGCGGCCTGCCGTCCGCCGCTTCGGGCTGGTTCGTGGACAACGTCGGCAAAGCCTTCGCCGGCGATTCCGTCCCCGAGAAGATCCCGACCACGATCGCGCCCGCGAAGCGCTGATCTCGATCGCGGCGCCCCGTCGCGAGGGGCGGCGAGAGCAGGCCTTCCGAAGCCCATAGACCCCCGAATCGAAGGGCGAAGTCGAGCGTTGCCGCGGAGCATGGGCGACCGAAGAAACGGCGCAGGAACGTGCGCCGATGAACGAGCAGTGCTGATGAACGAGCGAGGTGCGCGGCCATGGAGCCCGGCCTCGCTCGCTTCGTTTCGCCGCGACGCCGTTCGCGATCCGATGCGCTTCGCCGCAACCATCGGTTGTGGTTTTGCGCTAGGGGATCCCGAGCGCTTGTGTATCATCCTCCCTTCGAGGATCCTCTCTTTGCGTCTCTCGCTCGTGCGCGGCCCGCGTGCCCGCGCCAGGAGTTCCGTTCCATGCACTGCACGGCGCGTTCCCGCTCCCTACTCGCGTCCTTCGCCTTGGCCATCTCCGCGTTGCTTCTCCCCGGCTGCGTCGCCCGCAAGGACTACGACGAGCGTCTGGGGGAGATCCGCGATCAGAACGAGCTCATCCGCAATCTGCAGGCCGCGCTCGACGAGCTCGAAGCCGAGAAGCGCGAGATCGAGCGTCAGCTCGCGGCCGCCGGTGTCGACACCGAGTCTGCGCGCAAGATGCGCGAGCAGCTCGAGGCCGATCTCGCGGCGCTGCGCGACCTGCAGAAGAAGTGGGCCGACAAGGAGGCCGTGCCGGCCTCGTTCGGCGAAGAGGACAAGGGCGACTGGAGCGTCTTCCAGAACCAGTACGGGATGGGCGTGCGCATCAAGGACGACCTGCTCTTCCCGCTCGGCAGCGCCCAGCTCTCGGACCGCGGCAAGGAAGTGCTGCGCGAGATCGCCGCGACCCTCGACATGCAGTCGCGCTCGGAGCGCGTCCTGCGCGTCGTCGGCCACACCGACAACACGCCGATCGTGAAGCCCGATACCAAGGCGCAATACCCGTACGGCAATCTCCAGCTCTCGGCGCAGCGCGCCGTCGTCGTCGCCGACTTCCTGATCGAGGAGTGCCAGATCCCGCGCGCTCGCCTCGGCGTCGAAGGCTACGGCGATACGCGCCCTCTGAAGGAGAACTCGAGCGCCGAGAACAAGGCCTCCAACCGGCGCTGCGAGATCTACATCGTCGACCCCACGACCGCGCGCTGATCATCGTTTGAAGCGCTCTCTCGGGCACTGCGGCGCTTGCCTGCGTGGGGTCGCGCGCGTGCGTCGGGTTCGTCCCTTCGCGTGCGCGCTCCTCTCTACTCTCGCCTTCAGCGCGTGCGGCGGCGACGAGGTCGACCTCTGGCCCGCGTTCGATCAAGTGCAGGGGATGGCGCTCGTGCTGCCGGGCGGAAGCGTGCGACCGTTCTTCCTGCAGCGCTTCGAAGTGACGATCGCCGAGTATGCGCGCTTCGCCGATGCCAGCGCGCTTCCGCCTCTCGCCGATCTGCGCGCGCGCGGTGATCATCCGATCACCTGGGTGCGACGCGAGGAGGCCCTCGCGTACCTCCGGCCTCTCGGGCTGCGCTTGCCCGCGAGTCAGGAGTGGGAAGCCGCGGCGGCGCATCACTTGCTGATCGCTCCGCGGACCGAGGCCACGACCGACGAGATTCCGCTCTTCACGGCCAACAGTCGCGAGACCGGCGTTCGCGGCACGGTTCCGGTGGGTTTCTTCGAAGGCGATCGCACGCGCGATGGCATCTACGACCTCGCCGGCAACGCGAGCGAATGGACCGAAGGCGTGTTCCTGCTGGAGGAGGATGGCAGCTACCTTCTCGCTCCGCCGGAGAGCTATCGCCATGCACTCTTGGATCTCGCCGCGCTGGGCGGCGTCGACGAGACGGAGCTCGTCGCGGCGCGCCTCGACGAGATCGCGCGACGCGTGCGCTATGTGCGCGTGCATGGACAGAGCTTCGTCGATGAGCTGATGCCGGCGGGCGCCAATTTGCCGCGCGTGCGCACCGATCGCCTGGTCCATCATCTCGATGCGCTGAGCACGGTCGGCTTCCGCGGCGCGTGCGACGCCGTCGAGCGCCTCGCGCTCCTCGGTGCGGAAGCCGAAGGGCGTCCCGAGCGTTTGGAACGCCTCGCCGCTTGGCTCGATCGCCTCCCTCCGGGCGCGGACGGCGTGCTGCGGCGCTTGTTGCGCGAGCGCGAAGATGCGCTGGCTCCGAGCCTCGTGCGCCTCGCGCGCGCACGCCTCGGCGAGTGAGCGGCGCATGAGCGAGTTCCACGGAGTTACCAAGGGCCTGCGCGCAGCGCTCACCGAGAGGGGCTTTCACCCGAGCCGACTGCGCGGGCAGAACTTCTTGCTCGACGAGAACATCCTGCGCGCGATCGTGCGCGATGCCGGCGTGGCTTCCGGCGATCGCGTGCTCGAAGTCGGTTGTGGTCCCGGCACGCTCACGCAGTGCTTGCTGGACGCAGGCGCCGAAGTGCTCTCGGTCGAGATCGAGCCGCGGCTGCTCGCGCTCGCGCGTGAGCGCATCGATGCGGCGGCCCCCTGGCGCTGGATCGAAGGCGATGTCCTCGCTTCGAAGTCGCGGCTCCTGCCGGAGCTGGAGGCCGCGCTCGACGCGTGGGGCACCTACGATCTCGTCGCCAATCTGCCCTATGCGATCACGACGCCGCTGCTGGTCCTGCTGGCGGCGCGCGCGCAGCCGCCGCGGCGCATGACCGTGCTGGTCCAGCTCGAGGCCGCCGAGCGCCTCTGCGCCGAGCCGGGCTGCAAGGAGTTCGGCGCCGCCACGGTGCGGCTCGGCGCGCGTTACGCGCCGCGGATGACGCGCACCGTGCCGCGGCAGGTCTTCTGGCCGCGACCGCAGGTCGATTCCGCGGTCGTGCGGCTCGATCCGCGCGATGGCCATCTCGCGCCGCCCGAAGCTCAGGCCTTGGAGGAGCTGGTGACGAAGGCGTTCGCCATGCGCCGCAAGCGCTTCGTGCGCACGGTGGAGGAACTGGCTTCCGCGGCCTTCTGGAGCGCGCTGGCCGCCGAGCGCGGCTGGCCGGAGGGGCTGCGGCCCGAGCAGTTGGCCCTCGAAGATTGGCTCTGCGCCGCTCGGCGCCTTGCCGCGCTGCGGAGCTGAGCTATCCTCGCTCCTCGGTTTCGAGTTTCCGAGGTCGAGGACGGTCATGGCGGTGCGGGACGATGTTCGCGAGCGCGTGCGCGAACGTTGCGACCTCGTGGACATCGTGCAGCGCTACGCCTCGCTGCAGCGGCGCGGCAACCGCTGGGTCGCCTGCTGCCCCTTCCACGAAGAGAAGACGCCGTCCTTCTACGTCTCTCCGGAGCGCGGCAGCTACCACTGCTTCGGCTGCGGCGCGAGCGGCGACGTCTTCAAGTTCGTGATGGAGAAGGAGAAGCTCTCCTTTCCGGAGGCGCTGCGCTCGCTGGCCGACCAGGTCGGGATCGAGATCGAAGAGCGGGGCAGCGTCCCGCGCGATGAAGAGACCTCGTCGAAGCGCCTCGTCGCCGCGCTCGAGCTCGCGCTCGATCGCTACCGGAAGCTCCTGGCCTCACCGCGCGGCGCCGAAGCTCGGCGCTACCTCGATCAGCGCGGCCTCGACGAGGTCTGGCGCGAGCGCTTCGAGATCGGCTTCGCGCCGGATCAACCCGACGCCCTCGTCGGCGCGGCGTTGAAGGCGGGCTTCACCAAGCGGACCTTGGAGGCTGCTGGTCTGGCGAAGGATGTCGGCGGCGGGCGCTGCGTGGATCACTTCCAAGGCCGCGTGCTCTTCCCGATCCGCGACGCGACCTCGCGCCTCGTCGGTTTCGGCGGGCGCATCCTGCCGCGGCTGGAACGCGGGCCGGACGGCAAGCCCGCCTCCGTCGGCAAGTACGTGAACTCTCCGGAGACCGCGCTCTTCAAGAAGAGCCGCTTGCTCTACGGGCTGGATCGCATCGCGCAGCGCCGCGAGGCGTTCGATCTCGCCGGGGATGGCGGGCGCTGGGGCCTGCTGGTCGAGGGCTACACCGACGTCATCGCCTGCGCGAAGGGCGACTTGCCCTTCGCGTTCGCCGCCCTCGGCACGGCGTTCACCGCCGAGCATGTCGCGCTGCTGAAGCGCTATCTCGACGGCGTCGTCGTCTTGTTCGACGGGGATCGAGCCGGCATCGAGGCCGCGCACAAGGCCCTGCCGCTGCTGATCGCGGGAGACCTCCGGCTGCGCGTGCTGACGTTGCCCGGGGGCGAGGATCCCGCGGACTTCCTAGGCCACGCCTCCGGCTCGGACCTGCGCCAGCTCATCGTGGGCTCGGGGGACGAGCTCGCCTTCTTGAAGCGCGCTCTCGTCGCTCGCTTCGGCCTCTCCGGCGGCGATCGCCCCGAAGAAGCGCTGCGCTGGATGCTGCACTTCTTCGCCGGCGCCTCGCCGGTCCGGCGCGAGCGCGCCTACGCGCATGTCGCCGACGCCTTGAAGATGCCCGAGGCTCTGCTGCGCGCGCGCATCGCTTCGCTCGCTCGCCCGGCGGGAGGCGGTACGGAGGATGGCGAGCGACCTGGGAACTCTGCCGCGGGGGAGCCCAGCGGCTTCGGCGGCGCCGGCGGCTTCGTCGTCTCGCGCGGGGCGGGGGCGCCGCCGCGGAAGGGCGCACCCTGGAAGGGCGGTGCCGGGAAGGGCGGCGCTGGGAAGGGCGGGGCCTGGCGGGGTTCGCGGCGATTCGCACCCGAGCCGATCGCGCCGCCCCCGATCGACTGGTCGCGCTTCGCCACCGGTCTCCGCCGCGGACTCCGGCAGCTCGTCGGAGTCCTGGTGGCCTTGCCTTCGCTGGCCGCTGTCGCTCGACGCCTGCTCCCGCCGGAAGAACTGGGTCCTTTGGCAGGAGGCCCTGGCGGAATCGAGTTTCGTGCGTACACTGCCGCGCTTTCTCTGCAGGCCGAGGGCGGAACGATACGGCTCGGCGAGCTGATGGACCTCCTGCCGGAGGCCGATTGGCTCGGCGAGACGGTCGAAACGCACGCGAGCCTGAGCTACGAAGGGGCGAAGTCGGTCCTCGCGGACGTCGAGGCCTGCTTCCGCCGCACCAGCTCGGAGGAGCGCGTGCGGGCCTTGCATCTGCGGCGACGCGACGCCGAGGCCCGCGGCGACCACGAGCTGGCGGAGAAACTGTGGATCGAGTTGAACGCGGCCCTCGCCGAGAATCACCGGCTCAGCGCTCCGCGAGGCAGGGACCCCGAGAGGACCCCCGACGCTCGCGAACGCTAGATCGGCTTCCGTCGGGGATCGCGTGCCCTCGTACCTAGGGTAGGGGCTGTTGGCTTCGAGGGGGCTCCGCCCTCGGAGAGGACGGTCCTTCGGAGGCGATGGTCTCTCGGAGGCGATGGTCTCTCGTAGACGATGGTCTCTCGGAAACGACGGCCCTGCTGCGAACGCATGGCGTTCGAGAAGGTCCGTTCCGCGGACGGAAGTGATTCGAAGGGAGCCGAGGCGCGAATCTCGAGCGCGGTTCGGCTCGCTCCGATTCGGCGGGATAGGTTTGGGGTGGAGGTCGGAGTCGGTCGGCGCGAGCGCCGCACCGATGACGATCGAGACCGGCGCCGGTCGCGCGCCAACTCGAGAACATCAGAGCGGTCCGCCTACGCGGATCGCGGGTCGAGCCAGCGAAGATGATGCAGCACGAGCGCGAAGACGAAGACGAGGAGGTCCAGCAGACGCTGCTCCTCGACAAGGACCCGATCGACGCCTTCGAGGGTCCGGTGAAGGCCCTCATCGAAGAGGGTCGGCGGAAGGGCTATCTCACCTACGCGGAGATGCAGCGCGATCTCTCGGAGGAGCTGCTCTCCCCCGAGAAGATCGACCAGATCTTGATGGCCCTCGAAGAGATGGGCATCGAGCTGGTCGACGAGTCGGAGAGCGGTGAGGGCGAAGGCGCGAGCTTGAGCGCGGCCGCTCTCCTCGCGAGCAACTCGGAGCCGTCGACTCGCTCGAGCGGCATCTCCGAGAAGATCGACGACCCGGTGCGGATGTATCTCACCCAGATGGGCGAGATCCCGCTGCTCACGCGCGCCGAGGAGATCGCCCTCGCGAAGAAGATCGAGATCACGCGCAAGCAGTTCCGCAAGCGCGTGCTCGGCGCGGGCTGCTCGATCGCCGAGTGCATCCTCACCTTCGAGAACGTCGCGACCGGCGAGCTCGCGTTCGATCGCACGCTGAAGGTCAATCCGTCGGGCTCCGACGGCGAGATCACCGAGATCGGCAAGCCCGAGCTCGCGCGACGCCTGAAGTCGAACACGAACACGCTGAAGAAGATCTACGAGGCGATGAAGGAGGACTTCCGGCGCCTCCTCGTGCAGGACTACAAGCGCGCCGAGCTGCCGGCCCTCGTTCGTCGCATCCAGGCGCGCCGACGCCGCGCGGTGATCCTGATCGAGGAGCTCCACCTCCAGATCAAGAAGATCCGTCCGCTGATCGACCTGCTGGAGAGCCGCTACGAGGAGATGCACAGCCTCGAGCGGAAGCTCTCGGGCTACCGCGGGAATCGCAAGGGCTCCCAGGCCGCGACGGAACTGCGCGCGCGCTTCGACCAGCTCCAGGTCGAGGTGCTCGAGGTCCCGCTCAAGCTGAAGCGGCGCCTCGACCAGGTGCGGCGCCACTTCGCCGAGTACGAGGACGCGAAGCGGAAGCTCTCTTCGGGCAACCTCCGCCTCGTGGTCTCCATCGCGAAGAAGTACCGCAACCGCGGGCTCTCGTTCCTCGACCTCATCCAGGAGGGCAACACCGGCCTCATGAAGGCCGTCGAGAAGTACGAGTACCGCCGCGGCTACAAGTTCTCCACCTACGCGACGTGGTGGATTCGGCAGGCGATCACCCGCTCGATCGCCGATCAGGCACGGACGATCCGCATCCCCGTGCACATGATCGAGACGATGAGCAAGCTGCGCAACGTCACCAAGAAGTTACTCCAGGCCAAGGGCCGCGAGCCCACAGTCGAGGAGGTCGCCGAGGCGACGGGGATATCCGTCGAAGAGGCGAAGCGGGTGATGAAGATCTCGAAGCACCCGATCAGCCTCGACCGGCCCATCGGCGAGAGCGACGACTCGTACTTCGGCGACTTCATCGAGGACGAGAACGCCGAGAACCCGGTGCATGCTGCCACGCACGAGATGCTGAAGGAGCGCATCGAGGACGTCCTGGGAACCCTGACGTTCCGCGAGCGCGAGATCATCAAGCTCCGCTACGGCATCGGCGACGGGTACACCTACACCCTCGAGGAGGTCGGCCGCATCTTCCGCGTGACGCGCGAGCGCGTGCGGCAGATCGAGGCGAAGGCCGTGCGGAAGCTCCAGCACCCGGTGCGAGCGCGGAAGCTGATGGGCTTCCTCGATTCGCAGGTGGGGGCGCTCTTCGCCGGGCGCTTCGAGGATGACGACGAGGACTTCGACGATCTCTGGGGCCCCGGCGGAAGCACCGCCGTCGCGGCGTCGGCGGCCGCCGAGAAGAAGAAGGACAGCGCGCCCTCTTAGCCCGCATCCCGCGCGTCGTGGCCTAGTACGCGTCCCGCGCGGCGTGGCTTGGCCCGCGTCCCGCGCGGGAAGCCGCATCGCCGACGCAGCGCGAATCGCAACGGGCCGGGGTCGATCCGATCGATCCCGGCCCGTGTCCTTTCGACGGGGATTCCGACGCTCCCGCGGCGAGGGATCGCGAGCCCGAGGGCGCCGCGGTTGAGCTTTGCATTCGCTTTCGGCAAGATGCGGTCTCCTTTTCTCGCCCGGAGATGCGGCATCCATGGAGCTCGGACTGCAGGCGCTGGTGGATCTTTGGGACGTCGACCGCGAGCTGCGGTCCTTGCGCCGCGAATTGAGCTCCTATCCCGCGGAGGAGAAGCGACGGCTGGAGCGGATCCAGACGCTGCGTCAGAACGCCGAGCGTATCCGCGAGGGGGCGCGCGAGCTGCAGACGCGCTTGAAGGAGATCGAGAGCGATGTCAGCTCCTGGAAGGAGCGCATCGCCAAGCTCGAGCGCGAGGCCTACGGCGCGCGCGACAACTCCACGCTCTACGCGTACCAACATCAGATCTCGTCGCTGCGCGGCGAGATCGGTGATCGAGACGAAGAAGGGATCGGTCTCCTCGAGCAGATCCAGGCTCGCGAGCAGCTCATCGCCGCGGAGGAAGCGAAGATCGCGGAGGAGGAGAAGGTGCTCGCCGAATTCCGCGCGAACGTCGCGCGCGAGAAAGGCCAGATCGAGAGCAAGGTGGCCGAGCTGAAGAAGCTGCGCGAAGCGAAGCTCGACGGCGTCGGAGCCACGCACCTTCAGATCTACGAGAAGATGATCGCCTCCTCGGATCGCCAGCCGCTGGCGCCGGTGCTGGATCGCACGTGTCAGAACTGCTTCACCGAGCTCACGCTGAACGACTTCGCGCGCGTGCGCAGCGGGAAGGTGGTGGTGCAGTGCAAGAGCTGCCACTGCATCCTCTACACGAAGTCCTGACCCCGCCCACTCGCTGGAGGCGGCGAGGCACACGATGGAGATCTATCGCATCATCGTGGGCACCGCGGGTCACATCGACCACGGGAAGTCCTCGCTCGTCCGCGCGCTGACGGGCATCGATCCGGATCGCCTGATCGAAGAGCAGGAACGCGGCATGACGATCGACCTCGGCTTCGCGCCGTGGTCGCTTCCCGATGGACGTCGCGTCGGACTCGTCGACGTGCCGGGTCACGAGCGTTTCGTGAAGAACATGGTCGCGGGCGCGACCGGCATCGACCTCGTCGTGCTCGTCGTCGCCGCCGACGACGGGGTGATGCCGCAGACCCGCGAGCATCTCGAGATCATGACGCTGCTCGGACTCGAGCGCGGCCTGATCGCGTTGACCAAGATCGACCTCGTCGATCGCGAGCTGGTCGCGATGGCGAGCGAGGACGTCCGAGCACTAGTTCGCGGGACCTTCCTCGAGCACGCGCCGATCCTGCCGCTCTCCACGCACACGCGCGAAGGCCTCGCGGAGTTCGAAGCTGCGCTGGCGCGGGCGATCGAGAGCGTGCCGCCGCGCCTTGCCGAGGGGCCGTTCCGGATGCCGATCCAGCGCGTCTTCTCGGCGAGCGGCTTCGGCACGATCGCGACCGGCATTCCGATCAGCGGCTCGCTGGCGCTCGGCGATCGCGCCGAGATCCAGCCGCTCGGCCGCATCGGTCGCGTGCGCGGCCTCCAGGCCTACAAGGAGAAGGTCGCCTCGGTCGCTGCGGGCCATTCGAGCGCGGTGAATCTCTCCGATCTCGACTACCGCGAGCTGCACCGCGGGATGGTGCTCTGCGCTCCGGGCGCGTTCGAGTCCGGCGATATGTTCGAGGCGCGCTTCCAGCTCGGGCGGAACGTCCCTTGGCCGCTGCGCCACCTCGCCGAAGTGCGTCTGCACACGGGCACCGCGGAGGTCCTCGGACAAGTGGCGTTGCTCGAAGGCAACGTGCTCGAGCCCGGCGCCGAGACCTTCGTCCAGCTCCGCCTGCAGGAACCCGTCTGCGCGGTCGCGGGGGACCGCTTCATCCTGCGTCTCGCCAGTCCCATGATCACGCTCGGGGGCGGCGTGCTGCTCGCGCGCTCCGCGTTCCGCATCAAGCGCTCGCGCGCCGGTGTTCTGGAGCGACTGCAGCAGGCCGAAGCGGCCCTCGAGGATCGCGACGAGGCCCTGACGCTCGCGCTGGAGGCTCCGCGCGATGCGGCGTTCTCCGAAGCCGAGCTCGCGCGCGAGCTCGGCTGGAGCGAAGAAGATCTCCGCGAGCGGCTCGCGCGTCTCGCTGCGGAAGGAAGAGCGATCGCCTGCGCCGGAGGTTGGCTCGGAGCGGAGCGCGTCGCGGTCGTGGAGCGCGAGCTCGAAGCGGCGCTGTCGGCGTACTACCGTCGCCATCCGAGCCGCCTGTGGATGGATCTCCGCGATCTGCGCTCCGGAACGAAGGCCACGGCGGTGCTCTTCGAAGCCGCGCTCGAGCGCTTGCGCGCGCGTCAGCGCATCGAACGCCGCGGGACGGAGGTGCGCGACGCGTCGCGCGTGGTGCAGCTCGAGCCCAAGCTCTCCGCGCGCTGCGACGCGCTCGCCCAGGCTCTCGCCGCCGATCCCTTCCAGCCACCCGATCCCGCCGCCTTCGGGGCCGAGCACGGCTGGCGGCCGAGCGAGGTCGCCGAAGCGCTGAAGGCGCTGCAGGACTTGGGCCGCGTGCGCATCGTGAATGCGGAGCTGGCGTTCGGTGCGGAAGCGATCGAACGCGCCGCGGCCGAGATCCGCGCCAACATCCAGCGCCACGGCGAGCTCGCGATCCCCGAGCTGCGCGATTCACTCGGGACGTCGCGCAAGTTCCTGATCCCGCTCCTCGACTACTTCGATCGCACCGGCCTCACGATCCGGCAAGGCGCGCGGCGCATCCTGAAGTCGAGTTGAACGATCGCGGCGGGCCGCGATCCGCTGGGGGAGCGAAGCCCGTCGTGCCGATGCGAGAGGGGGGACTCGAACCCCCACGCCTTGCGGCACCAGATCCTAAGTCTGGCGCGTCTGCCGTTCCGCCACTCTCGCGGGGGCGGGAAGGCTAGCCCGCGGGACCGGCGCAGACAACCGAGGGCCTTCGAGTTCGTCCGGCCGAGCTCCTGAACACGAGGAAGGGCTCGGCAAGAAATTCCCTTGGGGGCGCTGCTGAGCGGTCCTACTCTTTCGTGGCGCGAAGGTCGCCTCGAGTCCGCAGGCCGACGGGGCCGAAGCTCGAGAGATGAGTGCGCCTTCTCGCCCGTACCCCGTGGCGCCTTCCCTCCCCACCGGACCGCACCTCGGATGAAGATCCAGCTGATCCACCCGCCGGTCCTGCTGAACCTCGACGCGCTGACCGCGCTCCGTCCCTCGCTCCCGCTCGGTCTCGCCTACATCGCGGCCGTGCTCGAGAAGGCCGGCCACGAAGTGGGCGTCATCGATGCCGTTTCGGAGGCCCCCGACCAGGTCGTGAAGGCCGGGCGGCTCTTCCGCATGGGACTCAGCGCCGAGCAGATCTCGGCGCGCGTCGAGCCGAACACGCAGGCGATCGGCATCTCGAACATGTGGTCGTTCTCGTGGTCGATCGTCCGCGAGATGATCCACGTGCTGCGCCGCGACCATCCGCACCTGAGGATCGTCTGCGGCGGTGAGCACTTCTCCGGCCTGCCGGAGCACTCGATGCAAGAGGCTCCGATCGACTTCTGCGCGATCGGCGAAGGCGAGGACACCGCGGTCGCGCTGTTCGCTGCGATCGCCGAGGGGCGCGAGGACTACTCGGACATCCCCGGCATCGTCTGGCGACGCAAGGTAGCCGCTGCCGTCGGCGCGGGCTCGCGCGAAGGTGGGGGTGTCGGCTTGCTCGAGTCTCCCGGAGGGGAGGATGCGGATGCCGGCGAGATCGTGCGCAATCCGCGCCGCGATCGCACGCGCGCGTTGGACGAGATCCCGTGGCCCGCGTGGCACCTCTTCGACGTCCTGAAGTACGACGAGAAGAAGCTGATCTTCGGCATCCATTACGGCCGCACGATCCCGATCCTCGCGACGCGCGGATGCCCGTATCAATGCTCGTACTGCTCGTCGCCGCGCATGTGGACGACGCGCTGGTACGCCCGCGATCCGAAGGATGTCGCCGACGAGATCCAGCATTACGTCGAGAAGTACGGCGCGACGAACTTCCCGTTCCAGGACCTCACCGCGATCCTGAAGCGCGACTGGATCCTGTCGTTCGCGCGCGAGCTCATCGATCGCAAGCTGCAGATCACCTGGCAGCTCCCTTCCGGCACACGCTGCGAGGTCGTCGACGAAGAAGTCGCCGAGCTCGTCTATCGCTCGGGCTGTCGCTCGATGAACTTCGCTCCCGAGAGCGGTTCGGAGGACACCCGGCGCGAGATCAAGAAGCGCATGAAGACCGAGTCGCTCTTCTCGGCAGTGCGCGCCTCGGTGAAGCACAAGTTGAACCTCTCGTGCTTCATCGTGCTCGGGTTCCCGAAGGACACGGTCGCCGACCTGAAGGCCTCGGTGAAGCTCGCACGGCAGCTCGCGCGCATGGGCGTCGACGACATCTGCTGCGCCTTCTTCTTCCCCTTGCCGGCGACCGAGCTCTACGACTACTTGATCGGGACGGGGCGCATCCGCCTCGACGACGCGTTCCTCGAGACGCCGCTCCATACGCACGACCGCTTCATCACCGAGGAGCGCAATTACTGCGAGCAGGTCCCGGCGAAGGTGCTGAACCGCTACCGCTACACGATCCTGCTCAACTTCTACGCCTTCTCGTTCCTGACCCATCCCTCGCGCTTCTTCCGCCTCGTCTACAACGTCATCACCGGGCGCGAGACCACGAAGCTCGACGGCTTCTTCAACGAGACGAAGCGGAAGATCTGGCTCAGCGTGAAGAACCTCTTCCGGCGGCGCAAGCCGGCGGTCCCCGAGGTCTTGCCCGCGCGGAGCTGAGCGTCCGAGAATTTTGGTTCGGAGCCCGCGCGCCGCGCCGCCTCGGCGTACGCCTCGGCGCTCGGACTCGACGGCAAGGCTGGCTCGTGTATCTTGGGCACGAGCCTCGGTCCGGCCCCGCGAGGCGCAGATCGAGCGAAGGAAACGCGTCATGCTCCACGCCCTCGCGAGCCTCGTGCTCGCGACGATCACCACGGATCCCGCGGCGGTCGTGCATCTCACTGCGGCTGCGCAGCCCGCGATCGTTCGTTCCGTCGCGGCCGTAGGGACGGCCGACTTCGGGCTCGCTGTCTCCTCCGAGGGCGCCGTCGCGAAGGCCGCGTCCTCAAAAGCCACAGCCTCGGAGAGTGGAGGCGCGCGGGAGAGCGCGGCCCCGAAGAGCGAGGAACCCTCACTGGGCGACGTGCTCGCGTTCGAGCGCCGCGTGAAGGAAGTGAGCGCGCGGCTCCGCGAAGCGACGGTCGGACTCAGCGTCGGTCCGAACCAAGGCAGTGGCGTGATCGTGACCGCCGACGGGATCATCGCCTCCGCCGGGCACCTGTTCGAACGCGTGGGACAGCGCGTGATGGTGACGCTGGAGAACGGGCGCTCGGTGCGCGGGGTGACGCTGGGATACAACGAGAGCGAAGACTACGGCTTGATGCGCATCACCTCGGAGGGGACCTGGCCGTATCTCCCGCTCCACTCGGCCGCCGCCCTCGGGCGCAACGAGCCCTGCCTCGCCGCCGGGCATCCCGGAGGGTATCAGCGAGGACGATCCCCGGTGCTGCGCCTCGGGCGCTTGATCCAGCAGCGCGGGCCGTTCCTGCGCACGGACTGCGCGATCGCGATGGGCGACTCCGGCGGCCCACTCGTCGATCTCGAAGGCCGTGTGATCGGGATCCACTCGCGCATCCGCGAGCGCATCAACGCCAACTACCACGTCGATGCCGGCAAGGTCCTGCGGGATTGGGAGCGCCTGCTCGCGGGTGAGGTGTGGGGCGCCGAGACGGGGAGCTTCCCCCCCGGGCCGATCCTGGGCGTGCAAGTCGAAGACGTCCCCGAGGGACCTCGCGTTCGCATCGCGTACGCTGATCTACCCGCCGCTCGCGCAGGCGTCCTCGCCGGCGACATCTTGCTCTCGATCGATGGCCAGAAGGTGAGCGACACCGACGCCCTGTTGCGCTGTCTCTCGAAGCGCAAGGCCGGCGAGAAGGTGAAGGTCGCCTTGCTTCGCGAAGGCGTGGAGCAAGAGCTCGAGGTCGAGCTCGTGCGTGCGAGCGGAGGCAACCGATGAGTCGCTCCGCTCTCTGGCGTTCGTGGGCGCTCCTCGCCTTGGCGTTCGCGCCGGCGCTGCTCGCGCAAGAGCCTCCGGCGCGGAGCTCCGGTGACGAGCTCGGCTTGGCGCGCGTCAACGCGTTCCTGAAGGAAGGGCAGACCTTGGAGCGCGCGCTGCGACCGCTGGTGCGGGACGCGCGCCGCGCCGTGCTCGAGGTCCGTGAAGCCGAAGCGCGCATCGTCGCTTTCGCGACGCTCCTCGACGACGCCGGACACGTCCTCACCAAGGCCAGCGTGTTGCCCACCGAGCTCTCGCTGCGCGCTTATGACGGCACGGATCACGGCGCACAGGTCCTCGGCATCGACGAGGAGTCCGATCTCGCGCTCTTGAAGATCGAGCCTCGCGGGCTCTCGCCGCTGCCTCTGTTCGTCGAGGACGAATTCGCGGTGGGGCAGATCCTCGTCTCCGTCAGCGGTCGCATCCATCCTCTCGGCGTCGGTGTGACGAGCGTCGCGCCGCGGCGGATCCCCGCCGAGAGCGGCTTCCTCGGCGTGAGCTTCGAGGACGGCGAAGCCGGGGTGCGTGTCACCCAGGTGGTCCCGGAGAGCTCGGCCGAGAAGCACGGGGTACGCGTGGACGACGTTCTCCGAGCGATCGACGACACCGAAGTCGCGAGCGGCAACGAGTTCCAGCGCACGATCGCGCGCAAAGCTCCCGGCACTCGCATCAAGCTGCGCGTGCAACGCGCGGCCGAGACGCTCGACGTCTCGGTCGTCCTGGGCGCACGCGAGACCGGCCAGCCCGAGAGCCTCGAAGGCGAGCGCAGCGTGCGGCGCGCAGGCTTCTCGCGTGCGCTGCAGCACGACACCGTGATCGCGCCTTGGCAGTGCGGCGGCCCCGTCCTCGACAGCTCGGGCCGCTGCATCGCGATCAACATCGCGCGCGCAGGCCGCACTTCGACCCTCGCGATCCCCGCCGCGGACGCGCAACGCGTGCTGCAGAAACTTCTCGCGCCGGCGGCGCCGACCGCCGCGCCATCGAACACCGAGAACCAGCGCCGCGATCGCTGAGCGCAGAGCACCTCGCTGAGCGCAGAGCGCGGAGTTCTGACCGGGAGCGCTCGAAGTTCGCACACTTCCGGCGCGAGCTCCGGTTCGATAAGCAAACGGCCGGAACCGCGCGTCGCGCGATTCCGGCCGCTTAGAGTGCCCCCCCTAGGGCTCGAACCTAGGACCCGAGGATTAAGAATCCTCTGCTCTGCCAACTGAGCTAGAGGGGCGTTCCCGCGGGCATCCGCCCGGCGAGGAGGCGAAGAGGGTACGGACTGCTCGGGCCGAGGTCAACCCTCGAGCGGCGAGCGGAGGGGGGAACCTCGGATCCCGTCGTCGACGTCGAGGAGAGGAGCGGGAATGCCGCGGAGTCGAGCGCTACCATGGCGCTCGGCCGCGCATGGTGCGAAGCGGCGGAGTCGGGTGGCGCGATGGACCAGCGGGTGGCTTGGATCGGCGGAGCAGTGGCCGTAGGGGCGATCGTTGCCGGGGCTCTGTGGTTCTGGAGCGGAGAAGGCGAGCTCGAGCGTTCGATCGATGCGGCGCTGCGTGCGCGCGAGAACGAGCGGAGCGCGCCGGCCGAAGCTGCGGATGGGGCGCGGCGGAGCGCCCCGCTCGCGATCGAGCCCGACGGGCGCGAGCTGCGCTCGATCTATCGCGAAGCGGTGGCGGAGTACGAAGCGGCGAACGGCAGCGGCGCGAGCGCCGGCGAAAAGGTGCACGACCGCGAGATGGCGATCGAAGCGCTGGCGCAGCAGATCGATCGGCCCGCCGCCGGGGACCCCGATGGGAACGACCTGCTGGCGATCGGCGCGCGCCTCGAAGCGTGGTTCGGCAGCGACGTCTCGCCGGACGTGCGCGACGCCATCGTGGAAGCCCTCGCGCCGCAGCGCAGCGCGATCACGGGGCGCGTGCTGTGGAAGGCGCTCGCGGACGAAGCGGAAGCGGTGCGCCAGACCGCGCGCTTCCACGTCGAGGACATCCTCGGCGAAGAAGAACGCGACGGCGGAGAGGCGCGCCGACTCCTCCTGGAGCGCGCTCGCAGCGCCGCCGCCGATGTGGCGTCCCCGCAGCGCGGATGGGCGCAGCAGTTCTTGGCCGAGCTCGCCGGGGGTGAAGAGTGAGACACGCGGAAGTGAGGCTCGGCGATCGAAGCGGCATCCGGACTCGCGGCTGGGTCCTCCTCGGGTGGCTCGCGCTTTGCTTCGGCTCTCCGGAGCTCGCCGCGGCGCCTCAGGATCGGACCGTCCTGGTGCTCGATCGCTCGTCCTCGATGGCGCGCTCCTCGGCGGCTGGTGTCGCGAAGCTCCTGCTGCAGCGCGATGCCGTGGCCGCCTTGGTCGCGAGCCTGCCGGCGACGCAGAGGGTCGGGGTCGCGAGCTTCGGTTCCGGCGCCCGAGTAGAGCTCGGACTGCGCGCACTCGCTTCCGAAGTCGATCGCCGCGCTTGCGTCGACGCGGCGGGAGCGCTCGTGGCAAGCGGTGGGTCAGAGCTCGGCGATGGACTCGACAGCGCCCTGGCGATGCTGCGCGCGGCTGGGCCTCCGCACGGGGGAGAGTCGATCGTGCTCTTCACCGATGGCGGGGATGTCGGATCCGCTCGCGGCGCGCGTGACCTCGTGTTGCCGGAGCTCTTGGCGCGCGGCGTGCGCGTGTTCGGGTTCCCGCTCGACGCCGAAGCCGATCTCGCGCTGCTGCGCGAGCTCGCAGAGCGCAGCGGGGGGCGCAGCGCCGAGGAAGAGGGTGAAGGTGCGCGCGCGCGCGCCTTGGCGCAGAGCACTCCTCGGTTCGCCGCACTCGATCTGCTCGCTTCCTTCGACGCGCGGATGGCCGCGAGCGAGATGAGCGAGCAGCGCGTCGTCGTCGACGAGGACGCTCGGCAGGTGCTCTTCTCCGCCGCGGCTCCGACGCGAGACGACGACTTCGAGCTCGAGCTCATCGCTCCGAGCCGTGTCGTGGTGCGTTCGACCTCGCAGGTGCCCGGGGTCCAATTCGTCGAGCACGGCGCTCTCCGCCTCTTCCGCATCGCCGAGCCCGAGGCCGGCGAATGGCGCCTGCGCCTGCGCAGCAGCGCGAGCTGGATCGGCCTGCGCCGTATGCGCGCCGAGGTGCTCGTGGAGACTGCCGCGAGATCTAGCGTCGCCTGGATCGAAGCGCCGCTCGCCGTGCGTCCGCCGGCGCTGCATCGATTGCGTGCTCTCGTGCAGGGCTTCGATGCGCTGCCGCCCCCGCTCCTCGAAGCGGAGGTGCTCGACGCCGATGGACTCCCGGTGGGGCGATTCCGCCTGCGGGATGGCGGCAGCGCGCTCGATGGCGATGTGACGGCCGGAGATGGAGTGCATGCGGCTAGGTTCGGTGGTTGGTCCGGCAGCGGCAGCGTACAGGTGCGCGTGCGAGCACGGGGAACCTCGGGGAGCCGGACGATCGAGCGCTGCGAGGAGCTGCGTATCGCGCTCGATCCTGAGCAAGCTCCGGAAGCGAGCCTCCTCCAGCCGCGCCGCTTCGAAGTGCGCGCGCGCGAAGGAGCGGACGCCTCCAATCGCCTGCGCCTCGAGGTCGATTTCGATCTCGCGGAGTCCGGTGCGGACCCGCGGAACGAGGGTCTGCTGCTCGCGGTGAACGAGCTCGAGATCGAGGTCGCGGCGAGCGCTTGGCAGTCCCGCGCGAACTTGCTCTTCTTCGCCGAAGAGAACCACCGGCTCGAGCTGCGACAGGACGCGGCGGGCTCGTCGCGCGTGAGTTTGTCGCTCGACTGGCGCGCGTTCGATGGCGCGTCGTTCGGCACGTTGGAGAGAATCGATCTCGAGCTCGAGATCGGGGCGCTGCAGCTCGCGGGCGCGCTGCTCCCGCGCGTCGACGCGCGCGGCGAAGGCGCGCGCTGGAGCGAAGGCGACGCCACGGCGGGGATCCCCTGGCAAGTGCTGCGCTGCGAGGTCGATCGGCGGAGCGGCAAGCTCTTCTGCGCGCAGCGCTTGGAGCGCGATCTCTTCGATCCCACCGCGGATCCGCTCGAGCTGTTGATCGAGGGCTTCGGCGTGCACGTGCCCGCGGGCACGCTGCTCGGCGGGCCGCGGCGCTACGTCTTCGAGGTGCGCGAGCGCGAGCGATCTCTGCGCCTCGATCTCGACCTCGCGACCGGACTGCTCGAGCTCCGCGGTGCAGGGCTCGAGTTCAGCGGTGCCTTGTCCCCGCTCGATCTCGAGCTCGCGATCGGTTCGCGCTCGGAGAACCTGCGTCTGCGGCCCGCCGTGGCCGGCGAGCGCGCGCGCTACTGAGCGAGCTCCCCGACGAGATCGAACGACGCCAAGTCCACGGAGAAGAGGCGGAAGCCGCCGTCGCGCTCGCGCCAGCGAGTCGTCACTTGGACTTCGGGGCGCTGACGGCGGATCGCCTCCGCCGCAGGTGAGGGGATCATCCCGCTCTCGCTGCCGATCGAGCGCACTTGGATCACGGCTCCGACGGAGACCGTCCCGTCGTCGTGCTCCTCCGCGCGCGCCGAGCGCAGTCGCAGGCGCAGATCGAGAGGATCGAGGAGGGCTCGCAGCGCCGCTTCGTCGCGCGTGAAGCGGCGCAGGATGCCGCGCGCCGCGCGCGGCCACGAACCCTCGAAGCTCTTCGCCTCGAGCTCCGGATCCACGAGCTCCAGCAGGGCACCCCAGCGCTCTTCGTCGATCGCGCGCACGAGCTCTCCGCAGCGGCGCCGCGCGACCTCGGCGCGCGAGCCCGCGAGCAGACTCCAAGCGAGGCCGATCGCGGCGAGGAGCGCGAGGAAGGTGACCCACCAAGTCGCTCGGCTCGAGCGGCGCCCACGCTTGCCCATGGCTAGGAACTCGCTTGCGTCAGGATCGGAGGGAGCTCGCGCCCGCGCTCGCGGCAGGCGCGCAGGATCTTCCGCACGAGGCGCTCCTCCCGGATGAAGTGCGACCGGCGTTCGATCGGCTGGAGGCGCTTCGCGAGACCCGCGGCGAGCTGCAGGGCGCGCTCCATCCAGCGCCCCGCATCGGGCTCGCCCAAGCGCTCCACGATGGCCCAGTGCGTGTAGAGCACCGCGATGCGCCGCCGCGCGTCCTGGCGCGTGCGGCGGTGGAGCTCGAGGGCGCGCTGCGAGAGAGCGCGCGCTTCGGTCAGCCGATCGAGGCGCAGCAGCACGCGCGCCTGCGCCGAGAGGGCCGCGGCTTGGTGGCGCGGATTGTCGAGGTCGTCGGCGAGGCGCACGGCGCGCTTCGCCGTGGCGAGCGCTCGCCTCGGATCCGGCTCGGCATTGCGCCGCGAGAGATGGGCGTGCGTGAGGTGGATCCAGCAGTGCACGCGCGTGTACCGATCCCCGATCCCGCGCGCCAAGGACAGCGCATCGTCGAGGGCCGCGATCGCTCCGCGGAAGTCGCCGAGCTTCGTGCGCACATCGCCTTCCAAGCTGCGCAGCGTCGCGCGCAGTCGGCGATCGCCATGCTCACGTTCGAGCTCGAGCGCGTGCAGGATCACTTCCAACGCCACCTCGTAGCTGCCCATGTCGTCGAGGGCGCGCGCTTGCTGGAAGAGCGCCCGCGTGTAGAGCAGCGTGTCTTCGCAGCGACGCAGCTCCGGCAGCACCGATTCGAGGAGATCCAGAGCTTCGCCCGGGCGATGGATGTCGAGGCGATTGCGCGCTTGCGCGACGCGCAGCGAGAGATGTGCCGCGCGCGGCGCCCCGGCGATCTCGGCGTCGGCCGCATCGAGGTGGTGGCGCGCCTCGCGGTGCCTCCCGATGTAGCCCCAGGCGACGCCCATGCCGATGCGGATGCGCAGGCGGAGCTCGGTCTCCTGCACGGAGGCGATCTCGAGCGCGCGCTCGAGATACTCCAGCGCGAGCTCGTTGTTGCTCGTGCGGTGCGAATGGCGACCGAGCATGTACAGAGCGCGGGCTTGGTCCGACGCACGGCCGAGCCGCCGCGCATCGCGGAACGCCTTCTCCGCCGCGCTGCGCTCGATGCTACGCTTGCCGGCGCGCCCCGCGGCCTCCGCGAGATGGAGCAGCCACTCGAGGCGCTTCTCGGCGTGTTGCACGTCGCTCGCGCCGAGCGCTTCCACATGTCGCAGCGCGGTTTGGCAGAGCGTCGTCGCGAGCTCGGGGCTGAGTCCGCGGCGCGGTCGGCGCAGCATCGCATAGAGCCACTCCAGCGCGCGGCGATGTTCGCCGGCGGCCCCCGCGTGGTGCGCGATCTCGAGGATGCCGCGCGTTCCGGGGTCGCTGCGCTGCGCGCGTCGCGTGAGGGCGTCGGCCAGCGCCGAGTGGATCGCGCGGCGCTCGGCCGGGTCGATCGACTCGTAGAGCACCTCGTGGACCCCTTGGCTCGCGAAGCGATACGCGGAACCTTGCGGGACGAGGATGTCGCGGCCGATCTCGAGCCGCCCCAAGCGCTGCGCGTGGGCCAGCGCTTCTTCGCCGAAGGCTTCCGCCAAGAGCTCGACCTCGAAGCGCACGCCGGCCACCGCGGCGCGATCGAGCTCTCGCCGCAGCTCGTCGGGGAGCTCTTCTCGTCGCGCGCGGGCACCCGCGATCAAGCGCTCCGGCAGCGGGATCGCCGCGATGTCGCGCTGCGGTACGAGGTACCCTTCGCTCCATTGCAGCACGCCTTCGCGCTCGAGCGCCTTCAACACTTCGGCGACGTAGGCCGGCATGCCGCCCGTCCGCTCGAGCAGGGCCTCGACGAACGGCTCGGCGTCGAGATCCGCGGGGAGGATGCGGCTCAGCGCGCGCGAGAGCGCGGCCTTGTCGAGCGGCGCGAGCTCGAGCTGCACGAGCTGGCCGCGAGGGCGCAGTCGCTCGAGGAAGTGCTGCAGCGCGCGGCTCTCGATGATCTTCGAGGGACGCGCGAGCGCGAGCACGAGGATCGGCGGCCCCTCCGGCTCTTCGAGCAGGAGCTCCAAGGTGCGCAGCGTCGCGGTGCCGACGTGATGGAAGTCCTCGAGCTGCAGCACGAGCGGTCGATGCTGCGCGAGTCCGCGCAAGAACGCGCAGAACGCGCGCGGCAGGGTCAGCGTGCCCTCGCTGCTCTCCGCGGAGTTCTCCGCACCGACCAGCGCCGAGGCGAGCACGCGCGCGACGTTCGGCGCGGAGAACGCGGCGAGGCGCGCGAGGTCGGCCGGCGTCGGTCGCACGCCGCGCGCGAGACCGAGGAAGCGCTCGAGCGCCGAGATGAGGCCCGCATAGGGCACCGCCTCTTCCGGCGGCGGGCAGCGACCTTCCAGCACCTGCGGCGCGGGCTCGGTCGCGGCCAGGCGATGCTCGAGCTCGACGAGGAGCCGCTGTCCGCCCATGTGCGTCTCGCCGAGCACCAGCGCGAAGCGGCGTTGCGATCGCAGCGTCTCGTGCGCCGCTTCGAGCAAGCGATGCAGCTCGGCCTCGCGACCGAAGAGCGGCAGCGGATCGTCGTGCTTCGCCCGCACGGCTCGCGCCGTCTTCTCGCGCATGGCCCACCACGGCGAGCGCTCCCCCGCGCGCAGCACGCGCGCGAGCTCGTGCGCGCTAGGGAAGCGCTTCCGCGGGTCGGGCGCGAGCAAGCTCTCCAGGACTTCGTCGAGGAACGGCGAGAGCGACGGGGCGCGTTGCGAGGCGCGCTGCGTATGCCCTTGCAGCTTCTCCTCGAGCAGCGCGTCGGACTCCGTGGCGCGGAACGGCAGCGAACGCGTGGCGAGCTCGAAGAGCAGGACGCCGAGCGAATAGAGGTCGCAAGCAGGCGTCGGGAAGACCCCGCGCAGGAGCTCCGGCGCAGCGTAGGTCGGAGAGCCCGCGAAGGTGCGCGCGCCGCGCGCTCCGGCAGCTTCGAGCTCGCGCGCGTAGCCCAGGTCCATCAGCACGGCGCGCGGTCCCGCGGAGAGGATCACGTTCTCCGGCTTCACGTCGAGATGCACGACGCCGGCGGAGTGCAGGTTCAGCAGCGCCTCGGCGATCTGCGCGCCGATCTCGCGGACGAGGGGCTCGTTGCCGGCTTCCTCGCGCGCGAGCCACGCGCGCAGCGTGGGGCCCGGCACGTGCTCCATCACGAGGAAGAGCAGGTCTTGTCCGAGCAGGTGCTCCTCGCAGATCGCGAGCATGCGCACGAGATGGCGCTGCGAGGCACCGGAGATCGACAGCCCCGCGCGCGCCTCGTCCAGGAAGCGCGCGCGCGCCGCCGGATCGACCGTCAGTCGCTGGTGCAGGAACTTCACCGCGATCGAGGTGCCGGCGGGGGCGCCCCAGCGATCCTCGAGCAGGACGCCGCGATGCACGGTGCCCGTGCTCCCGCTGCCGATCTCCTCGAAGAGTCGGAAGCTGGAGAGCGGGGAATTCGTGGAGGAGGGCTGCACGGCGAGGTTTCGGCTGCGCAGGGTACCCGAGCTTCGATCCGCCGCCAGATGGTCTTCGGTCGCGCGCCTCAGCGCGGGACGCGCGCGGCGCGGAGATCGAGGAGCCAGCGCGCTCCGTCGCGCACGAAGTGGAAGCGCAGCGAGACGTTCGTTTCGTCCGACGACGCGACGCGTTCCGCGCGCGCGAGCCACGCGCCGCGCGCGGCCTCCGTCAGCGCCTCCCAGCGTTTCGGCTCGAGGCGTGCGACGAGGGTCGCGGCATCGGCATCGACGGCGGGACTGCCGAGCCGCGCGCCGTGGAGGAGGGACTCGAGTCCGCTCGGGGTGCCCTCATCCACGAGAGGGGCGACCGAGGGCGATTCGCCGCGCTCCACGCAGGGGCGCAGGAGCTCCGCCGGCCGCGGACTGGGCGGAGCGCAGGAGAGCAGCGCGAACGCGGCGGTCAGACCGAGCGCGAGCGACTTCGGGCTTGAGAAGCGTCCGAGCGTCGCTAGAATCTCGCGCTCCTTTGCCGAGTAGCACAATTGGTAGTGCACCTGACTCTGGATCAGGGGGTTCTAGGTTCGAATCCTAGCTCGGCAGTTTGCTGCGTCGCGCGTCGCTAGTTCGTCGCGCGTCGCTAGTTCGTCGCGCATCGTTTCTCCGCGCATCGACTCTTTGCGCAGGCCGCCTTCGCCGCGCGTCGATGACTCGCCGCGCATCTTATCCGCGCATCGATCCTTCGCGCAGGCTCTCTTCGCCCGTCGCTGAGTAGACGTTTGGCCTGGCGAAGAGCACCGCTCGCCGGGCGAAGGCGACTTTCTCCGCACGCCTTCCGCCGACGAAGCCCGAAGGGCGCTCGCGTAGGTGCGGTCCCGGCGTCCTCCGATCCTCGGACGCTCGTGCCGCCGCCGCTCACGCGCTCGGCTGCACCTCGGACACCCACCGCGAGTACTCGCCGCCGAGCTTCACGAGGGGTTCCAGGAACAGCGGCTCGTTCTGCAGCAGCGCGAACGCGTAGGTGTGCAAGAACAGGAACTCCGGCGTGCAGCGGTCTTTCAGCGCCGCGATCGCGCTCTCCATCTCGCCGGGCGAGAAGAAGATCTCGCCGTCCTTGCCGCGCTTCTCCTTCGCGTAGCTCGCGAAGTTCTCGACCAGCTCTTCGGCGTCGCTCGCGAGGTAGCCGTAGAGCAGCTGGGAGAGCTCCATCTGGCGCGCTTGGGCGTCGTTCTGATAGCGGTGCAGGAGGAAGCTCTTCCGCGCTTGGATCTGCTGCACGGGATTGCCGGCGCGCTTCGTGCCTTCGCGCACGAGCTTCTGCAGGTACGGCTTCACCGCCGCATTGTTCGGCGCGTTGACGACGAGAGAGAGCTTCTCCTCGTTCAGGAGGGGCGAGAGGGCGAGCGAGGTCACGGGGCCGGGTCTCCGGTTCGAGAGCGAGGGGGGAGCGTAGCGACCGCGCGAGCCGAAGTCCAGGCACGCGAAGCAGGCTCAGGCGTTGGGCTCGGTCTCGCCGCCTTTCGAACCCGGGCGTCGATAGCTACCGGTGATGCGTCGCGCGAAGCCGAACAGCATGTCGGCGTCGTCGCGCTCCAGCCCGGCGCGAAAGAAGAGGCGTCGCAAGCGGCGCATCGTCCGATCGATGAGCTGGGGCGGACCGAAGCTGTCGTAGCCGAGCGCGCGGAGCGCGGCTTCCCAATCTTCGATCAAGCGCTCGAGCGAACCGGAGTCGAGCACCTCGGCGGTCCCGCCGAGCGCTTCGTGCGAGAAGACGCGCGGCCGCTGGCGCGCTCCTTCCGTCGCCGGGGTCTCCGCCGGGCTCGCCGCGCGCGCCTCGATCTCGTAGAGGCCGATCAGCACGGCTTGCGCGAGATTGAGCGAGCTGTGGGGACCCGGAGTCGGGATGCGCACGAGGAGATGGCAGCGCTCGATCTCCTCGAAGCGCAGCCCCGAGTCCTCGCGCCCGAAGACCAAGGCGATCTTCCCACCGCGCGTGCGCAGCTCGGCGGCCGCGTCGCTGACGAGGAGCGGCGGCAGGCGGAAGCGGCCGTCGCGTGCGGAGAACCCGACCACGGTCGTGCAGTCGCCGATCGCGCTCTCCAAGTCGGGAGTGCGCACCGCCTTCTCCAAGAGCGGCAGTGCGCCCCACGCCAAGGCTCGCGATTCGTCGGTGATCGCGCAGGCGTTCACGAGGCGCAGTTGCTCCGCGCCCATGTTCGCCATCGCGCGCGCCACTGCGCCGAGGTTGCCCGGGTGATGCGGCTCGACCAGCACGACCACGAGCTCGCGCGCGGCCTCGCTCATCGCTCGTCTGAGGAGCTTGGTTCCTCGTCCTCGTCGGCTTCGAACTCGTCGTCTTCGTCTTCGTCGTCTTCGTCGTCTTCGTCGTCTTCGTCGTCTTCGTCGTCGTCGAGCTCGTCGTCTGCTTCTTCTTCTTCTTCTTCTTCTTCGAGCTCTTCGTCGTCTTCGCTCTCGCTCTCCTCGGCTCCGAGCTCACCTTCTCCTTCGGCGGGGCCGGGGTCCTCGGCGGGCAGGCCGCGTCGCAGGCGATCTTCGCGCAGGGCCGCGTCGATCTTCTGCGTCATCTCGATGGAGCCGACGATCGAGGCATCGAACTGGAACGAGAGCCGCGGCGTCGTGCGGGTCTTCAGGACCCGCGCGGCTTCGCGTTGCACGTAGCCCGAGGCGTGCTCGAGCATTCGCGCGACGGAGGAGAGTTGCCCCGGCGTGCCCATCGCGCTGTAGAACGCGATGCAGGTGGAGAGATCCTTCGCGAGCTTGACCCGCGTGATCGTCACGAGGCGCGCGCGCGGATCGGAGAGCTCGTGCTCCAGCACTTCCGCGATGCGGCGGCGGAGGATCGAGGAGAGGCGCTGGATGCGGATGGAGTCGGCCATGCGGTGCGTTGGGGGCGGCGCCAGAGGCACCGGCACGGTTCAGAGCACTTCGAGCTGGTAGTCGCTGACTTCGGCGTCGCGGTAGGTCTCGGCGAACTCGAGGACCTTGCGGAGCTGCGCTTCACAGAACGGCGCCTCTCCCGACACGGTCACGATGCCGATCGTCGCGATCTGCCAATGGTCGTGGTTGTCGATCTCGGCGACCGCGACGTTGAAGCTGCGCCGCATGCGGTCCTTCATCGAGCGCAAGACGGAGCGCTTGTCCTTCAGGGAGGAGCTCCCGGGGATCAGGAGCTCGATCTGCAGCACTCCGACCGAGGCGGCCATGACACGGCGTGGGGCAGGGGGCGAGAGGAGGTGCAGGCGAAACCGGCCTCGACGCGAGAGGCGCCGAGGCCGCGATGTGTTCCAGGTCGCGGGATCCCGCCGTTCGCGGGATCCCGAAGCTAGCCAGGCGCGTGCGCCGGATCTCAGAGCTTGCGGCGCTCCTGCGAGACCTCGTAGCACTCGATGACGTCGCCCACGCGGATGTCGTCGAAGTTCTCGATGGTGACACCGCACTCGAAGCCTTCGCGGACATCGCGGACGTCGTCCTTGATGCGACGCAGCGTCGACATCTTGCCGGAGTAGATCACGATGCCGTCGCGGTAGAGCCGCAGCGGCGCCGCACGCTTGATGGTCCCGCTCGTGACCATGCAGCCCGCGATCTTGCCGATCTTCGAGAAGGTGAAGATCTGCCGGATCTCCGCCTTGCCCACGACCTGCTCGCGCAGGATCGGAGAGAGGCGGTCCTCCATCGCCGCGCGCACGTCGTCGAGCAGCTCGTAGATGATGTGGTAGGAGCGAATCTCGATGCCGAGCTTCTCGCTGGCCTGACGGGCCTTGTCGTCGGTCGAGACGTGGAAGCCCAGGATCACCGCGTCGGACGCGGCAGCCAGGTTCACGTCGGACTCGGTGATCGCGCCCACACCGGCCTGCAGGAGGTCGATGCGGATCGCCTCCGTCGAGAGCTCCAGCAGCGACTTGCGCAGCGCTTCGAGCGAGCCTTGCACGTCGGCGCGGAGCACGATGCGGAGCTCCTTTTGCTGCTCCTTGCCCGAGCTCTGTTGCGCGAGGAGGTCGCTCAGGGTGCGGCGCGGCGTCGAGCGCTCCGCGAGCTGCATCTCGCGCCCGCGCTGCGCGCGTTCGCCCGCGACGTCGCGCGCCTTCGAGAGATCGTCGACGACGTAGAAGGTGTCGCTCGCCGAGGGGAGCGCGGAGAGGCCGATGACCTCGACGGGCGTCGAGGGCAGCGCTTCTTGGAGCTCCTCGCCGCGGTCGTTGTAGATCGCGCGGACGCGGCCGTAGCCCTCGCCCGCGAGGATCACTTCGCCACGGCGCAACGTGCCGTTCTGCACCAGCAGGTGCGCCACGATCCCGCGCCCTTCCGAGATCTTCGCCTCGAGCACGGTGCCCGTGGCCATCGCGTCGGGACTCGCGACGAGCTCGAGATCGAAGTTGCACTTCAGGTCGACGGCTTCGAGGAGCTCGGCGATGCCCTGGCCCTTCGTCGCCGAGGTCGGAACGACCTGGACGTCGCCACCCCATTCCTCCGGCTGCAAGCCGAGGCTGGCGAGCTGCTGCAGCACGCGCTGCGGGTTCGCCTCGGGGCGGTCGATCTTGTTCATCGCGACCACGATGGGGACCTTGGCCGCGCGAGCGTGCTGGATCGCCTCCTCGGTCTGGGGCATCACGCCGTCGTCCGCAGCGACGACGAGCACGACGATGTCGGTCGTGTTCGCGCCGCGCGCACGCATGGCGGTGAACGCCTCGTGGCCGGGCGTGTCGAGGATCGTCAGCAGGTGGCCGTTCGGCGTCGTGACTTGGTAGGCGCCGATGTGCTGGGTGATGCCCCCGGCCTCGCCGGCGGTCACGTTGGAGCGGCGGATCGCGTCGAGCAGCGAGGTCTTGCCGTGGTCGACGTGTCCGAGGAACGCGATGACCGGCGGGCGCTTCACCACCTCGCCGTCCTCGTCGCTCGTTGCGCGCAGCTCGGAGAGCAACGCTTCCTCGGCCTCGATCTCCCGCTTCACCTCGAGATCCACTCCGAACTCACCGGCGACGAGGATCGCGGTCTCTTCGTCGAGCGTGGTGTTCGGCGTGGCCATCTTCCCGAACTGCCGCAGCAGCATCATGATCAAGTCGCTCTGCTTCACGCCGATGGCGTTGGAGAGGTTCTTGATGTTGATCGGGACCTCGCAGAACGCCTTGTCCGGGCGCGAAGAATCGCCCGACCCCGCTCTTCCGCCCGGGCCGCGGCGGATGGGCTTGCCGGTCACCGGGCGTGAGCGCTTCTGGACGCGCGAGCGCTCGCGTTCGCGGAGCTGTTGCGACGACATCGCGTCGCGCACGCCACCCGCGCCGCGAACGAACATGCTCTTGCGGTCGCGGCCCATCGTCGGCCGCGGCTCGCTCAGGTAGTTCGGATTGCCGGGCTGCGGCGCCGAGGGCTTGGGAGCGGCGTTGAGATCGATGCGGCCGAGGATCTTGGCCTGCCGCTTCGGAGTGGACGGGCGCGGAGCCAGGAATTGACCGCGCGCGTCGGGAAGAACACGCGGCGCGGGCCCCGCCGGTCGTTCGATCGACGGCCGATCGCCGCCGCGCGGGTCGATCGGCAGCTCGGCTTGCTCGGTCGGAGCCTCGAGCTCCGCGGCGGTCGCCGCTTCGGACTCGACCTCGATGGTGAGCCCTTCGGAGGCGAACTCCTCGGCCTCCGCTTCGAAGGCCTCCGGCTCGAGTTCCTCCGTCGGTGCCGCAGCGGCCGCGTGTCCGCGGGAACTCGCCGGATCGGCCCCAGGATGCGCATCCGTGTGAGCGACAGCGGGCTCGAGCTCGGATTCTTCTTCGTAGATCTCCTCTTCCTCGGCGGCGAACTCGTCGCCGTGCTCTGCCCGAGAGAGTTCCTCCGCCTGTCGCGAAGAGTGCATCGACGGTGCCGCGGGACCTCCCGATGCGGGCGCTCCGGCGCGCGGAGACATTCCCTCGTGCCTCGCGGCCTCGTGCCTCGCTCCTTCGTGCTTCGCCGCGTCGGCCTTCGTCGCCTCGCCGGCCTTCCCCGCGCCCGCGTGCCCCGTGCTTGCGTGTCCCGTGCCGGCGGTCGCTGCGTCGGCCTTGCCAGGAGCTGGGACGGTCTTCTTCTTCAGCACGAAGCCGGAGCTGGCGATGGGCAGACTCTCGCTCGCGCTGGCGAACTCGCCCTCGCGTCGGAAGCCGTTGACCTCGAGGAGCGCCTCGACTTGCAAGAGGTCGGCGTCGTCCAAGACCGCCATGTGTGTCTTGAATTTCGCATAGCCCAGGTCCCTCAGCTTCTGGACCAGGTCCGCGCCCTTCATGCCGTACTCGCGGGCGAGCTCGTAAACCCGTTTCTTCAAGGTCGCGACTCCAGGTGTTGTTCCGCGGGGGCGAAGTCAGCCGTTCGCTCAGCGCGCTCGTGTTCCCGCGGCTTGGCTCGATCCGGAGCGTCCCGTTCGAGTCGATCGCGTTGCATGGTTGGGGGTCAGGTACGGTAGGGGATCAGGTGCAGCTTGGCAGGGGGGCGCTAAGCGTCGCTCCGCATCCTCGGGTCGAGCTCAGCTCGCCGGCTCGGCTTCGGGAGTTCGGGCTCCCTCGCTCTCGCCGTGCGGCAGCATACTCGAAGGGGGCGCGGAGCTGTGCGCACCGCTTTCCCCGTGTTCCGCGCCTTCGACTTCCGCGCCGGAGCTCGCGTAGGCGTGCTCGGCTTCCGGGCCTTCGCCCTCGCCGAGCTCCGCACCTTCGCCAAGCTCCGCCGAGTCCGCCGTATCGGCCGTGGCCGCGACCGCGGCACCTTCGCCGCCTCCGGCGATCTCGGCCTCGATCTCGGCGCGGGTCTTGATGTCGATCTCCCAGCGGCAGAGCGCGGAGGCCAGGCGGACGTTCTGGCCGCGCCGGCCGATGGCGAGCGATTGCTGGTCTTCGTCGACGATCACGGTGACCCGCCGCGCATCCGGATCCGGATAGATGTCGTCGAGGTCGATCTCCGCCGGCTTCAGCGCGTTCTTCACCAGCATCTCGAGCGAGTCGCTCCAGCGGATGATGTCGATCTTCTCGCCGTTCAGCTCGTCGATGATCGACTTGATGCGCGAGCCGCGGATGCCGACGCAGGCGCCCACGCAGTCGATCTTCGCGTCGGTCGAGGAGACGGCGATCTTGGTGCGATAGCCGGGCTCGCGCACGACGGAGCGGATGTGGATGATCCCTTCGTCGATCTCGGGCACTTCGATCTCGAACAGGCGCGCGACGAGGTCCGGGTTCGAGCGCGAGAGGATGATGCGCACCCGCTGCCCGACCTTCTTCACGTCGTAGATGAGGCAGCGGATCGCGTCGCCGGGCTTGTAGTTCTCGCCGCGGATGCGCTGGTCGCGCGGGATGATCCCCTCGACGCGGTTGTTCAGGTCGACCACGATCGTGTCGCCCTCGAACTTCGACACGCGGCCCATCACGATCTCGCCGCGCTGCTGCGAGTACTGGTGCAGGACGTTGTCCTGCTCGGCCTCGCGGACCTTCTGGTGGAAGATCTGCTTCGCCGTCTGGGCGGCGATACGGCCCATGATCTCGGGCGCGACCTCGTACTCCTCGTCGCCGCGCTTCAACTCCATCTCGCCGGTCTTGCGGTCGATCTTGATGTCGAAGTCATCCTCGAGGTGCAGGTGCTTGCGCGCCGCCGTGGTCATGGCGGACTCCAGCGCGTCGAAGAGCAGATCGCGGTCGATGCCCTTCTCGCGATGGATCGCGTCGATGAGTCGCAGGAGTTCGTTGGCCATGTTCCTCGTGCCTGCCCGTTATGCGCCTGCTGGATGCGCCTGCTGGATGCGCTTGCCGGATGCGCCTGCTCGGTCTGCTCGCGGGTGGTTGCGCTTGCTGGTGGTGTGCGCTCGCCGGTGATGCGCGCTCGCTGGTGTCGCGCCGCCAGGCTCGCGCGCTGCGCTGACCTGCCGATCCGCTCGCGCGGTGCTCACCCGCTTGCAGGAGGGTCCTGCTTGCGCCATGTTCCTGCTCGCGCGGTCTGCCTGCCTGCGCCGCGTGCCTGCTACTGCCGTTTCCGAGTTGCGCTCGAGTCGCGAGTTCCGCATGCCTGAGGATGAACCGACGGCTTCGATCCCGCGCGCGCTCACACCGCGGGCGAAAGTCAAAGAAGGGTCCGCTCGGTGCCGACCGCGCGTCGCGCGCTCGACCTCGACGGCCCTTCTTCGCTTCGCGCCCGCGAGCGAGCAGAGCTCGATCGCGACGCCGTTCCCTCGCGTGCCCCGCTCGCGAGTGCCGAACCAGAGGTCCGGCGCCCGAGGAACGGCGCTCCGCTCGGAGACTGAGGGGCGAGGAGTGTAGGCGCGCCGCGTCCGGGGCGTCAAGCTCGGCGGCCCTCGGCGAGAGCGCCTAAGGTCTTTCTCCGGCGGACTCTGCGACCGGGGAACGCGGCTCGTGCTAGAAGGGGCCGCAGCCCGCCGCGGCGCCGTGCGCGCGGCGGCGCGGATCACGCCGCCTCCGATGAGCTCTCCTCGATCCCGCGGTCGCACCTCGATGCGCTCCTCCTCCCTCCGCGGTCTCTTCCGCGGCGGCAGCTCGGCCGCCTGGCTGGGGCTGGGCTTCTTCTTCGCCGGCGCGGAGCTCGGCGCGCTCCGCGCGCAGGAGGATCGCCAGGCACCGGCGGGCGGACTGCGCGCGGCGGTGGAGCGTCTGCGGGACGTCGAGTCGCGCGCGCGGGCCGATGCGTTCGGCGCGCTGGTGCGAGCGGGCGTCGAGGGCGTGCGCGCGGCCTTCGCCGAGCCGTGGCCGGCCGAGCCCTGGGCCCGCCGGTTGCGCCTCGCGCTCTTCGCGCGGCGGCCGATTCCCGAGCACTTGGCCAGCGTCGGAGAGCGGCGCAGGGACACCAGCGCCGAGGTTCGTCGAGCGGTGGCCGAGACACTCGGAGCGCGCGAGCTCTTCGAGAGCGGAGAGGAGCGGGAGGCCTGGCTCCTCGAGTTGGTGGAGGACGTCGAGCCCGACGTGCGCGATGCGGCGCGCCAAGCGCTGGCGGCGATCGATCGGCCGGCGGCGGCGGCGACGCTCTGGCAGGCTCATCGAGCCGCCGTGCGCCACGCCCGCGTCGACTTGCTCCGCGCGCTCACCGGACTGCGTTCGGCGCGGCCGTTGCTGCTCGACCTGCGCCTCGCCATCGCACCCGCGGATCGGAGCGCGCGCCTGGAGCTCGCGTACGCGCTCGGCGGTGCCGCGCTGCATGCGCAGAGCGCCGGACGTCTCGAAGAGCTGGTCGACCTCATCGCGGCCGACCTCGGCTCCTCGGATGCCGACCTTCGGGCGGCGGGGGAGTTCGCCACGCGTTCGCTCGACTTCGAGCTGCGCGCGGCGCTCCAGTGGGAGCCGCTGGAGCGCGCGTTGCAGCGACTCGTCTCCGCCGTTCCGCACCGCGCCCTGCCCCTCCAGCGCCTGGCCGTGCTCTGCGCCTTCGATCCGGCGAGCAGACACCCTCGCGGCGCGGAACCCGCCGCCGCGCTCTGGCGCGCGCGCTGGCCGGACGCGCGCCTCGGCGAAGGGCGCGATGCCCGCATCCAAGGCGGCCTGGCGCTCGGGCTCGGGGCCTTGCTGCGCGGTGAGCACGCCGCCTCCGTCGCGCGCTTCCGCGCCGTCGCGACCGAAGCGAGCGTCGCCTTGCTGCGAGCGCCCTCGGATCGCTGGGGAGGATGGCTCGTCGAGGGCGCCTCTCCGCTCGAAGGTCGCGACGACGAAGAGGCGCTCTTCCTGGATCCCGAGCTCTGGGACGAGGAGATCGCGCGACGCGGCCTGGAGCGCCGTCGTCCTGTGCATCACTTCGATCTGCTCCAGCGCGAGCTCCTTCGCGAGGAAGCTCGCGCGCGCTTCTCCGCGGCGCTGGTCGCCTGTCTCGAGCCCGCTCTCGCCGTGGACCCCGAGGAAGAGATGCGCCTCGCCCTGGAGCGCCTGCTCGAAGCCTATGCCCTCTCGGTGTCCATCGAAGGCTTCTCGTTCCGCTCGCAGGAGCGCCTGCCGAACTTCGGCGAGAACGTCGATCTCGTCTTCGACGGCGAGACCGGACTCTACGAGCTCCTCTATGCGCTCGCGCGGCGAGGCCGCGCGGCGGAATTGCCCGCCGCGCTGGAGCGCTTCGCCGCGGCGTTCGAAGCCCAAGGTGCTTGGGCCGCGCGCGAGATCGCCTCGCCTCGGGGCTACGCCGAAGAGCCGCAGGTGCTCGATCTCGACACCTTCGTTCGCTATCGCCGTCGCCATCCCAGCCGCTTCCGCATCGTGTGGGCGCAGCTCCTGCTCGATTCCTGCGGCGCGCCCGACGCCGCGCAGCGCGTCTACGCGGAGGCCATCGAGGGCTACGGGGCCTCCACGCGCGATTGGCCGTGGGCGGCGCGCATGGAAGCGCAAGCCGTGCAAGGACTGGCGAGCTGTCACATGGCGCGGCGCGATGCGGACGCGGTCGAGCGCGCGCTGTCGCTCGGGCTCCAGCGCCTCGAAGAGCTGCAGCGCACCTTGGAGCGCAACGACGGACCGGGCGCGGGCGATTGGCTCCGACCGGATCTCGCGTCGCTCTGCGTCTCGCGCGCCGTGAACGAGAACGTGCTGCGCGGCAATCCCGCGCAGGGCATGGTGCACATCCGGCGCGCGCTCGAGCTCGACCCTTCGGACTTCAACTGGGTGTTGGCGGCGTGCTATTACGCCCGCGCAGGAGCTGCCGCCGAAGCCCGCGCGATCCTCGCGCGCGTCCCGGCGCAGCCGACCATGGCCTACAACCGCGGCTGCACGCTCGCGCTGCTCGGCGCCGTCGAGGAGGCTCTGCGCTGGCTCGAGATCGACCTGCGCGAGAACCACCTCTCGGAGGCTTCGAAGCAGCAGCAAGCCCGCTGGGCCTGGGGCGACCCCGACCTCCGCGAGCTGCACGGCGATCCGCGCTTCGAAGCGCTCTACGGTCCTCGTCCGCGCTGAAAGCCGGGCGAGTGACGCCGAGCGTCGAGGGCGCCGGCAGAGTTCGCATCCCGCTCGTTCTCCTCGTTCCGCGCCGTTCTCCCACGATCCTCGAAGGTCTCCGCCCTTGCCCTTGCCCGTCGTACGCTTGCGCCCGAGCGCGAAGGTCCGCCTGCGCTCCGCCCATCCCTGGATCTATCGGGACGACCTCGAAGAGCCTCGAGGCCTCCCGCCCGGCGCGGTGGTGGTCGAACGCGAAGGCGGCGCCGTGCACGGCGTCGCGCTCTACTCGCCGCAGAGCCGGATCGCACTGCGCTGGCTCTTGCGTGGTCGCGGGCCGCACGACGAATTCGATCTCGCGACCTTCGTGCGCACGCGCGTTCTCGAAGCTGCGGCGCGACGCGAGTCGCTCGCGCGCGAGTCCTCGCAGATGCGCCTCGTCGCGAGCGAGGCGGACGGACTGCCCGGACTGATCATCGACCGCTACGACACCGTGGCCGCGCTGCAGGTGACGAGCGCGGCCCTCGAAGCGCTGATCCCGTCGCTCGCGGATCTCCTCGTGCAAGAGCTCGGCTGCAGCGCGGTGGTCGAGCGCAACGAGATGCAGGTGCGGAAGCTCGAAGGCCTCGAGCTGCGCTCCGGAGTGCTGCGCGGCAACGTGAGCGGCCCCATCGAAGTGCGCGAAGGCGACGTGCGCTGCGCGGTCGATGTGCTCGCGGGGCAGAAGACCGGCGCCTTCCTCGATCAGCGCCAGAACCATCTCGCCTTCGGCGCGCAGGTGCGCTCGCGCGGCGCGCGCTCGGTCCTCGACGCCTTCTGTCACGACGGGCTCTTCGGCTTGCAGGCGCTCGCGGGAGGCGCCGAGCAGGTGATCTTCCTCGACAGCTCCGCGCCGGCGCTCGAGCGCGTGCAGCAGAATCTCGCGCGCAACGGCTGGGCCGAGAAGCCCGGCATCGAGCGCCGTGCCGCCAACGCCTTCCAGGAGCTCCGCGCCCTCCGCGAAGCGGGCACGCGCTTCGATGCGATCGCGCTCGATCCGCCCGCGTTCGCGAAGAGCCGCCAGGAAGTGCAAGCGGCCTGGCGCGGCTATCGCGAGATCAACGGGCAAGCGCTGCGGCTGCTGAAACCCGGCGGGGTGCTCTGGACCTGCTCGTGCTCGTACAACCTCTCTCCGGCCGACTTCGAGGAGGTCGTGCGCGAGGCCGCGGCGGACGCCGATCGAAGAGTGCTGCTGCGCGAGATCCGCGGACAGGCCGACGATCATCCCGTCTTGCTCACCTTGCCCGAGTCGCGCTACCTGAAGGTGCTGGTCCTCGAGACGCCTTGAGTCGCGGGCCGATGCGCGTCCCTGCGCCCTGGAATCCGCGCGGCTCTTCGCTCAACCTGGCGCTGCCGCGCAGGCGTTCCTCGGCGGTCGATCCCGGAGCTCTGACGTGAAGATCATCGTGAACGGCGAGGAGCGCGAGATCGCTCCCGGAACGACGCTGGAGCAGCTCCTGCTCCTGCTCGGGCTGGATCGCGGGAGCGTCGCGATCGAAGTGAATGGTGCGCTCGTGTCGCGCTCGCGTTACGCCGAGCGCGCGTTGCAGCCGGAAGAGCGCTTGGAGATCGTGACCTTCGTCGGCGGCGGCTGATCCCGACGACACCCTGCTCGGACCGACTTCTCATGCAGCACAGCACTGGAACTCCTGGCGCGGCCGACGCGGCGCAGGCTCCGCGCGGCACCCTCGGCGAGGACTGGCGCGACGAGGACCTGGTCCTCGGGCGCTTCCGTCTCCGCTCGCGCTTGCTCGTCGGCACGGGCAAGTACGCGTCGCTCGAGGAGAGCGATCAGGCCCTCGCCGCTTCGGGCAGCGATTGCGTGACGGTGGCCTTGCGGCGCATCGATCTCCACGCACCGCCGCCGCCGGGGGGCAGCTTGCTCGAGCGCCTGCGCCGCGGCGGCTACACCATCCTGCCGAACACCGCGGGTTGCTACACCGCGGCTGACGCCGTGCGCACGAGTGTCCTCGCGCGCGAGATCCTCGGCACCGAGCTCGTGAAGCTCGAGGTGCTCGGCGATCCGCGAACGCTGCTCCCCGATCCGGTCGAGACGCTGGTGGCGACGAAGGAGCTCGTGGCCCAGGGGTTCTGCGTCCTCGTCTACGCGTCCGACGATCCCATCCTCGCGAAGCGCCTCGAGCAAGCGGGCGCGACCTCGGTCATGCCCGCGGGCTCGCCCATCGGCTCGGGTCAGGGGATCCTGAACCCGAACAACTTGCGCATCATCCTGGAGTCGGTGCAAGTGCCCGTGATCGTCGATGCCGGGCTCGGCACGGCGTCGGACGTGGCGTTCGCGATGGAGCTCGGCGCCGCCGGCGTGTTGCTGAACACGGCGATCGCCGGCGCGCGTCAGCCCGTGCTGATGGCTCGATCGATGCGCCTCGCGTGCGAAGCCGGGCGCGCCGCCTACGTGGCCGGGCGCATCCCGAAGCGCTTGCACGCGAGCGCCTCGAGCCCGCTCGACGGCGTCTCGCCGAGCAGCCCGTCGGGCGGCTCGCGCGGATAGAAGGAGCGCATGCTGCACGCGCTGCTGACCTCGCCGTTCACGGCCCTCTTACTCGCCGCGGTCCTGTTGGCCGGCCTGCGACTCGCGGCGGATCGCCTGACGCCGTGGCGCGCGTCGAGCGATGTGCCGTGGGGCCTCCGCGATCTCGCGATCGGCGCGTGCCTCTTCTTCGGCTCGCTCATCGCGCTGCAGAGCTTCGCCCTCTCGCTGCACCACCCGGACGCCGGCGAGAAGCTCTTGCCCGTACCGACGGCGAGCGCGATCCAAGTGGGAGGGCAAGCGCTCGCGCTGGGATTCGTCTTCGCCTGCGCCAGGCGCGGCGGCGCGCGCTCGGTGCGGCAGGCGTTCCGGCGGCTCGGCTTCGGGCGGGGCGGCCACCTGCGGGCGATCGCGCTCGGGCTCTTGGCCTTCTTCGCCGCCGTGCCGCTCGTGCAAGGGCTCTTCGGGCTCTGGTCGGAGTGCTGGACCGCGGTGCTCGGAGAAGGGCTGCCGCGGCAGGAGACGCTGGAGCGCGTGCGCTCGATCGAAGATCCGCTCGCGAGCTTCTTCGTGCACGCGGTCGCGGGGGTCTTCGCGCCCATCGCCGAGGAGATCGCTTGGCGTGGCTTCGTGCAGCCGGTCTGCGTGCGCGCGCTCGGTCCGCTGCGCGGCATCGCGCTCACGGCGCTGTTCTTCGTCGTGCTGGGGCACGGACCCGAGGTCTACCTGCCGCTCTTCGGCTTCTCGCTCCTCCTCGGCTGGCTCTACGAGCGAACGGGGCGCCTCACCGCGCCGATCGCGCTGCACGCGGCCCTCAATCTCTCCACGCTGTTCCTGCCCGTGCTCTTCGAGAGCGCGGGCTCCTGAGCGCCGCATCGCGGCGATCGCTCGTTCTCATGTTCCACCCTCAACGCGGGCGCTTCGTCCGCATCGGCGCCGCCTTCGCGGCCGACAACGCGACGCTGACCGGCGAGATCGAGCTCGGCGACGGCGCGAGCCTCTGGTTCGGCTGCGTCCTGCGCGGGGACGACGCACCGCTCTCGATCGGCCCGGACACGAACGTCCAGGACCTCAGCATGATCCACGCCGATCCGGGAGTGCCGAACCGGATCGGGGCGCGCGTGACCATCGGGCATCGCGCGATCCTCCACGGGGCGCTCGTCGAGGACGAGTGCCTGATCGGGATGGGGGCGATCCTCCTCGGCGGCTCGCGGATCGGCGCGGGGTCCGTGATCGCCGCGGGCGCCGTCGTGAAGGAGAACCTCGTCGTGCCGCCGCGCTCGTTGGTCGTGGGCGTTCCGGGGCGGATCGTGCGCGAGCTCGGGGAACCCGAGCGCCAGGCGATCCTGCACAGCGCCGCGGAGTATCGGCGCAAGGTGGAGCTCTATCTGGCTTGACCGCTCGCGGCGCGCGTTCGGCCTGCCGAGGTGCGCCCGCGGTCGGCGGATGCTTGCTCCCCGCGTTGGGCAATGCCATCGCTCCGGGGTACGCTTGGGGCGAGTGGATTTCCGCTCCCTCATCTTTCCCCGCCTGTCTCGAGCCTCGGATCCCTCGATGTTGCGCTTCTCGCCCCCGACCCTATTTCTCCTCGCTGGCGTCTGCCTCCTCGCCGCATCTTGTGGCGGGGGCGGCGGCGGCAAGCGCGGATTCTCCAACGGCTCCGCGGTGAAGTTCCGCTCGCGAACCGATGTGCCGATCCAAGGCACCGGGGCCTCGGACGTGAGCCTCGCCGACGTCGATGGCGACGGCGACCTCGACGTCGTGACCGCGAACATCGACTTGCGCGGCCTGCCCACGGCCGACGGCGTGGAGGTCTTCCGCAACGACGCCGGAGTCCTGAGCTCCTCCCAGGTGCTGACCGGCTGCGTGCTCCCGTATGACGTGGAGACCTTCGATCTCGACGGCGACGACTTCGTCGACATCGTGGCTTCCTGCCGCGGCGACGGCGTGCTGCGCGTTTGGTTCGGCGACGGCACCGGGGTCTATCCGACCACGCCGTCCGGAGTGATCGACTTGGGCGGCGGCCCCGGCGGAGCCGTCCAGGCGCATACGCTCGACGGCGACGGGGACGGAGTGCTCGACCTCGCTTGCGTCGAGATCGTGAACAGCCGGCTCTTCTTCGTTCGCGGCCTCGGCAATCGCACCTTCGCCGCGCCGCAGGAGATCCCGCTCGGTCCGTTCTCCGATGCTCGCCTCTCGGCCATCGACGTCGGCGACATCGACGGCGACGGCGACACCGACATGGTGGCCTCGGACTTCTCGGGCGATCGCATGCTGAGCTTCCTGAACTCGGGCAGCGCGGTCTTCTTGCCGACCGGCGCGATCCCCGTGGCGAGCGGACCGCTCACGGCCACGCTGCAGGACCGCGACGCCGACGGAGACCTCGATCTCCTCGCCGGCCATTTCAGCAGCACCTCGGTCGTGATCTGGGACAACCAGGGCGACGGCTCCTTCGCCTCGCGGCGCGACCTGCTCTCCGACAGCCCGGTGACCGATCTCATCCTCGTCGACTGGAACGGCGACTCGCAGCTCGACCTGCTCGCGGCGAGCTTCACCACCTCCTCCGTCGACATCCTGCTCGCCGACGGCCTCGAGTACGGCGAAGCGTCGGGTCTCGGCGTGGGCTTCCGAGTGCGCCGCATCCAATCGGGCGATCTCGACGGCGATGGCGCGGTCGAGCTGGTGACCGCGAACTTCGAGGAAGCCGCGATCTCGATCATCGAGCGCGATGACTCGGGCGATGCGATCGCGCCGCGCACCTATCCCGCCGGGCCGTTCCCGTTCTACTTCGCCGTGACCGATCTGGTCGGCTCCAATCGACCCGAGGTCGCCGCGGCGCTCTACGAGGAAGGCGAGATCGGGTTCTTCGAGATCAGCGCCGAGGGTGCGCTGGTGCACGTCGGCGACCTGCTCGTGCCGCAGCCGATGCGCCCGACCTTCGTGCTCGCGTTCGACGCGGACGGCGATGGCGATTCCGATCTCGCGGTCACCGACGCGGAAGGCCGCTCGCTGGCGATCGCGTTCAATGACGGCGCGCTGCCGTTCACGCGCATCACCACGCAGCAGACGCAGGGCTTCTTCCTCCTCGGCGTCGCGGCGAGCGACCTCGACGGCGACCGCGATCTGGACCTCGTGGTGGCCTCGCAAGGCAGCAATAGCGTCCTCGTCTTCGAGAACGACGGCAGCGGCACCTTCCTCGAGCGCGCGCCGATCACCGTCGGCTCCCGTCCCGCGGCGGTGCTGATCGCCGACTTCGACCTCGATGGCGATCGCGACGTCGCGGTGAGCGACTCGGGCGACGACACCGTCACCTTCCTCGCGAACGATGGCCTCGGCGGGCTCAGCTTCCGCGCGCGCAGTGCCACCAACAGCGGGCCGACCTTCCTCGCGGCGACGGACGCGGACGGCGACAGCAGGATCGACCTCTTCGTCTCGTGCCCGGGCAGCGAGAACCTGACGCGCCTGCGCAATCAGGGCGGGTTCACCTTCGCGCGGAGCGATCTCTTCGTCGGCGAGGGCACCAACTTCATCGACCTGCTCGACGTCGATCGCGACGGCGACGAGGACCTGCTCACGATCCCGAAGACCGGCGCGGGGCGCTGGTTGCTGAACGACAGCATCGGCAACTTCGTGCGCGACGCGGACCTCGACTTCCTCAGCGTGCGCGACGTCTCGTTCGCCGCCGTGCTCGATCTGAACGGCGACCGGGCGCTCGACCTGCTCGCCGCGAGCTATGCCTCCACGCGCCTCACGGTGGCTTTCGGGGTTCCGGTGAACTGAGCCTCGGCGCCTAGTACGTGCTCGCCGGCGGAGGGCCGGCGGCCCCTCGGTCGAGGGGCCGCCGGCCCTCCTGGCTTGCTTCCCGAGTGCGGCAGGCGTAGGGGATCGGCCGAAGGAAGGCGGGGCAGACATCCCGCACCTCCGAGACCCTTCTCGTTCCGAGCCCGCATGACATCGAAATCGCAGAGCGAGTTGATGGGCGTCATCCTCGCTGCCGGCAAGGGGACGCGCATGCGCCCCTTCTCCGAGGACTACCCGAAGCCCATCCTCCCGATCGCCGGCCGTCCGTTGCTCCACTACCAGGTGGAGGCCATGCGCGAGCTCGGCATCCGCGACATCGTCGTGGTGATCGGACACCTGGGCTACAAGGTCGTGCGCGCCCTCGGCGACGGCTCGGAGCTCGGCGTGCGCCTGCGCTATGTCGAGCAAGAGCACACGCTCGGCATCGCGCACGCGGTCTCGCGCCTCGAGCCCTTCGTGGATCGCCCGTTCTTCCTCTTCCTCGGCGACATCTTCTTCGACACCGAGAACCTGGGCTCGATGGTCGAGATGTTCCGCGCGGAGAAGACCGATGCGGTGCTCGCCGTGAAGCGCGAGCCCGACATCGAGGCGATCAAGCGCAACTTCGTCGTGCATCTCGGCGGCGACGGCGTGATCCGCCGCGTGATCGAGAAGCCGCGCCATCCGCGCACCGATCTCAAGGGCTGCGGGCTCTATCTCTTCGACGTCTCGTTCTTCGACGCCGTGCGGCGCACGCCGCGCACGGCGATGCGCGACGAGTACGAGATCACCGACGCGATCCAGACCTACATCGACGACGGCTTCCAGGTGCGCGCCGCCGAAGTCATCCGGGACGACCTGAACATCTCCTTCCCGGAGGACTTGCTCGTCGTGAACCTGCACTACCTGCGGCGCCACGGGCTCCCGAATTGGATCGGCAGCAACGTCGAGCTGGCGCCCGGAACCACGGTCGAGAACTCGGTGCTGATGGATGGCGTGAAGGTCGAGCACCCGATCGCGATCCGCAACTCGCTCATCTTCTCGGGCAAGTCGATCTCGCGGCGCACTCCGGTGGAGCGGAAGATCCTGCTCGACGGGCGCGAGGTCGACTGCGCGCACGTGCTCGACTGATCGCGGGCTCGCGCTAGCAGCCTGTTCCAAAAAGTCATTCGGGCTGAAGAACGCGCCTCGGTCGCCTCGCCTTCGTTGCCGGAACCTAGCTGAAACACCCGCTTCAGCGCCGGTTCCTGCGCCTCGGCGAGACGCCCGATTCATCGTTCCCAGCCTCGAAGCACTTTCTCAACAGGCTGCTAGAGTGCGCGAAGCACTGCTTCCTCTCGCGGTGCGCACGGAGTCCGACGCCATGTCGCTGCGCCACGCTCTCGCCTGCACTCTCGCGTTCTGCGCGCACGCGTTCGCCGCGGCGCAAGTCCAGGAGCCCCGAACCGCCTGCGATGTGCTGCTGCGCGCGCGTCGCGTGCATGGCGTCGCGGGCGACGAGGGCGGCGCCTTCGTCGCGTGGAGCGCCGGCAAGATCCTCGCCGCGGGTCCCAGCGCGGGCGCGCGCGCGTTCGAGGCCGCGCGCACGATCGAGCTCGATCGCGCGATGGTGACGCCCGGCCTCGTCGACGCGCACGGGCACTTGCTCGGGCTCGGCGACCTGCTGGAAGAGGTGAACCTCGTCGGCACCACGAGCTATGCCGAGGTGATCGAGCGCGTGGTCGCCCGCGCGCGTACGGCGCCCGCGGGGACCTGGGTCGTCGGCCGCGGATGGGATCAGAACGACTGGACGACGAAGGCGTTCCCCGAGCACGGCGAGCTCTCGCGGGCGACGCCGGACCATCCCGTCTGGCTCGTGCGCGTCGACGGGCACGCGGCGCTCGCGAACGCGCGCGCGATGGCCCTCGCGAGCATCCCCGAGCGCAGCGAGGATCCGCCCGGCGGGCGCGTGCTGCGCGACGCCGCGGGTCGGCCCACGGGGGTCTTCGTCGATCGCGCGATGCGGCAGGTCGGCGTGAAGGTGAGCGAGAGCGCGCGGCCGCTCGCGGAGCGCTTGCTCGCCGCGCAGGAGCGCTTGCTCGCGGTCGGCTTGACGGGCATGCACGACGCGGGGATCGAGCCTGAGACGGTGGCGGCGCTCGAGGCGCTGATCGCCGAGAAGCGCTGGAAGATCCGCATCTACGGGATGTGGGGCGGCCGACCGAGGCGCGAGAGTCCCAGCGCGCATCCGAGCGGGCTGCTCGACCTGCGCGCGGTGAAGCTCTACGCGGATGGCGCGCTGGGCTCGCGTGGTGCTGCGTTGCTCGCCGACTACAGCGACGAGCCCGGCGTTCGCGGGCTCGAGACGATGACCGAGGACGAGCTGTTCGCGGTCTACCTGGAGTGCCTGCAGAAGGGCTTCCAAGCCTGCACGCACGCGATCGGCGATCGCGGCAATCGCAACGCGCTCCAGGCCTTCGACCGCGCGTGCCGGCAGCTCGAGCTCGACCCGGAGAACGCACGCGCTCGCCGTTTCCGCATGGAGCACGCGCAGGTGGTCGCCGCGGAGGACTTCGCGCGCTTCGCGGCGAACGGCTGGATCGCGTCGATGCAACCCACGCATTGCACCTCCGACATGGACTGGGCCGTCGAACGGCTCGGCGCGGAGCGCGCGCAGGGCGCCTACGCGTGGAGAGCGATGCTGACGCGCGGCGTGCCGCTCGCCTTCGGCAGCGATTTCCCCGTCGAGGACTGCGATCCGCGCCTTGGCATCTTCGCCGCGCTGACGCGCACGCATGCCGATGGCACGCCGCGGGGCGGGTGGTTCCCGGAGCAGCGCCTCGAAGAAGCGGAGGCGCTCTCGGCCTTCACCGCGGGCGCGGCCCGGGCGGCGTTCGCCGAGGAGCGCCGCGGGAAAGTCGCCATCGGCTTCGACGCGGATCTCAGCGTCTTCGATCCCGATCCGGCGCTCGCCGAGGAGCTCGGGGCGGGTTGGCTCTCGACGCGCGCGCGCATGACGATCGTCGCGGGTCAGGTGGTCTACGAACGGAGCTCGAACGGTCAGCGCTGAGTTGGAGGAGCGGGAATCGAGGATACGACCTCGGATTCCTCTCTGGCGCGGCGCCTGATGGGGCGTTGCGCGATGCTTGCTGGCGCCGCGTCTCAGGACGCAGCGCGGTGCTTGCTGGCGCCGTTTCTCAGGACGCAGCGCGATGCTCCTCTTCGCCGCGCCTGAAGGCGCGGGGACGCGTTGGCGAGCGAAGCTGGCGCGTTGTTCGAGTCGGCGGCGTGTCTTCAGCGCCGGCGCATCGCGGGGCGGAGCAGGATGCGGCCGCCGCCATCGAAGTCGGGCTCGTTGGGCCGCGGGCGCGGCACGCGCACGCGAGAGTCGAGCTCGCGCGCGTTCGCGATCAAAGCCGCCTTCACGAGCTCCGCGCGCGCCCGCCCGAACTCCGTCTGCACGGAGCGCGTGCGGCGCTCGACCTGCGCTCCGCGGTTCTTGCCCAACGCTTCGATCAGCGCGCGCTTCGCCTGCAGCAGCTCGCCGATGCGCTCGTCGCGACGGCGCAGCTCGCTGCGCGCGGCGGCGGCATCGCTGGCGCGACCTTCCTTGATCGCGGCCTCGGCTTGCGCGAGCAGCACGTCGCGAGCGCGCGAGTTGAGCTCCATCTCGCTGGCGAGGCGAGCATCGAACTCGAGCAGGTCCTCGCGCGAGGGCGAGCCGATGAGCTGCGCGCGCGCGACATCGTCGCGACCCGAGAGGTGCTCGATCACGACGTCCATCTTGGGATGGCGACGCAGGCGCTCGATCATCACCGCCAGCGCCGCGCGGCTCTCGTCGCTGAGGTAGGAGTCCCCGGGCGCGAAGTGGAGCTCGATGGGCTGCAGCTCCTCCTCCGGCACTTGATCCGAGAAGAGCCACGCCCAGAGGCTGCCGATCAGCGGCAGACCGCCGAGCAACGAGTCCCCGAAGTCGGTGACGAAGCCCACGACGCGGAACGCGCTGCGCTCCAGCGCGTGCTGCAGCGTGCGCGCGAGCGAGTCGACCGCGATGCCGAAGACCTGGCCCTGCGCCATCTCGGAGCCCAGATGCTGCTCGAAGTCGACGGGGATGCGCACGGCCCCCGTGTCGTCCATCACGGCGAACACGATCACGTTGAGCGGCGCGGGGAGCTTCAGGTAGCGCTGGATGGGGCCGTCCGCGGGTTCGTCGATGTCGAGATGCGTGAAGTAGAGGAGGTTTCGCCCACGCGCGTTGCCGCGCGGGTCGACGACGGTGCGGATGCTGGCGTCGAGCACGCCGTCGGCGAGGTCCACCGCGCTCTGCTTCGCCGTCGCCGTGAGCGCCGCGAGCTCGAAGCCGGCGAGCTCGAGGTCGATGTGCCCGCGCGGCGGCCAGGTCGGCGTCAGCAGCACCTCCGCGCGGAGCTCCTGGAAGAGCGGCCGTGGCTCGCGCTCGATCTTGCCGCTGCCGACGACGGTCTCGGCGAGGCCGCCGATCATCCCGGTCACGAAGCCGAAGCCGGGCACCGGTCCCGCCGCGGCGCGCTTCGGCACCTCGACGTCGCCGGCGAGGGCGTTCAACTGCAGTCCCACCGGCAGGGAGTCCTTGGTCGGGGCGCTGGTCAGGTTCTGCAGGCCGAGGTCGATCGAGTGCAGCGGGATGACCAGCGGTGGATCGACGCGCTCGTCGCGGAAGCTCGCGATGCCATCCAGGAGCTGTAGCTCGTCGAGCTCCACGACGAAGCTCGGCGGCGCGGCCGACGCCGGCTGCGCCGCGGCGCTCGCGGCGGGGGCCGCCGGCTTCGAAGCCGCGGCCGAGGAGTCCCCTGGCGCCACGGCGTCGCTCGTCGCGTTCGCCACCGGCGCAGCGCTCGTCTCGGCGGGCGGTGTCTCGACGATCCAGCCCGCGGCCTCGAGACCGCGCGCGGTGCGCGCGACGTGGATCTCGGGGCGCGTGAAGTCGCAGCGACGGATCACGACGTGACCGCGTTTCAGATCGATGCGCGGCGCTTCCAGCAACCACTCCTCGACGCCGGCGAGCACGGCGCCGCTGGCGTCGCGCAGCGCGAAGCGCTTCAGCTCCACGAGCAAGCCGAAGCGCTGGCCGAGATCGAAGTCGAGCGGGCCGCGCCGCGGGAGCGCGAGCTCGGTCTCGAGCTCTCCTTCGAGCGAAGCGCCGATCAGCTTCTCGGCGCGCAGCGACTCGAGCAGCACCGGTGCCGCGCGGCGCAGCGCCGGCGCATCGATCCCCTCGAACTTCAGCGCGAGCTCGGAGTGCGGTCTCAGCGCGAACGGGTTCGATTCGAGGTCGAGCACGAAGCGCGCGATGCCCGGCTTCGCGCGGCCATCGATGCGCAGCTCGATCGGCGGCCGCTCCGCGTAGTTCGCGCCGAGGCAGTCGATCGGCGCCGTATTGCGCAGGGAGAGTGCCAGCTCGCCGCGCCCGACGCGATCATCCGCGGCGCGATCGATCCAGTGCAGCGCGGCGACCTCCACCAGCAGCTCGCGCACGCGCACGCGCGGATAGCGCACGAGCGCGGGGCGCAGGCGAGCGGCCTCGCTCTCCGGGGTCACGGCTTCGCTCGCAGGCAGCGTCGCGCTCTCCGCTGGCGCTCCCGACGGCGCGGCCTCGGCGACTGCCGGCGGCTCGACCGGCGGCGCCACTTCGAAACCGAGCGCGCGGTAGATCCCGCGCTCGTGCTCGACGAGCGCCTCGACACCGGTGCAGCGGAGTCGATCGATCTCGAGATCGCCGTTCGTCGCGCGCGCGAGATCGGCTTCCAAGCTCTGGAGTCCGAGCCACGGATGCTCGGCGCCGGCCTCGGACCAGCGCAGATCCTGCGCCGCGAGCGCGAGCACGAGGCGCTGCGTCGCGGGATCGCGAGCGAGGTCGCCGCGCATCTGCGCTCGCAGCTCGCCGTTGCTCGTCCGCGCCGCGAGCTCCGGCGGGAGGAACGCGGCCACGCGGCGCAGATCGAGGGCGCGTCCTTCGATGCCGAGATCGAATGCCGCGCCGTCGTGAGAAGCGCCGACCTCTCCGCGCATCTGCAGGACGCTGTCGCCGGGGCGATTCCGCAACTCGATCGCGAGGGGCGAGCGCCCGCGTTGCGCTCCGATCGTCAGCGCGCCGAGATCCGCGGTGAGCTGCAGCGGGAGCTCGACGCTCTCGGCTCCGCGCTGATCGACGAGGGAGAGCTCCGCGCCGCGCAGCGCGAAGCCGAGCAACGCGAGCTCCATCGGCGTCGCTGCGGGCGCAGGGACGGGCGTCGGCATCGGAGGCTCGGAGGGCGCAGGAGGCGGCGTCTCGGCCGCCGGCGGGACCGCTTCCGCGGGAGCTTCACTCGGAGCCCCGCTGCTGGGCGCGCTCGGCGCCGAAGGCCCGAAGGCCAAGCCCAGCAGGGCCGTGCTGCCGTCGGGCCGGAGCTCGACGCGGGCGCGCGGCTCGACGATCTCCCAGGCGCCGAACGTCGCGCGCGTCGGCGCGAGCTCGAGGTCGCGACCCTCGATCGATCGCACGCTCAGCCACTCGCGTTCGCCGTCGCGCAGCGCGAGCTCGCGCAGAGCGATGCGTCCCGCGAGCGTCTCGCCGCGGCGTTCGAAGCGCGCCTCGAGCTCGGCCTGCGCCGTGCCCGCGCGCATCTCGCCGACGACGCCGAGCTGGCGCAGATACGGCTCCAGGCGCTGGAGATCGATGCCGCGCGAGCGCAGCTCCGTCGTCGCCTCGATGCGCTCCGGAGAGGCGTGCAACTCGGTGCGCACGCTCAGCTCCTCCAGGGTCTGCGCGCACCGCGCGGCGAGCTCGATCGTTCCGGTCTCGCGCTGCGCGGACTCCGGAGCGAACGAGAGGGCGCGACCGCGGAGCCCGAGCTCGAGCGGCCAGGTCGCGCCGCGCGCGTCGCGGAGCTCGAGCGCGATGCCGTCGAGCGCGAGTACATCGAGGCGCAGCGTCGGCGCGAGCGCAGGCGCGGCGTCGGCGACGGGGGCGGCGGGGACCGGCGCGGCGGCGGGCGCGGTGGGACTCGCGGCCTCACTCGCGGTGCTGCCGCTCGCTCCGTGTGCCGCGGTCTCGCTCGGCCCCGTCGGCCGCAGCGCGAAGCCGAGTGCCGCGAGCTCGCCGTTCTCGCGGAGCTCGACCGCCGAGCGCAGCGCGCTCCAGCTCGCGCGGCCGATGTCGAGGAGCGGCGCGCCGTCGGCGGAGCGCGTGAGCGCGAGGTTCTCGATTCGCGCCTCGGCGAGATCGAAGAGCGAGCGCTCGCGATCGGCGAAGCTCAAGCGCTCGACGCGGAGGAGCGGAGCGCGCAGCCCATCGGGCTGGAGCGCGAGCTCGCCTTGCAGGCGCGCGCGGAGCCGCCCGTCCGCGAGCTCCGAGCGCACGCCGACGCGCGCGAGCAGCGACTGCGCGCGCTGCGCGGTGACGCCTTGCGCGTCGAGCTCGAGCTCGAACTTCGGCAGCTCGGGATCGGCGTGCACTTCGCCCGCCAGCACGAGCGCTTCGATCAGTCCGGGGAACGCGGCCTCGATGCGGAGCTGGCCCGGAGCGTCTTCGTTCACGCGCGCCGGGATGTGCAGCTCGCGCCCCGTGATGCGCAGCGCGCCGAGCTCGAGCGGTGCCTCGAGCTCGCCGGTCTCGTCCAGGAAGGCGAGCTCGATCTCGCTCACGTCCAACGCGCGCAACCAGAGATGCGGCGCGGGCGCGCCGTCTCTGGGCGAAACCGTCGGCGTCGGTGCGGATGGTTGGTTCGCCGCGCCTTGCGCGGGCGCTGCCTTGGGTTCGCTCGCCTGCGCCACGGCCGCGCGCGCCGGCGCGTCGGCGAGCTCGCTCGACGCAGCACTCGCGGGAGCGATCCGCAGGCCCGCGACGTGCAGCGCGCCATCGCGGCTGCGAATGGCTCGCCCCTTCAAGCCGCGCAGCTCGACTTGCTCGGCGACGGTGGGGCCACCGCTGCGATCGAGCGCGACGCTCGCGCGGGCCACGTCGATGCCGAGCAAGCTCGCGCCGTTGCGATCGTCGATCCGCAGCGCGCGCAACGCGGCGTCCAGCTTCGGCGCATGGGCCGTCCGCGGATCGAGCGCGGCCGAGAGCTGCGCGCGCACGCGATGCGCTTCGAGGCCGAGCTGCTCCAAGCCCGCGGCGCGGAGCACGCGGTCGATCGCCGTGACGTCGAGGTTCTCGAGATCGAGCGCGAGCTCGGCGCGAGCCACCTGCGGTCCGAACGCGAGCTCACCGTCGAGGCGCAGATGCTCGAGCAGTCCCGGGGAACCGGCGCGCACGACGAACCGCGCCGGAGCTTGCTCGGCGCCGGGGCGCAGATCGAGTTGGTCCAAGTCGAGGCGCTCGAGCGCGAACGCGTGATCGAGCGCGAGCTCGGGCAGCTTCGCGCGCAGCGAGAGATCGGCGAGGCGCAGCGCGCGCACGCGGAGGCGCGGCAGCTCCGCGGGCCAGAGGTCGAGCGAGGTGGGCGCCGCGGAAGAGGCCGCAGCGGTCGGCGCGGGATCGGCGGTGCTCGCGGACGGCGCTTCGCTCGCACCGGCGGCGAGTGCTCGCTCCGCGGCGGGAGCTTCGACGGCGCGCAGCGTCCAGCCGCCGAAGTGCAACGCTCCGTCGGCGGCGCGTTCGATGCCGAGATCGACGCCGCGGAGCTCGACCTTCTCGAGATCGAGATCGCGCTCGCCGAGCGTGTTCGAATGCACGCTCAGCCGGTCGAGTCGCGCGAGGCGTCGAGCGCCTTCGCGATACGCGAGCTCGCGGAGCTCGAGGACGCCGTGCAAGAAGCTCTCGTCGTCGTCGTGCAGCAGTGCGTCGGCGCGCCAGGAGAGCGCGAGCTCGTCCTGCGGCGGCACGAGGCCGAGCGGCGAGAGATAGCGCGCGAAGCGCTGTGCGTCCGCGCCGCGCAGGTCGAACGACACCTGGGCCCGCAGCGCCGAGCTCTCCGCGGCGGCGCGCACGCCGAGACGCGCTTCGCGCAAGCCCGGCTCGGCCGCGAGCTGCAGCTCGAGCGAGGTCGCGGCACCTGCGACGCCGACTTGGCTCGCGCGCAGCGAGAGGCGCAGCTCGGTGGCGAGCGGCTCGCCGCCGAGCGCATCGCGCCACCGGATGCGCACGCGATGCACGCGCGCGTCGTCGATGCGCACGGGGAGTGCGAGGAGCTCCGAGAGGCGCGGCGGAGGCGCGGGCGCAGCGTCCTCCGCGGTGTTCGCTCCCGGCTCTTCGGGCGCGCTCGACGACGGCGCATCCTCGGCGGCGGCGAAGCGCTCGAGCCAGGACCAGCGCCCTTCCGCATCGCGTTCGAGCTCGACGGAGAGATCGTCGACATCGACGCGGTAGAGGCGCAGTCGGCCGAGGAAGAGATCGGGCCAGGCGATGCGCGCGCGGACGAAGCCGAGCTTCAACACGTCGCGACCGAGGTCGGGATCGTGGATCGAGAGGCCGGAGAGGCCGACCTCGCCGTGCAGCAGCGCGAGCTCGAGCCGCTCCAGGCGCGCTTCGAGTCCGTAGCCGGCGGCGATGCGCTCCAGCGCGTAGGGGACGGCCCAAGGCAGCGCGAGGCGTACGACGACCAGAAGAAGCGCGAGGCCGAGCGCGCCGCGCAGCAACCAGCGCCGCCAGCGGCGGCGGCGCGGCGGCGCGCTCGCGGGCGCGTTCTCGCCTTCCGCGGCGACAGGGCGACGGCGCCAGAAACGCGGGAAGCGCCAGCTCACTTCCACCCCTCCGCGCGCGCCTTCTCGAGCTGCTCGCGCCGTTCCTCGGTCTCGGCGAGGGGATCGAAGCCCGTCGGCGCTCGACCGCGCTGCCGCAGGAAATACAGCGCCAGGATGCGTGCCTCCAGAGCGGCGTCTTCGAGGCTCTCGCGGTTTTCCTCCAGCAGGAAGGTCTCGAGGTCGGCCATCGAGCGGCAATTCGCGAGGAGGTCCTCGATCGTCGCGAAGCTCAAGCTCACCGTGCCGAGCTGGCGCGCCGCGGCCGCGATCACCGCGGGAGGCAAGGGACCGCTGAGCCCGAGATCGAGCACCGCGCGCACGGCCGAGCTCTCGAGGATCCAGGCGAGCTCCGCGCTGGCCGCGCCATCCTGGGCTTCGACGAGCGCGCGGCGCGCGACCGCTCGCAGGCTTCGCTGGCTTTCTTCGTCGAGCGCGAGGGTGAGGTCCACGGCGAGCGGACAGCCCAGCGAGCGCGCGAGCAAGAACGACGCATCGGCCTCGGTCAGTCCGCTCGAGCTCAGCGCGACGCTGGCGTCGCGATGCGCGCTGGCGGTCGTCGGCGGAACCAGATCCTGGCTCCAGTACTCGCGGCGCTTCAGCGCGCGCGCGTAGTCGGCGAGCGCGTCGGCGAAGGCTCGGTGATGCTCGGCGCGCAGCGCGCTGGCGGGATCCGGCGCGGGGAGCACGCGCACGCTCACCGCCACGCCGTTCCCCGCGTCGCTCGCGAGCGGCAACGGGAGATAGAGAACCGCCGCCGGACCGTCGAGCTCGGTTCCGCGATCGAGGAAGACGATCTCGCTGCTCTCGCGCGTCTTCGCGCGCACCGCGATCTCCGCGCCTCGACGGCCGCCGTCGCTCCCGCGGCCGACCAAGATCTCGAGGCGCTCGCTCTTCGGTTCGCCGGACTGCTGACCTACGTCCCAGGCGATCCCGCAGAGCGCGGTCGTGCCCGGCAGAACGGCGGCGCGCACGAGGCGCTCCGTATCCGGGGCCGCTCCGGCGTTGCGGATCAGCTCTTCGTCGAGCGCCTCGAGATCGGCGCGGACCTCGAGGCGCGCACGTCGCAACAGCACGCTCACGCGCTGGCTCGTCACGGGCTCCTCTTCGCCATCCCCGACGAGGATCGCGCGCGTCGCGGCACCGAGCGGCTGGCCGAGGCTCTCGGGGATCGCGCGCAGGGGTCTCCAGCGCACCTCGACCGACCACGCGTCGTCGAGGCGGAAGTTCTGGAGCGTCTCGTTCGCGGGGCGCGGGCCGGAGATCGGCGTGCCGAGGTAATGCTCGGGATCGGGGTCGCTCCGGAAGACCGAGAGCGGAGGCGCCACGGTCGGCCCGGAGCAAGCGGCGACCAGGAGGAGCAGCGGCGCGAAGCAGAGCGCGAAGGGGCGCGGCGAGTTCATGACGGGGGTACCCGCCACCTTGTACGGCGGCAGGGCACGCGCTGGCAAGCCGCGGGCTATCAGCCAAGGTGCTCGCGGGGCTTTGCCCCAGCCCCGCGAGCTTGCTGGCTGGTGCATCGGCTGCGTCCGTCGGCATGGTCGCCGGCTCGAGGGCTCACGCCGCTCTGGTCGGAGTCGTCGACGCGAGATCGGCACCCAAACCCACGACGAGCGCGAACCTTCGAACCCGAGGTCCGCGACGACCGCTCCGCCAGCCCTCCGGCGAAGCAAGCGCCGCGCCCGCCGCGCGTACACGACGTCGAAGGACACCGTGTGTCGACGCGCGATCGACGTCGGAAACGATTCGAGCGCGAATGCGGCGGTCACGTCGCTTGCATCGCCTTTGGGATGCGGCTCCGCTACGTCGATAGACATCGTGCGCCGTTCCGGAGCCCGCGGGAGGCGGGGGCTCCGGAACTCATGCTACGGGGGCGAACGGACGTCGACGCGAGAGCCGCGTCGAGAGACAGCGGTTCGTCGCCCGCGCGGTGCAGCGAGATCGGGTAGCGAATAACGTCGCGCTATCAAGTTTCCGACTTGCTAGGAAACTGAAGAGGCTCCTTCTGCGTTCTACGTGCTGGAACGACATCGGGGGATGCGACGCGCGACGAGGCCGAGGAATCCACATGCGCCGCAAGGATCAACAACTCGAGTTCGACTTCCGTCAGCATGGCGGCAAGCGGACGGGCGCGGGGCGGAAGCCGAAGAACGCCGAGCCCCGCATGCCGCACCGTCAGCGCGCGATGAAGAAGCGCAACGAGCCGCTGCACGTCACCGTGCGACTTGCCGACGGTCTGCCCTCGCTGCGCCGCGGTGGAGCGCTGAAGCTCGTCCTCTCCGCGCTCAGCGCGAGCAGCAATCGGCACGGAATGCGGATCATCCACTACTCGATTCAACGGGACCATTTGCACCTCCTCGTCGAAGCCGAAGATCGCGAGTGCGTCGCACGCGGCATGAACGCTTTGCTGAGCCCGCTCGCCCGCGCGCTGAACAAGCTCTGGGGCCGCAAGGGCAAGGTGTTCCCCGAGCGCTATCACGACGAGGTCATCTCGACGCAGGCGCGGAACGCGCTGCGCTACGTGTTGAAGAACGGCAAGAAGCAAGGTGTCGTTCTGCCCAGATTGATCTATCTCTGCTCCAGCGCGCCCGTGTTCGATGGATGGA
>JAEUHW010000372.1 GCA_016793245.1 Planctomycetota bacterium
AAGGTGCCAGGCACCTTTACTGTGCAACGAGCGCCAGCGCGATCTGCTCGAAGGTGCTCGCGAGCTCGACACGGCGTTGCTCGAAGCGCGAGAGCGCGTGCGTGACGGAGGAGCGCGAGCGGTAGCCCAAGGCGGAGGCGATCTCGGCGTAGGAGTGGCCGCCCACGCGATGCGCAACCGCGACGAGCAGCGGGCGGAGGCTCGCGCCGGGCTCTTGGTTGACGTCGAGCAGCGCGGCGACGGTCGTGCCCGTGGCGCGCGCGACCACCGGGAGCAAGACGGCGAGATCGATCCTGCCGGTCGCGGATCGCGGGCCCCTACGGCCCGCGCGCAGGTTCATCATCTGCTTCGTGCGCTCGACCCAGGAGTCGCTGCCAAGGAAGAAGCCGTTGCGGATCTGCTTCCACGGCGCGGGCGGCTTGCGCGCGATGTCGCGCTCGACGAGCTCGCGGTACTTCTGACGCGCGCGGATCGGGTCGGGGGAGAGCTGTCGCAGCAGGATGTCGTAGTTCACCCAAGGCAGAGCTTGGCTTGCATCGATGTAGCCGGAGTAGGTGCTCCAGCGATAGTCCTCGGGGCGCTCCACGAGCCCGGCGCGAACGGGGTTCAGGTGCACGTAGCTGCAGAGCTCGAAGAGGTAGCTCTCGCCTTCGACCAGGAGCAGCTTGTAGCGGCCCTGCAGGAGATGGCCGACGCGGTCGTGGCGCCAGTTCACCCACTTCGCGTACTCGCCGTTCACGAATTGCATGCCCTCCGCCATCGTGTCCTCGGGGACGAGGAGCACGAGGTGGTCGTGATTGGGCATTCCCACGTGGCAGATGATGATCCAGCGGAATCGCGCTACCGCCACCTTGAGGTAGCGCCAGCGTCGGAGATGATCTCGGTCATCTACGTAGATCGGTTGCCGGTCCACGCCGCGGATCAGGACGTGGTACGGCATGTTGAGGAGGATGAGTCGAGGTGGTCTGACCATGATGCCCCCTCGACGCGCACCTCCGGACGCGGTCACACCATTGCACAGAAAAGGTGCCTGGCACCTTTTCTGTGCAACGGGGGGTCAGACCCAGGCGCCCAGGCGGCGGAGCTCCTGCCACGTCTCTGGATCCAGCCGCGCTCCGCGGAAGTCGGCCGGCCCGAGGTCGCTGTTGCGGCAGCGCACGTGAGCGAAGCTCGCGCCGCGGAGGTTCGCGCCGTTCCAGCTGCTGCCGGAGAGGTCGCAGCGCGTGAAGGAGCAGGCCTCGGCGCGCACGCCGTCGAAGCTCGCCTGCGCGAGCTTGGCATCGCAGAGGAGCGCGCCGGCGAGGTTCGCGTGGTCGAGGCGGGCGCGGTCGAGCTGCGCCTCGAGGAGCGTCGCGCCGCGGAGATCGGCGCGCTCCAGATGTGCGGCGCGGAAGCTGCACTGCGACGAGCGGATCTCGACCAGGCGTGCGCCGCGCAGATCGGCTTCCTCGAAGACGCACTCGTCGATCGCGCTGCCTTCGAAGTCCGCACCGCGGAGATCGGCGCGCTCGAGCCGACAGCCGATGCAGAGGAGGTCGTGCGCGCGCAGCTCGCGGAGTTGGGCTCTGGAGAGATCGCAGCGCAGTACGTTGCCGCCGAGCTCCCAACCGCAGAGGTCGATGTCGGCGAGGTAGAGATCCTCGAGCGGGATCTGGAGCCCTATCGGGGGGCGGAAGCCCGGCTCGGCGATGCAGCAGGCGCTGAGGGACATCGCTTTCGAACCGCTCGCGTCGCAGAGCTTCTCCGCGAGCAGCTGGCGCCACTCGGGATCCTGAGCCAACAGCTTGCGCAGCTCCGCGCAGAAGGCCGGAGTCCAGCTCGGCTTCTCACGGAGGGCCAGCGATGAGCGCAGCCGCCGCAGGAACACATGCGCCTCGAGCTGAGCTTCCGAGAGCAAGAGCGCCAGGTGCTGGTCGTGCGCGAGCTGCTCCAGCACGGTGACGCAGCGCTCGTGATCCTCGAGCACCTCCTCGGGGAGCGGTTCGTGCGCGAGGCGCGCGATGCACTTCGCGGCGCACGTGGGATGCTTCCCCAGGAGGTAGTCGTGTATCGCGCACTCCTGGACGGGCAGAAGCTCGGCGCGCCAAGCAGCGGGGACCGACCTTGGATCCGCCGCGACACCGCAGAGCAGATCCTCCGTCGAAGGATGAGCCTCCAGGCTCGCATCGCCGGCGAGCACGAGCCGCTCTTCGTCGACGAAGACATGGGCGAGATGCTCCAGCGCGAGGTCGAGCGTGCGGAGCGAGGGGCCGTGGAGGAAGAGCGGCCTCGGCCGGCGATGGAGCAAGCGCTGTTGCACGAGCTCCTCCAGCGGCTGCACGTACGGTGAGTCGCCGGGGAGGACCAGCAGCGGGAAGGGGGCGCGGCGGGGTGAATAGCGGGTGCGAGCCATCGCTCATCCAGGCTAAGTCCGCAGCGCCGATCGCGATAGCCGGACGCTTCTCGGGGCGATTCCAGGAGCGAGCTTGCGATCGTCGATAGACGCCGAAGTGCAGCTAGCCCACTTCGGCCTCAATCTCCTCTTCCCGGCGCTGCTCGCCTACGGTGGCTGGAAGCTCGGGAAACGCTCCCCGCGCGCCGGCCTCGGCGGGGCGATCGTCCTCTGCCTGCTGCTGCTCGTCCGAGCGCTGCTCCTGCGCGCGCCCGAGCTCGAGATCACTCTCTTCCCCTGGCGCGACTACGCGTTCTACAGCGGCTGGCAGTACGGTCTCTTCCCTGCGCTCGCGCTGTGCGTGCTGCCGTCGGTCTCCCCGCGCAATGCCCGGGCGCTCTGTCTCGGTGCGGTGGGCCTCTTCGCGTTCCACGCGATGCAGATCTCGTGGATGCTCGCGGGGCAGGAGCTCGAGCTCGAAGAGAGGCGCAGCGCCGAGGGCGACTGCTTGCAGAGCACGGCATTCAGCTGCGGAGCGGCGTCGGCGGTGAACCTGCTCGCTCGCCATGGGATCGACGCCACCGAGACCGAGATGGCGCGCGCGAGCTTGCTGAGGGAAGGTCGCGGCAGCAACGAGATCGGCGTCCTGCGCGGCCTCGCGATCCGGTGCGAGAGCACGAGCTGGGAACCCGTCCTGCGCGCGCTCGACTATGAGGACCTGGTCCGACTTCGGCGTCCAGCTCTGGTCCCTCTCCGTGTCTCGTGGCTCGCGAATCACCTGGTGTGCGTGCTCGAGGCACGGCCCGCCGAGATCTTGCTCCTCGATCCCGCGTCGGGCCGCATCACGTTGCCGCGAAACGAGTTCGAGGAGCGCTTCGTCGAGCGCGCGATCTACCTGCGCGCCAGCGGCGCCCCCGACCCGCTCGCGTCCTCCCTCGTTGCACAGTAAAGGTGCCTGGCACCTTATCTGTGCAACGGGGGGCGGGCGGTCAGCGAGAGAGGATCGAGAGGCCGGTGAGCTCGTAGCGCTCGGGGCCCCAATCGCGCCCGAAGACGCGCTGGAACTCGACCTTCACGGGCAGGTACCAGCCGTCGGCGACCTTCTTCCACTGCGCGGTGAGGGTCTCCTCGCCGGTCTGGATCTTCGTCGCGAGGAGGCGCCCGTCCTGCTCGACCCACGTGATCCGGCTCAGCCCGTCGCCGCGGAAGACGAGCGCGGTGATGCGCTCGCCCTTCACGTGCACGCTCTTCACCGTGGAGCCCGCGATCGAGAAGCGCCCCGCGCTCTCGTCCCAGGTGATCGCGGCGCCGCGGAACAGCACGTCGAAGTCCTCGAGCGCCGCCGGATCGCGACCCTTCCACATCACGAGGCGATCGGTGAAGCCGAACGCGATCGCGGCGCTGCGATCGCTCGCGCGTTCGCCATCGAGCGCGATGTCGATGTCGTCCCACGAGGAGCGCCTCGAGCGGAAGCCGCGGAAGCCGTGGATCACCAGCGAGCCGCTGACCTTCCGCTCGCCGACCCAGGTGTAGTCGGTGCCGGGATTCTCGGCGGCGAAGCGCGCGCGCAGCTCACAAGGACCTTCGGGATAGCGGTAGAGGCGTTCCCAATGCCGCCGCAGCAGTTCCGCCGCGGGTCCCGTCGGAACCTGCGGCTGCTCGCGTTGCTCGTCGACGGCGATCTCCCAGCGATCGAGCAGCAGCACCTTCTCCTGGAGCATCTCGCCGTTCGCGTGGCGCGCGCGGTACACGTAGCGCAGGAGCACAGGGAGGTCGCCGAGCAAGTCGTAGGCGTAGCTCTCGGTGCGCGCTCCGCCGGCGTAGCTGCGTTCCGCGATGACATAGCCCGCGCCTAGCGATCGCGTCGTCCACGGATCGCCTTCTTGAATGCCATCGTGGCGCTC
>JAEUHW010000380.1 GCA_016793245.1 Planctomycetota bacterium
CTCGAAGCGCGGGAGCTTCGAGAGATAGATGGTGCGCCAGAGCCACCAGGCGAAGAAGCCCGAGAAGCGCAGACCGAAGATCTGCGCGACGCCGGTGCGGTGGCCGAGCGAAGCGAGCAGGCCGAGCGTGCGGAAGCGGAACGGCTTCATGCGCTGGCCGCGGATCGCGGCAACCAGGTTCTGCGCGAGCACCTTTCCCTGCCTCGACGCATGTTGCGCGGTCGGCGGACACGGCGGACCGCCAGGCCGTGAAGGAATGCGCGCACCGTCGCCGAGCGCCCAGAGATTCTCCGTGCCCTTCACGCGCAGGAACTCGTCGGTGCAGAGCTTCCCGCCTTCGCGCTCGCCGGGAATCGCGGCCATCAGCGGATGCGCCGAGCGACCGGCGGTCCAGATCACCGTTCCCGCCGGGACGAAGCTGCCGTCGTCGAGCAGGACCCCTTCGCCGGAGGCGCTCTTCAACTTCCGGCCGAGGCGGAGCTCGACCCCGCGCTCCGCGAGCTTCTCCTGCGCGTAGCGGCCGAGCGAAGGGCCGAGCTCGGGCAGCACGGGGTCGCCGGAGTGCACGAGGACCATGCGCACGTCGCCGGGCTCCAAGTTGCGGTAGTAGCGCAGTGCGTTCCGCACGAAGTCGTTGATGGCGCCCATCGTCTCCACTCCGGCGAAGCCGCCGCCCGCGACGACGAAGGAGAGCAGACGCTCGCGCTGCGACTTGCAGCACTCGAAGTCGGCTTCCTCCAAGTTGTCGATCATGCGATTGCGCAGGCGCAGCGCATCGCCGAGGGTCGCCATCGTGAGCGCGTGTTCCGCGACGCCGCTCAGTCCATAGGTATTGGTCACCGAGCCCAGCGCGAGCACGAGGTGATCGTAGGGCAGATCGTGCGGATGCCCGGGGCGATCGCCGTGCTCGACCGCGACGAGCTGCTTCGCGACGTCGATGCCGAGCACCTCGCCGTGGAAGAAGCTCGTGCGGCGGAGGAGCTTCCGGATCGGGTTCACGATGTGCGTGAGGTCGAGCTCCGCGGAGGCGACCTCATGCAGCATCGGCGTGAACAAGAAGAAGTTGTCCCGGTTGATGAGCGTGATCTCCACGCTCTCGTCCCGACCGAGCCGGCGCTCGAGCTCGCGCGCCGCGTAGAGGCCGGCGAAACCGCCGCCGAGGATGACAATCCGAGTCATTCGATCCGTAGGCATGAGAGAGACCTGGCTCCTGAGCGCGATGCGCGCGACGCCCCATGGATCCCTCTCGCCCCTCCGCGGTTTCACTGCACAGTTGAGGTGCCTGGCACCTTTTCTGTGCAGTAACCGGGGAGGGGGCGGGGGGCTCCAAGCGGCGAACGAAGCTGGAGCCCTGTCTTGAAAGCCATCGCTGTGTTTCCGGATCGCAAGGAGCTCGCGCTGATCGAGCACGAGCGGCCGCGCCTCGAGCATGCCGACGACGTGCTGCTGCGCGTGCTCGACGTCGGCGTCTGCGGGACCGACAAGGAGATCTGCGCGTTCGACTACGGCACGCCGCCCGCGGGCTCGCCCTACCTCGTGATCGGCCACGAGTGCTTGGCCGAAGTGGCCGAGGTCGGACCGGAGGTCGAGGGCTTGGAGCCCGGCGATCTCGTCGTGCCGAGCGTGCGCCGTCCCTGCGGAGTTCCGACGTGCGCGGCGTGCCGCGAGGGTCGCCAGGACTTCTGCTTCACGGGTCGGTTCACCGAGCGCGGCATCAAGGAGCGGCACGGGTTCATGACCGAGCTGCTCGTCGACCGCGCCGGAACGCTCTCGCGCGTGCCGCGCGAGCTGCGCGACCTCGCCGTGCTCGTCGAGCCGCTCACCATCGCCGAGAAGGCGCTGCAGCAGGTCTGGCAGATGCAATCGCGCCTGCCCTGGACCTGCGATCCCTCGAGCGGCGGACGCGGCGGCTGCCATCGCGCGGTCGTGCTCGGCGCGGGGCCCGTGGGCTTGCTCGGTGCGATGGCGCTCCGGAACGCCGGCTTCGACACCACGGTGTACTCGCGCGAGCTCGCGCCCAATCCGCGCGCGGAGCTCCTCGCCTCGATCGGCGTGCGCTACGTCTCGTCGCAGACGCACGATGTCCTACAGCTGGCGCAGGAGCTCGGCACGATCGATCTCGTCTACGAAGCCGTCGGCGCCTCCGGCCTCGCCTTCGAGATGCTGCGCGCCCTGGGCCCGAACGGCATCTTCGTATTCACCGGAGTGCCCGGGCGCAAGGGTCCGATCGAGGTCGACACGGATCGCCTGATGCGCGACCTCGTGCTGAAGAACCAAGCGGTCTTCGGCTCGGTGAACGCGGATCGCTCCTGCTTCGACGCCGCCGTGCGCGACCTGCTCGAGTTCCAGCGCCGCTGGCCGAAGGCGGTGCAGGGCCTGATCACCGGGCGCTACCCGCGCGAGAGCTACCGCGACCTCCTGCTCGGCAAGCCCGGCGGCATCAAGAACGTGCTCGCGTTCTCCGAGGCGCGCTGAGCGATGCCGCCGCTCTACCTCCTCGACGGCGCGCTGCTCGGCGTGTTCATGATCGCCGCCTGCCTCGGCACCGCGGCGCTCGAGCATCCTTCGTCTCCGCTGCGCCAACACCTGCGCACGGCGCTCGCGCGCCGCGCGCTGATGGGCCTCCTCATGGGCGGCACCGCGATCGCGCTGATCCACTCGCCGTGGGGTCGCGCGAGCGGCGCCTTGATGAACCCCGCCGTCGTGCTCGCCTTCTTCGAGCTCGGGCGTATCCCCGCGCTCGAAGCACTCCTCTATGCCGCGGCGCAGCTCGCGGGCGGTCTGCTCGGCGTCCTGCTCTGCGCCGTCGCGCTGCCGCGCATCCTCGCGCATCCCGCGGTCGACTACGCCTGCACGAAGCCCGGCCCGCGCGGTCGCACCGCGGCCTTCGCGGTCGAGGTGCTGATCACCGGCGCCCTGCTGTCGATCGTGCTGCGCGTCTCCGCCGAGCCCGCGACGCGCGCGTGGACCGGCTGGATCGCCGGCGCGCTCGTCGCGCTCTACATCCTCCTCGCCGCGCCCTTCTCCGGCATGAGCATGAACCCCGCGCGCACGCTGGCCTCCGCGCTCCCCGCGCGTCGCTTCACGGCGCTCTGGGTCTACCTCACCGCGCCGCTCCTCGGCGCTTCGCTCGCCGCGGCGTTCGCGCCCGAGCCGTCCACCGCGCACGCCGCGCCCGCGGCCCGCATCTGTCCCGAGTAGCGCGTTCGGCGCTTCAACCCATGCAGACCTACGACCTCATCGTCATCGGCACCGGCGCGGGCGGCGGCACGCTCGCGCGGAAGCTCGCCCCCTCCGGCAAGAAGATCCTGATCCTCGAGCGCGGCGGCTATCTCCCGCGCGAGAAGGAGAACTGGAGCTCGAAGTCCGTCTTCACCGAAGCGCGCTACAAGGCGCACGAAGCCTGGCTCGACAAGGAAGGGAACGAGTTCCACCCCGGCATCCACTACTACGTCGGCGGCAACACCAAGGTCTTCGGCGCCGCTCTGCTGCGCATGCGCCGCGAGGACTTCGGCGTGGTCGAGCACAAGGGCGGGATCTCGCCTGCTTGGCCGATCCGCTACGAGGAGCTCGAGCCCTACTACACGCAGGCCGAGCACCTCTATCACGTGCACGGCGAGCGCGGCGCGGATCCGACCGAGCCGCCCGCGAGCGCGCCGTATCGCCATGCGCCGCTCGCGCACGAGCCGCGCATCGCGGAGCTGCGCGACGACTTCCGCCGCTTGGGGCTCCAGCCCTTCCCGCTGCCGGTCGGCATCCGCCGCAACGAGCAGAACCCCGCCGAGACGAGCTGCATCCGCTGCGCGACCTGCGACGGCTTCCCCTGCCTCGTCGAGGCCAAGGCCGATGCGCACGTGATCGGGATCAACGCCGCGCTGCAGCACCCCAACGTGACCTTGCTGACGAACGCCAAGGCGACGCGGCTCCTCACCGACGCGAGCGGGCACTCCGTCGTCGCCGTCGAGGCCGAGGTGAACGGCGAGTTGGTCCAGTTCCGCTCGAACCTCGTCGTCGTCGCCGCCGGCGCCGTGCAGTCCGCGGCGCTCTTGCTCCGCTCGGCGAACGAGAAGCACCCGCGCGGCCTCGCGAACGGCTCCGACGTCGTCGGCCGCCACTACATGGCGCACCACAACTCGGCGGTGCTCGCGATCTCGAAGCGCGAGAACCCGACCGTGTTCCAGAAGACGCTCGGCTTGAACGACTTCTACTTCGGCGAGCCGGGCTTCCCCTACCCGATGGGCCACATCCAGATGCTCGGCAAGTCCGACGTCGAGATGCTGCGCGAGGGCGCCCCGCGCTTCGCGCCCGGCTTCGCGCTCGAGCTCCTCGCCAAGCACTCGCTCGACTTCTGGCTCACCTCGGAGGACCTGCCGCACGCCGAGAACCGCGTGACGCTCGAGCCCGATGGCCGCATCCGCTTGAGCTACACCGAGGCGAACGTCGAAGGCCACCAGCGTCTGGTGAAGCGCCTGAAGGCGCTGCTCTCCGAGATCGGCCACGACAGCACTTGGCTGCCGCTGCCCGCGAACCTCTACCTCGGCAAGAAGATCCCCGTCGCCGGCACCGCGCATCAATGCGGCACGGTGCGCTTCGGCCGCGACCCGCGGAGTTCCGCGCTGAACGAGCTCTGCCAATCCCACGAGGTCGAGAACCTCTATGTCGTCGATGGCAGCTTCTTCCCCTCGAGCTCGGCGGTGAATCCGGCGCTCACGATCATGGCCAACGCTCTGCGCGTCGGCGATCACCTGCTCGCGAGGTTGGGATGAGCTCGCGACCTCCGTTGCGTGCGCTGCTCCTCGCGCTGCTCGCGAGCCTCGCTGCAGCAACGCCGCTCCGCGCGCAGGCACCTGCGGCGTCGCACGTACCGCTCGTCCAAGGGGTCGAGGCCCTCTGCCTCCCCGTCGCCGATCTCGAGCGCTCGATCGCGTTCTTCACCGAGGTGCTCGAGTTCCGCCTCGTCGCGCGACACGAGGTCGAAGGAGAACGCTGGGAGCGCTTCCTCGCCGTGTTCCCGCTGCGCCTCGAGATCGCCGTGCTCTCCCTCGGCGACGAGCGCCTCGAGCTCTGGCAGTACTGGGCGCCTCACGCGAGCGATGCGAACGGCACGGTGCAGCCCAACGACGCCGCGTTCCAGCACATCGCCATCGTCGTCTCGGACATGGCGCGCGCGTACGCGAAGCTCCGCGCGCATCGCGTGCGACACGCGAGCAGCGGACCGCAACGGCTCCCGGACTGGAACCCCAATGCAGGCGGTATCGAGGCCTTCTACTTCCGCGATCCGGACCTGCACTACCTGGAGCTCATCGCCTTCCCGCCCGGCAAGGGCGAGGAGCGTTGGCAGGCGAAGGATCGGCTCTTCCTCGGGATCGACCACACCGCGATCGCCGTCGCCGACACCGAGCGCTCGCTCGCGTTCTACCGCGACGCGCTCGGCTTCCGCGTCGCCGGCACCAGCGAGAACCACGGCCACGAGCAGGAGCGCTTGAACGGCGTCTTCGCCTCGCGGGTCCGCATCACCACGCTGCGAGCCCCGCGTGGTCCGGGCATCGAGCTCCTCGAGTACCTCGCCCCCGGCGCGGGCCGCCCGCTCGACGAGCGGCGTCGCGCGAACGACCTCGGCGCCTGGCAGATCCGCCTCGCGGCGGATCCGGAGCGCGCGGCCGTCGCTGCCCGCCCCTTCGCCACCCTCGGCCCCCGCTCTCCGGGTGTCGCCACCCTGGGGGAGGCCCCCCTCGGTTTCGTTTCCGTGGCCCTCTTCGGCGACCCCGACGGTCACCTCCTGCAAGCCTCCTCGATTCCTCCGACCGGCCCTCGCGCCTCGGCGTGCCTCGGGCGGTAATCGATGCGGCACCTCGGCTTGCATTCTGTATTCTAGATTCTAGAATATCGAACATGTCACTTCGCCCGCAGGACCTCCTCCTCGCCCTGAAGCTCGCCGTGGTGCCGGAGGTACCCAGCTTGGCCGAGCTTGGGGTCGCCCTCGGCCTCAGCGCCTCCCAATGCCACGCGGCATTGAAGCGCGCCGCGGCAGCCGGACTCGTGGATGCGAAGTCGCGCCGCGTGCGCCAAGCAGCGCTGCTCGAGTTCGTCGTCCACGCCGCGAAATACGTCTTCCCACCGCGGCGCGGCCCGCTGACCCGCGGGATCCCCACGGCTCACTCCGCGCCACCGCTTCGAGAATCGATCAGCAACGGGGAGAGCCCCTGCGTTTGGCCCGACCCCGAAGGAGACGTGCGCGGGGAAGCGCTGCATCCCATCTACAAGACCGCACCGCTCGCCGCGCGCCGCGACCCGGCCCTGCACGAACTGCTTGCGCTGCTCGACGCGGTGCGCGCGGGTCGTGCGCGCGAGAGGAACCTCGCCGTCGCGGAGCTCGAGCGGAGGATCGCACTTGCGCCCATTTGATCCGAATCGAGAGAGCCTGCTGCTCGTGGCGCGCGCGCTGGGCGACTTGAGCGAGGAGGTGGTCTTCGTCGGGGGCGCGGTCGTGGGCCTGATCTTGACCGATCCTGCGGCCGAACGACCGCGCTCGACGGATGACATCGACGCGATCGTCGAAGTGCGCAGCTATATCGACTTCCAGCAGGGCCTGCGCGCGCGGCTGATCGAGCGCGGCTTCCGCGAGAGCAGCGAGGAAGGCGATCCGACCTGCCGGTGGAAGCTGGGTCGCGTGAAGATCGATGTCATGCCCACGCGGGACATCGATCAAGGACCGACCAATCGCTGGTACGCGAGCGCCTTCGAGCGCGCCACGCGCGTCGAGCTCGATGCTGGGCTCACGATCCGCGTGATCGATGCGCCGCACTTCCTCGCGACGAAGCTCGAGGCCTTTCGATCGCCAGCGCGCGCGCACCACGACGATGTGTTCGCCAGCCACGATCTCGAGGACGTGATCGTCGTGATCGACGGCCGCGCCGAAGTGCGAGAGGAGCTCCCGCGCGCTCCCTCCGAGCTGCGCGCGTTCGTCGTCGGCGAGCTCGAGCGGCTGCTGCGCGATCCGCATTTCGCGCAAGCGCTGCCCGGGATCCTCCCGGAGGAAGACCGTGCGCCCTTGCTGCGCCGGAGGCTGCAGGCGCTCGTCGAAGCGGCGCGCACATGATCGCCTGGATCGCCGCGGCCGTGGGAGCGAGCATCTGCCTGCTCAACTTCTGGAACAGCGTTCTGCGCCCCCGAGCTCTCGCACGATTCCGATCTCCCGAGCCGGAGCACTCGTACGTCTCGCCGATCGTGCTCCTCGGCTCACTCGCGCTGGGCTACGCCTGGATGTACTCGTTGCGCGACCTCGAATCGAGCGCCTTGGATGTCGCCGTTTGGACGCTCATCCTCCTCGACACGGGCGGTCCACTCGCCTTCGCGGCGAGCCAGATGTTCGCTTGGAGGAGCAAGCCGTCGCCTTCCCGGACATGGCAGGCCCAGCAAACACCTCCGCGAGAATCTGGAGACAGGCTCGGTCCGCAGACGATCCAGCTCCTGAAGCTTCTGCGCGAGCTCGATGCGCTGCTCGCGAGCCGCGGCGAGGACCATTGGCGCGCGTGGTTCGCGGAGAGCGCGAGACGCCTCGAGAACTCCGACCGCTCCGGCCTGCGCCATTTGCTCCAAGCCTATGGCGGCATGGGCAGCTTCAACGATCTCGCGGAGTCGGCGGGATCACCGCTCGATCGCCTCTCCAGCGAGATCCATCGCCTCGCGACCGAGATCCTGCGAGAAAGCGTGGTCGGCGACGACGCGTCCGGCTGACGCCGCGGGATCGGCGGCGTTTTCTCGCCGCGAAAGGCAGAACCTCCCGGGAACTGAGGTGTTCCACCGCACCGAAGTGCGAACCAGAAGCCCCCGAGGCGAAGCCATGAAACGAATCCTCTCCCTGCTCTGCTTGGCCGTGCTGCCGACGACGCTGCAAGCCCAGGACGAGCGCCCGAAGATCGATCCGGCGCAGCGCGAAGCGCTGCGCGAGCGCGCGGCCGAGATCAAGAAGCAGGTCGAAGCGCTGCGCGGTGAGCTCCGCGGGCTGCGCGGCCAGGAGCAGGAGCCGGACGCGAAGTCGAAGCCGCCGCGCCGCGGCAAGGGCGAGCGCGGTCAGCAGCCTCCGCGCGGCGAGCGTCCGCCGGGAGACGATCCGACGCCGCGCGGCGAGCGGCCTATGCGCGGCGAGCGGCCGCCGAGAGGCGAGCGCCCGCCGCAAGGCGAACGTCCGCCGCGAGGTGAGCGTCCCCCGCAAGGCGAGCTGCGGCGAGGCGGAGAGCTGCGCCGAGGCGGCCAGCCGCCGCGCGGCGAGCGCCCGCCGCAGGGCGAAGGCCCGCGCCGTCGCGAAGGCGCGGAGCACGGCGCGCTGCCGCCGCGCTTCGAAGAGCTGCGCGAACGCTTCCAAGAGGCGGGCCCGATGCAGCGCCGCATGATGTGGATGCGCTTGCAGCGGATGCGCGGCGCGCGCGGCATGGAGCAAGGCCCGCGACCCGAGGCACGGCGTGGTGCAGAAGAGCGCCGCGAAGGATCGCGCGAGCTCCCGCGCCCGCCGTTCCGCCGACGCTGAGCGCGAGCGCGCTCAGCGCGAGCTCGACGACGCGCCCTGCGGCGGCGGCGCGAGCTCATACGCGACGCCTTCGAAGGTCACGTCGCGCAGATCGGAGACGCCCGGAACAGGGAAGGCCGCGCGGAACTTCCAGACGCCGCCCGCAGACCAAGCGCCGCAGCGCGCGACCGCGGTGCCGATCTTCTCCGCGCTGAAGTCGAGGCCGATGAAGCGCAGCTCGCAGGAGCTCAGTGCCGCGCCGGTTTCGTTCCTGGCCTCGCCGTGCACGGCGTGGAACTGCCCGAGCGGTCCGCGCTCGGTGCCGCTCACGCGCACGTGAATGCCGTGGTAGGTCTCCGGCGGCGGAACGCCGATGTGATCGTAGTTGGAGCGGCAGCTCGAGGAGCCGAGCGCGGCGAGGATCGACGCGAACGAGACGAGAGCGAGCGAAGCGACACGGCACATGCGGAAGAGCTCCGAGGGATCTCGAACGAGAGGGCCAGCCTTGTAGCGTCTGGCACCGCGCGAAGCACGCCTGCGGCGCGAACGGCGGCGTATCCGCCCGAGCACGCGGACCCTCGAAGGGCGCAACGACCCTCCGAGAACCCGCTGCCATGATCGCCGAAGCCTTGGATCCCGAATCCGCGCGCCTGCTCGCCGACGAGCGCCGCGAAGCCAACTGGAAGCGCTGGGGCCCCTACCTCGCCGAGCGCCAATGGGCCACCGTGCGCGAGGACTACTCGCCGGATGGCGCGTGCTGGGGCTACTTCCCCTTCGAGCACGCGCATCAGCGCGCCTATCGCTGGGGCGAGGATGGGCTGCTCGGCTTCACCGATCGCGAGTGCCGCCTCTGCTTCGGCTTGGCGCTCTGGAACGGCAACGATCCGCTGCTGAAGGAGCGCCTCTTCGGCCTCACCGGACCGGAAGGCAACCACGGCGAGGACGCGAAGGAGTGCTACTACTACCTCGACTCCACGCCGACGCACTCCTACGCACGAGCGCTCTACAAGTACCCGCAGCGCGCGTTCCCCTACCAGCAGCTCCGCGAGGAGAACGCGCGCCGCAGCCGCGAGCAGCGCGAGCTCGAGCTGGAGGAGACGGGCATCTTCGATGGCGACCGCTATTTCGACGTCTTCGTCGCGTACGCGAAGGCGAGCCCCGAGGATCTCCGCATCTGCGTGCGGATCGAGAACCGAGGCCCCGAGGCCGCCTCGCTGCACGTGCTGCCGACGCTCTGGTTCCGCAACACGTGGAGCTGGGGCTGCCGCCACGAAGGCTGCTGGCGGAAGCCCGTGCTGCTCGGCCACTCGGATGGCACGGTGCTCGCCGATCACGTCTCGCTCGGGCGCTTCCGCTGGAGTGCCGCTCCCGCCTCCGACGGCAGCGCTCCGGAGCTGCTGTTCACCGAGAACGAGACCAACGTCGAAGCGCTGTTCCAAGCGCCGAACGCGACGCCCTACGTGAAGGACGCGTTCCACCGCTATGTCGTGCGCGGCGAGAAGGGCGCGGTGAACCCGGCGCGGCGCGGCACGAAGGCCGCGTTCGTCTACGCGCTGCGCATCCCCGCGGGCGGCAGCGTCACCTTGGAGCTCGAGCTCGCGAGCGAGGACGCGGCTCGTTCCGCGCGCGAGAGCACTCGCTCGGTCTTCGAGCGGCGCGAGCGCGAAGCCGACGAGTTCTACGCGCAGCGCATCCCCGGGCACGTCGAGGGCGAAGCGCGCGCCGTCGCGCGCGCGGCGTACGCGGGCCTGCTGTGGTCGAAGCAGTTCTATCACTACGCGGTGCAGGACTGGCTCGAAGGCGATCCCGATCAGCCGTCGCCGCCGCGCGAGCGACACGCGGGACGGAACGCCGAGTGGAAGCACCTCTTCAACCGCGACGTGATCTCGATGCCCGACAAGTGGGAGTACCCGTGGTACGCGGCGTGGGATCTCGCGTTCCACATGCTGCCCATGGCGCGCGTGGATCCGCGCTTCGCGAAGGACCAGCTCCTGCTCTTCCTGCGCGAGTGGTACATGCACCCGAACGGCCAGCTCCCGGCCTACGAGTTCGCCTTGGGCGACGTGAACCCGCCGGTGCACGCGTGGGCCGTCTGGCGCGTCTACAAGATCGCGGCGAAGCGCGGCGATCGCGATCGCGATTTCCTGGAGCGCGCGTTCCAGAAGCTCCTGCTCAACTTCACCTGGTGGGTGAACCGCAAGGACGCGCACGGCAAGAACCTCTTCTCCGGCGGCTTCCTCGGCCTCGACAACATCGGCGTCTTCGATCGCAGCAAGCCGCTGCCGACGGGCGGGCACCTCGAGCAAGCCGATGGCACCGCGTGGATGGCGTTCTACGCGGCGACGATGCTCGCGATGGCCTTGGAGCTCGCCGAGGAGAACCCGGCGTACGAGGACCTGGCCTCGAAGTTCTTCGAGCACTTCGTCGCCATCGCCGACGCGATGAACCACTTGGGCGGCGCGGGCCTCTGGGACGACGCCGACGGCTTCTACTACGACCAGCTCCACGCCGAAGGTCGCGCGCTGCCGCTGCGCGTGCGCTCGATGGTGGGACTGATCCCGCTCTTCGCCGTCGAGGTGCTGGAGGACTCCCGGATCGCGAAGCTCCCCGGCTTCCAGAAGCGCTTGCGGTGGTTCTTGGAGCATCGCCGCGATCTGAAGCGCAGTACGGCGCTGCTCGAGCCGAACGACGACGGCCACCGCCTGCTCGCGATCCCGACGCGCGAGCGCCTGCTGCGCGTGCTGCAGTACGTGCTCGACGAAGCGGAGTTCCTCTCGCCGCACGGCGTGCGCTCGCTCTCGCGCGTCCACGCCGAGGTGCCCTATCTCTTCTGGGCCGGCAGCGAGGTTTTCCGCGTCGACTACGACCCGGGGGAATCTTCGACCGGGCTCTTCGGCGGGAACTCGAATTGGCGCGGTCCGGTGTGGTTCCCCGTGAACTACCTGCTGATCGAGGCGCTGCAGCGCTACCACCACTTCTACGGTGACGACCTGCGCGTCGAGTTCCCGCGCGGCTCCGGGCAGCAGCTCGGCTTGCAGCAGGTGGCGCGCGAGCTCGCGCGGCGCATGAGCGCGCTCTTCCTGCCCGACGAGCAGGGCAAGCGCCCGTGCCATGGCGGCGACCCGCGCTACGCGAGCGATCCGCACTGGAAGAACCTCGTGCTCTTCCACGAGCACTTCCACGGCGATGACGGTCGCGGTCTCGGCGCGAGCCATCAGACGGGCTGGACGGCACTCGTCGTGCGCTGCCTCGAGGAAGCCTTCGCTGCGGAAGAGAGCGCCTCGCCCCACGAGCACGAAGGCGCGCTCGCCGAAGGAGCGCGCTCATGAACGCCATCCTCGATCCCGAGAGCTTCGACCTCGCGCAGGAATGGCTGCAGAGCGATGGGCTCGGCGGCTATGCGATGGGCACCGCCGGCCTCGTGCGCACGCGGCGCTACCACGGGCTGCTCGTCTCGGCCTTGCAGCCGCCGCTCGGGCGGAAGGTGCTCGTGCAGGGGCTCGAGGTCTTCTACGAACGCGGCGCACAGCGCGAAGCGTTGAGCGCGCAGCGCTACGCCGGCGACGTGATCCATCCCGCGGGCCGCGCGCACCTGGTTCGCTTCACGGCCGAGCCCTGGCCGCGCTGGACCTGGCGCCTGCCGACCGGCGAGGAGCTGACCCAGGAGCTCGTGATGCACCGCGGAGCTCCGATCGTCGCGCTGCGTTGGCGTCTGCGGCCCGCGCGCCGCGGCTCCAGGCTCTCGGTGCGCTTGCTGCTCGGGCCGCGCGAGGATCACGCGCTGCACCACGAGAACCCCGCCTTCGACTTCGCCACGCGCGAGCGCGGGCGCGGGCAAGCGTGGGAGCCGTACGCGGGGCTCGCGAGCATCGTCGGCCTCTCGTCGGGCCGCTTCCGCGCCGAGCCGCTCTGGTATCGCCGCTTCGAGTACTCCGAGGAGATCGAGCGCGGCTTCGAAGCGCAGGAGGATCTCGGCTCGCCCGGGCTTTACGAGCTCGACCTCTCGACGGGCGAAGCCGTGCTCCTGCTCGCGCGCGAAGGCGACGAGACGAGCACCGTGCTCGGAGATCGCCCCGCGCGGCGTCTCGCGCGCGAGCTCTTCGCCACGGCGGAAGAGCGCGCGAGCACCACCGAGGATCCGCTCGTGCGCGCTGCCGAGCACTACTTCGCGCGACGAGGAACAGGGCTCACGTTGATCGCAGGCTATCCCTGGTTCGCCGACTGGGGCCGCGACACCTTCCTTGCGCTGCGCGGGTTGGCGCTGGCGACGGGCAAGCTCGAGGAAGCGGAGGCGATCCTGCTCGAGTGGTCGAGCCACGTCTCGCGAGGCATGCTGCCGAACCGCTTCCCCGACCGCGGAGAAGCTCCCGAGTACAACACCGTCGATGCCTCGCTGTGGTACGTCGTCGCCGTGCACGAGTGGCAGGCCGCATGCAAGCGTGCGGGGCGTTCCATCGACACCGCGAGCAGGCTCCGGCTGCAGCGCGCTTGCGACGCCATCCTCGCGGGCTACCAAGAAGGAACGCGCTTCGGCATCCACGCCGACACGGATGGCTTGCTCGCTTGCGGAGAGCCCGGCGTGACACAGCTCACGTGGATGGATGCCCGCGTCCACGAGCGTCCGATCACGCCGCGCGTCGGCAAGCCCGTGGAGATCCAAGCGCTGTGGATCCGCTCGCTCGAGTGCGCGGGCGAGCGGGACGCGCGCTGGCGCGAGCTCGCGCGCCGTGCGCGCGCGAGCTTCGCGGCGAAGTTCTGGAGCGAGGAGCGCGAAGGCCT
>JAEUHW010000415.1 GCA_016793245.1 Planctomycetota bacterium
ACCGGGACGGTGACGGAGCACTTGTTCGTGTTCGCGCAGGTCGACTACAACGCGCCGCTCGGGACCGGGTCCCAGAACTCGGTGCAGATGCGCGACTTCTACGGCGACATCTCGATCGACGACGACAAGGAGCATCGGTTCCGCGTCGGCGTCTCGAAGGTTCCGTTCGGCTTCACCAACATGCAGTCGAGCCAGAACCGCATCGCCCTCGAGCGCGCGGACGGCATCAACTCGGCGTTCGAGGAGCTACGCGACACGGGCGTCTTCTATTACTGGGCGCCGAAGGAGACCCGCGAGCTCTACGCCAAGCTCGTGAAGGACGGCCTGCGCGGCTCCGGCGACTACGGAGTCTTCGGCTTCGGCGCGTTCGCAGGCCAGGGGCCGAATCGCTCCGACCAGAACGGACAGGTGCACTGGGTGGCGCGTGCCGCGTATCCGTTCCACGTCTTCGACGAGCAGGTGATGGAGCTCGGCGTGCAAGCGTACACCGGCCACTACGTGGCCACCGTCGCGCCGATCGGCACCGTTACGCCGACGCAGCCCAGCAAGGGCGTCCGCGACGAGCGCGCGGGTGTCACCGCGGTCTGGTACCCCCAGCCCTTCGGCGTCGAGGCCGAATGGAACTGGGGTCACGGCCCCGAGCTCCGCGACGACTTCTCCACCATCGAGAAGCGCTATCTGCAGGGGGGCCACGTGCAGGCGAGCTGGATCGAGTCCGGATCGACCGGAACCTGGGTGCCCTATGCGCGTTGGAACTTCTACGACGGCGGGCGCAAGAACGCGCGCAACACGCCGGGTGAGCGCGTCGACGAGATCGACGTCGGCACCGAGTGGTCGCTGTGGCCCGAGGTCGAGCTCACCGTGCAGTACACGCACACCTTCGTGCGCACGAATACCAATGTCGCCCCCTACCAAGAGGCCCACGGTGACGATCGCATCGGCTTCCAGGTGCAGATCAACTTCTGAGCGCGCGCTGCTCGCAGTGACGCTGCTCGCCGTCTGCTGCGCCGAGGCGCTGCGAGCGACGCCTCAGGAGGAGCGCGCGCCTTCGGCGCTCGCGGCACCGCTCCTCGAGAGCGACTTCGGCCCGCTGCGCGGAGAGCGCCTCGAAGGCGCGCCCGCGCTGCGTTGCTGGAAGGCGATCCCCTTCGCCGCGCCCCCCGTCGGCGCGCGGCGCTGGCAGCCGCCGAGCGATCCGCGGCCGTGGACCGAGCCGCGCGACGCGACGAACTTCGGCGCGATCTGCCCGCAGCCGAGCTTGGGTGCGTTCTCCCGCGGGCTCGCGGACGAGAGCGAGGATTGCCTCACGCTGAACGTCTGGGCGCCGGAACGTTCCGCAGAGGCCCCGCTCCTGCCCGTGCTGGTCTGGATCCACGGCGGCGGGCTCGTGATCGGCGGCGCGAGCGCGCCCTACTACGACGGCGCGGTGCTCGCGCGAGGCGGCGCGGTCGTGATCTCGATCCAGTACCGCTTGGGCCCGCTCGGCTTCTTCGCCCATCCCGCGCTCGTCGCCGAAGGCGGCGCGAGCGTCGCGAACCTGGGCCTCCTCGATCAGATCCACGCGCTGCGCTGGGTGCAGCGCCACGCCGCGCGCTTGGGCGGCGATCCGCAGCGCGTGACGATCTTCGGCGAGTCGGCGGGCGCGCTCAGCGTCTCCTGCCTGCTCGTCTCCCCGCTCGCGAAGGACCTCTTCCAGCGCGCGATCCTGCAGAGCGGCACCGCGACCGGCGCGCAGTTGCCGACGCTGGACGATGCGCAGCGCGCGGCTCGCGCGCTGGCGACGAAGGAGCTCGGCGTCGCCGCGGACGCGAGCGCGCTCGAAGCGGTCGCAGCGCTGCGCGCCATCGAGGCCGAGCGCTTGATCGAGATCCTGCGCCCCGGCATCGATCCGCAGCGCGGCACGCGCTGGCGCGCGATCGTGGATGGAGCCGTGCTCCCCGATCAGCCGCAGGCGCTCTTCGCGCGCGGCGCGTTCCACCGCGTGCCGATCCTGATCGGTGCGAACTCGGGCGACGGCTCCGTCTTCGCTCCGCTCTGGCCCGTGAAGGGCGCGCTGGGTTGGAACTTGGCGCTGCGCGGACTCCTCGGCGCGGAGCGCGCGCCGCAGGTGCTCGCGCTCTATCCCTGGAACGCCGCCGATCCCACCGGCACGATCGAGCGCTTGCTCACTGATCAGGCCTTCGTCGCGCCGGCGCGGCGCTTGGCGCGCGACGTCGCGCGCGCGGGCGGCGCCGCCTGGCTCTATCACTTCGACTACGTGAGCAGCGCGCAGGCGGCGCAGCGGAAGACCGCCGCGCACGGCGCGGAGATCCCGCTGCTCTTCGGCTTCGAGCCGCTCGGACGCGCGAGCGACGGCGATCGCGCGGTCGGTGCGGCGCTGCGCGAGCATTGGCTGCGCTTCGCGGCGACGGGTGCGCCCGTGGCCGAGCTACGGAGTTGGCCCAAGGTCGAGGCCGATGCGGCGCAGTCGACGCCCGCGATGTTCTTCCGCGCGGAGCAGACGCTCGGTGAAGCGCCGGCGCGGGCGGCCTGCGATCTCTGGGACGCGATCGGCATCGTCGAGCGCGAGCGCTGAAGCTCGCGTTGCTCACCATCGAAGTGCACGCGACGCACGCATCGCCGCGACTCGGGGGGCGCAGCTGCGAGGCGCAGAGCCTTGGAGGCCCAGTGATCTTCACACAGCTGGGGCATATGGATCGCGAGAGATCAGCCGTTCTGGCGAGCTCGTCGACGGAGGGTGCGTCCGGAATCCACTGACGAGACGCAACGCTGCCAGGAAGGACGAGAGGCGCGAGATCGTGCCCGTAGGTGTGACCACTTATCCGGGGGAAGGCCAGACGAAGCGGAGCCGCGCCCGGAGGCGCAGCAAGCGACGTGAACGATGCGCGACGCTCCGCGTTTCTCGCTCGTGTCGAACCCGCGTCGATCCACGAAGACCACCGACGTACGTGGCGCGCGTCGGGCGCGGCGCTTGCTTCGCCGGAGGGCCGGGCGTAGCGCCTGCGCGGTCTTGCGTTCGCTCGCCTCTCGCTCCTCGCTTTCACGAACGCGTCTAGCCGCTGTGCGCAGCGTGCAGTGCAGCGCCGGAAGACACCCCCTACGTCGCCAGCGAATAGGTCTCGCGCCCGCGGAGCGAGAAGTTGGTCGGGGCGAGAGGATTTGAACCTCCGACCTCTTGCACCCCATGCAAGCGCGCTAGCCAAACTGCGCCACGCCCCGACCGGGCGTGAGCGGCCGGGGGGCCGCTCGGGTTTCAGGGGCGGCAAGATAGGCCCCGGAACGCGCGCGGTCAACCCGCAGGCGAGATCGGCTCGTTCACTCCTCGCCGGGAAAGGTCTGCGACATGAGGTCCTGGACCGCCTTGCGTGCGCTCTTCGCCTCGAAGAGCACGCGGTAGACCTCGGTCGTGATGGGCATGCGGATCCGCGCGTCCTCGGCGGCGCCGTGGATCGCCTGCGCGGTCCAGACCCCCTCCGCCACCATCTCCATGCCGGAGAGGATCTGCGCCAAGGTCTCGCCGCGGCCCAAGCGCTCGCCGACGCCGCGGTTGCGGCCGAAGCCCGAGTAGCAGGTGGTGATCAGGTCGCCCATGCCGGCGAGCCCCGCGAAGGTCTGGCACTTCGCGCCGTGCGCCTCGCCGAAGCGCGCCATCTCGACCAGGCCGCGCGTCAGCAGCGCCGACTTCGCGTTGTCGCCGAGGTCCAAGCCGTCACAGATGCCCGCGGCGATCGCGATGATGTTCTTCAGCGCGCCGCCGAGCTCGACGCCGATCGGATCGTCGCTGCGGTAGACGCGGAAGCTCTCGCGGAAGCAGACCTGCTGCACGCGCTCGGCGAGCTCGCGATCGGCGGAGCCCGCGACGACGACGGTGGCCTTGCCGCGCGCGACCTCTTCCGCGTGCGAAGGCCCCGAGAAGACGCAGAGCGAGAACTGCTCGCCGAGCACCTCGCGCAAGATCTCGCTCGGGCGCTTCACGCTGCGCACCTCGAGCCCCTTCGTGGCCGTGACGACCGGAATCCCCTGCCAGCGCGGCTTCAAGCGCTCCCACGTCGAGCGCAGGTGCTGCGTCGGCACGACCGAGAATGCGAGCTCCGCGCCCTCGAAGGCCAGGCCGTCGTCGCCGGTGACGCGGATCGCGCTCGGCAGGTCGAAGCCCGGTAGGAACTTGCGATTCGCCCGCGTGCGCTGCACCTCGGCCGCGTACTCGGGGAAGGCGCCCCAGAGGCGCACGTCGTGGCCGTTCGCCGCGAGGACGAGCGCGATCGCCGTCCCCCAACCGCCGTCGCCGATCACCGCGATGCGCATCTCGATCAACGCTCCCCTGCCGCGCGCTTCGCGGCGAAGACCTTGGGCTCGGTGCCCGCCAGGATACGCGCCACGTTCGTCCGATGGCGCACGGCGATCAACGCACAGACCGCGAGGGACACGAGGAAGAGCGGCAGCTTCGCGTCGAGCGCAGCCTCGCCGTGGCGCAGCAGCACGACCAGCGGGAACGCGACGCCGAGGACCAAGCTCGAGAGCGACACCATCCGCCAGACCAGCAGCGTCGCGATCCAAAGTCCGCCGGAAGCGAGGAACGCGAGCCAGTCGAGGGCCAGCAGCACCCCCACCGTCGTCGCGACCCCCTTGCCGCCGCGGAAGCGCAGCCAGACCGGGAAGCAATGCCCGATCACCGCGGCGAGACCGCAGGAGACGGCGAGCCAAGCGCTGACACTCGCCGACGCGGGCTCGAGGCGCGGCAGGAGCGCCAGGGGCAAGAGCAGCGTCGGCAGCAAGCCCTTCAGGAAGTCGAGCAGGAAGACCAGGTAGGCGAACTTCTTGCCGAGCGCGCGGCCGACGTTCGTGGCGCCGATGTTCCCGCTGCCGACCTTGCGGATGTCGACGCCGCGCGCGCGGGCGACGAGCAATCCGAAGGGCACGGAGCCGGCGAGATAGGAGACGGCGATCCCGGTGAGCAGCGCGGCGGTCGGCGACATGGGTGGAGGCGCGCGGGCGTGGTCATGGCGCCGCGCGCGGCGAGATCCCTACAATGCCGCGCCCGCCCCCGCAACCCGCTCCCTCGAAGCTCATGCCGCCGAGCCGGTCCCCGCTGCGCATCGCCATCGACACCGGCGGCACCTTCACGGACCTCGTCGCCGAGGACGAGCAGGGCCTGCGCGTCGAGAAGCTGCCCTCGACGCCCGACGATCCCTCGCGCGCGATCTTCGCTGGTTGGCACGCGTTGGACCCCGAAGCTCGCGCCGCGCAGATCCTCCACGGCTCGACCGTCGGGTTGAACGCGCTGCTCACGCTGCGCGGCGCTCGAACGGCCTTGGTCGTGACCAAGGGCTTCGCCGATCTCCTCGACATCGGGCGCGGTCATCGCGAGCACCTCTACGACCTCGGCGTCGAGAAGCCCGCGCCGCTCGTGCCGCGTGCATTGCGCTTCGAGCTCGCGCAGCGCACGGCCGCCGACGGTGAGGAGCTGCTGCGCCCGAGCGACGCCGAGCTCGAGAAGTTGCGCGAGCGCCTCCGCCGCGCGCGCGTCGAGAGCATCGCCGTCGTGCTGCTGCACTCTTGGCGCGATCCCGAGCCCGAGCGCCGCGTCGCGCAGGCCCTCGCACCGCTCGGCGTCCCGATCTCGCTCTCGAGCTCGATCCTCCCGCGCTTCCGCGAAGTCGAGCGCGCGAGCGCGACGGTGATCAACGCCTATTTGGCGCCGCTCATGGCCGCTTATCTCGCGAAGCTGGAGAGCGGCTTCGGGAAGCGCCCTCTCGCCTTGCTGCAGAACCACGGCGGGCTCGTGCGCGCGGCCACCGCGGCGGAACGCCCGGTGGAAGTGCTCTTCAGCGGACCCGCGGGCGGCGTGGTCGGCGCGGCTTCCCTCGCGCAGGAGCTCGGCGTCGAGCGCGTGCTGAGCTTCGACATGGGCGGCACCTCCACCGATGTCTGCCTCGCCGGCGAGCGCCTCGCGCGCAGCGACGAAGTGCAGATCGGCGGCCGTCCGCTCGGCTTGTCCTCGCTCGACCTGCACACCGTCGGCTGCGGCGGCGGCTCGATCGCATGGGCCGACTCCGGCGGCGCGCTGAAGGTGGGCCCGCAGAGCGCGGGCGCTTCGCCCGGGCCCGCGTGCTACGGCGTGGGCGAAGAGCCGACGATCACCGACGCGCATCTCCTGCTCGGGCGCCTGCCCACGGGGACCTTCCTCGGCGGCAAGCTGGCGCTCGACGTCGAGCGCGCGCGCGCCGCGTACGAGGGCCTCGGCGCAAAGCTCGGGCTCGACGCGCTCGCCGCCGCGGAAGGCGCGCTGCGCATCGCCGACGCGGCGATGAGCCGCGCCTTGAAGGTGATCTCGCTCGAGCGCGGCATCGATCCCACGCGCTGTCCGCTCGTCGCGTTCGGTGGCGCGGGCGGCTTGCACGCCGCGCGTCTGGCGCGCCTCCTGCGCCTGCCGAGTGCCATCCTCCCGCCGAACCCGGGCGCTTTCTCCGCGCGCGGCATGCTCGCCGCGGTGCCGGCGCGCGAGTGGACGCGCAGCGTGGCGCTCCTCGCCGACGAGCCGCACGCGCCGCAGCTCGCGCGTGCGCAACGCGAGCTCCTGCGCGAAGCGCGCGCCGGCATGCGCGCGGAGCTGCCGCGCGGGACGCCGTTCGACGTCTCGTTCCGCGCGGCGATGCGCTATCGCGGGCAGAGCTTCGAGCTCGAGCTGCCCCTCGACGGCGATCCGCGCGCGGCGTTCCACCGCGAGCACGCGCGCGTCTACGGCTTCGAGCTCGCCAGGCATCCGATCGAGATCGTGCACCTCACCGCCGAGGCGCGCGCGCGGCGCGAGAGCAGGAAGAGCGTCTCGCGCCGCTCTCCGCGCGCCTACACGCCGAAGCCCCTCTCGCGCGCCGCGGGCTTCGCCATCTACGAGCGAGCGAGCCTGCGCCCGGGCGCCGCGTTCGCCGGCCCCGCGCTGCTCCTCGAGTACAGCGCGACCAGCGTCGTCGAGCGCGGCGATCGCGCGCGCGTCGACGCCGCGGGCAACGTGCACCTGCTGCCCGGCCGGCGCCGCTGAGCGAGCCCGCAGCGCGACGAGCGGTCGCACGCGCGTCGGCGGTCTTGACAAGCGCCCCCGCCCACGACATAGATATGCATCGCACTGCATAAAAATGCCATGGTCGGGAAGTCACAACGTCGCCACAAGATCGTCGAGCTCATCGAGCACCAGCGCATCCAGAGCCAGGAGCAATTGAAGCAGCTCCTCTCGGAGGCGGGCTTCGAGGCCACGCAGGCGACGCTCTCCCGCGACCTCCGGGACCTCCAGGTCTCGAAAGGTCCGAGCGGCTACCTCCTGCCGGGCTCGGCGCCGGCGCCGCGGCGCGGAGCGCGCGAGCTCGAGGACGCGCTGCGCACGCACCTCCTCGGCGTGGATCGCGGCGGCACGATCGTCGTCGCGCGGACGCCTCCGGGGCACGCGCAGGCGCTCGCGATCGCCGTCGATCAAGCGCGCGTGCGCGGCGTCATCGGCACGGTCGCCGGCGACGACACGGTGATGATCGCGACGCGCTCCACGACGCAAGCGAGCAACGTCGCCCACCTGCTGCGTCAGCTCGCCTCGCAAGGCTGAGCGCTCGCGCACCACGCGCTCCTCACTTCCCTCTCTCCAGGCTCGCTCCCCTTCTTGCCCCTCCTCTCCACTTCATGACTCGAGTCGCCATCGTCGGCGCCGGCGGCTACACCGGCGCGGAGCTCGTCGAGATCCTGCTCGCCCACCCGTCGGTCGAGCTGGCCGGACTCTTCGCGTCCGAGAAGCGCGCGGGGAGCAGCGAGCGCTTCTCCGATCTCTTCCCGCGCTTCGCGGGCCGCGTCGACGAGCCGCTGCTGCCGACGAGCGCGGAGGCGATCGCGGCGCAGCGCGCGGAGCTGGTGTTCCTCGCGACGCCGCACGAGGCGAGCTTGGAGCTCGCGCCGGAGCTCCTCGCGCGCGGGATGCGCGTGCTCGATCTCTCGGCGGCGTTCCGCCTGCGCGACGCCGCGCTCTATCCCAAGCACTACGGCTTCCCGCACACCCACGCGGGCCTGCTCGAGACCGCGGTCTACGGCTTGCCCGAGCTGCATCGCAGCGCGCTGCGCGAGCGCCCCGCCCTCGTCGCGGTGCCGGGCTGCTATCCCACGGCGTCGATCCTGGCGCTGCGCCCGCTCGCCGAGGCCGGGGCCTTGCTGCCCGGTCGGCGCGCGATCATCGACGCCACGAGCGGCGTCAGCGGCGCGGGCCGCGGTGCCAGCTTGAAGGTGCACTTCTGCGAGGTGAGCCTGCAGGCGTACAACGTGCTCGCGCACCGGCACAACCCGGAGATCGACGCCTACGTCGGCTCGAAGACGCTCTTCACGCCGCACCTCGGCGCGTTCGATCGCGGCATCCTGGCGACGATTCACGCGGATCTGCAGCCGGGCTGGAGTGGAGCTCGTGTCCGCGCGCTCTATGAAGCGCGCTACGCGGACGAGCGCTTCGTGCAGGTGCTGCCCGCGGGCCGCTGGCCGAGCGTCGGCGCCGTGCGCGGCACTAACCTCTGCCACCTCGGCCTCGCCGTCGACGAGGAGCACGGGCACGTCGTGCTCAGCAGCGCGATCGACAACCTCGTGAAGGGCGCCTCGGGTCAAGCCGTGCAGGCGATGAACTGCGTGCTCGGCCTCGACGAGGGCACCGCTCTCCGCGGAGGCCTGCTGTGACGGCGCCGTTCGTGGTGAAGGTCGGCGGTGCGGCGCTCGAGCAGCCCGAGGCCTATCCCGCGCTCTGGCAGAGCTTCGTGGAGCTCCATGCCGCGCATCCAGGCGGCGTCGTGCTCGTGCACGGCGGCGGCAGCGCGATCGATCGCCATCTCGAGCGCTTGCAGATGCCGACGGAGCGCCGCGAAGGGATCCGCATCACGCCGCCGGAGCAGATCGAGGAGATCACCGCGGTGCTCGCCGGCAAGGTCAACAAGGCGCTCGTGGGCCTCTTGCTCGCGCGCGGTGCGGAGGCCGTCGGCCTCTGCCTCGGCGACGGCGCGCTCGCGCGCACGGAGAAGGTGCGCGGCTACGCGTTCGATCCGGGCCGCGTGGGCGAGGTGGTCGGCGGCGAAGCGCGCTTACTGCGCGTGCTGCTCGCCGAGCGCTTCCTGCCGGTGCTCTGCTCGATCGGCCTCGACGCGCAGGGCCAGCGCTGGAACGTGAACGCCGACGATGCCGCCGCAGCCCTCGCCGCGATCCTGCGCGCGCAGAGCTTGCTGCTGCTCACCGACGTGCCCGCGGTGCTCGACGCCGAGAAGCGCCCCATCGCGGAGCTCGACCAAGAGCGCGCCGACGCGTTGATCGCGAGTGGCGTCATCTCCGGCGGCATGATCCCGAAGGTGCGCGGCGCGCTGAAGACCGCCGCCGCGTGCGGCACGCCCGTCACCATCGCGTCGTGGAAGACGCCGGAAGATCTCCCGCGCTTGGCCGCCGGCGCCGACGTCGGCACGCGCTGCCTCCCTCCTCGCACTCCTTCCTCTGCCAGAGCCTAGAAGCCCGTGGAAACCAAGCTCGAAGAAGCGCAGCGCATCCACGCCGCGCATCACCTGCCCACCTACGCGCGGAACCCCTTGATGATCGTCGGCGGCGAGGGCGATCGCCTGCTCGCCGAGGACGGGCGCTGGTTCCACGACTTCCTGGGCGGCATCGCGGTGAACGCGCTGGGCTACGGCGATCCGCGCGTGAAAGCGGCCCTCGCCGAAGCGGGCCACTTCCCGCTGCACACCAGCAACCTCTTCCATCACCCGTGGCAAGCCCCGGTGATCGCGGGGCTGGTCCGCCTCTGCGGGCTGCCGCGCGTCTTCCTCAGCAACTCGGGCACCGAGGCGAACGAGGGCGCGATGAAGCTCGCGCGGCTCCGCGCGTATCGGCTCGGGCAGAAGGAGCGCACGCGCTTCGTCGCCTTCGAGGGCAGCTTCCACGGCCGCACCTTCGGCGCGCTGTCGGTCACCGCGTCGGCGAAGTACCGCGAGCCCTACGAGCCGCTGCTGCCCGGCGTCAGCTTCGTGCCCTTCGGCTCGCGCGAAGCGCTCGAGGCCGCCGTCGACGAGCGCACGGCCGCGGTGATCCTGGAGCCGGTGCAAGGGGAAGGCGGCCTCCGCACCTTTGACCCGGAGATGCTGCGCCACGTGCGCGAGCTCTGCACCGCGCGCGGGGCGCTGCTCATCGCCGACGAGATCCAGTGCGGCCTCGGTCGCACTGGCAAGGTGCTCGCGTGCCATCACGCCGGCGTGCTCCCGGACATCGTGACGCTCGCGAAGCCGCTCGGCTGCGGGCTCCCGTTGGGTGCCGTGCTCGCCGCCGAGCACGTCTCGCAGCACGTGAAGCCCGGTGACCACGGCACGACCTTCGGCGGGAACCCCGTCGCGTGCCGCTTGGCGATGATCCTGCTCTCCGATCTCGAGGACGGCGGCTTGCTCGAGCACGTGCGCGCGCGCGGCGCCGAGCTGCGCGCGGGCCTCGAGCGCTTGAAGGCGAAGTATGCGCGCATCCGCGAGATCCGCGGGCTCGGCCTCATGCTCGGGCTCGATGTCGAAGGCGACGCCGCCGCGATCGTGAAGGACGGCATCGAGCACGGCTACCTCTTCAATCGCACCGCGGAGACCGTGCTGCGCATCGTCCCGCCGCTCACGGTGAAGAGCGAATCCATCGCGCGCTTCGTCGAATACCTGGACGGCGCGCTCGCGCGCACCGCCGCCGCTCCCGCTCCCGTCGCCTGATCCTCATCTTCAGCGAGCCCCGATCGACCTCCTGCGGAGAACCCCGTTGCCGAACCTCGCGATCCAGCCTCTCGCGCACAAGGACTTCCTCACCCTCGCGCAGCTCACGCGCGCCGAGATGGAGATGCTCTTCGACACCGCGGCCTCCTTCAAAGCCGACCCGTCGGCGTGGAAGGACGCGCTCCGCAACAAGGTGATCGTGCTGCTCTTCGAGAAGAGCTCCTTGCGCACGCGCATCACCTTCGAGGTCGGCACCGCCCAGATGGGCGGCACGGCGATCTTCATGGACCACCAGAAGGTGAAGCTCGGCGAGCGCGAGTCGCTGCGCGACTACGGCAAGAACCTGGAGTGCTGGACGCACGGCATCGTCGCGCGCACGTACAAGCACCGCTCGCTGACGCTGCTCGCGCAGGAGACCTCGATCCCGGTCATCAACGGGCTCACCGACTTCCTGCACCCCTGCCAGGCGCTCGCCGACTACTTCACGCTCCGCGAAGCGCGCGGGTCGCTCGACGGCGCCCGCATCTGCTACGTCGGCGACGGCAACAACACCTGCCACTCGCTGATCTTCGGCGCGGCGAAGCTCGGCATCCAGATCACGGTGGTGGCGCCCGAGGGCTTCGAGCCCTCCTCGCGCGTCGTGAACGAGGCGATGGAGATCGCGCGCGAGACCGGCGCCAAGATCCGCATCACCGACGACCTCGAGGCGGTGAAGGGCCACGACGCCGTGTACACCGACACCTGGGTCTCGATGGGCCAAGAGGCCGAAGCGGAGGAGCGCTTGGCGATCTTCTCCGAGTACCAAGTCGACGACGAGATGATGGAGAAGGCCGGCAAGGACGCCTACTTCATGCACTGCCTGCCCGCCCACCGCGGCGCCGAGGTGACCCCCGAGGTCATCGACTCCGGCCGCTCGCTCGTCTACCGCCAAGCGCAGAACCGCCTCTTCGCGCAGAACGCGATCCTGATCCACACCGTCGCCGCTCGCGGCTAACCGAGATAACCGAACCCACCATGACCAAGAAGATCGTCCTCGCCTATTCGGGCGGCTTGGATACCTCCGCGATCATCCCCTGGCTGAAGGAGAACTACGACTGCGAGGTGATCGCGTTCGTGGGCGACGTCGGCCAAGGCGACAAAGAGCTCGAGGGCATCGAAGAGAAGGCACACAAGAGCGGCGCCAGCGCCTGCCGCGTGATGGACCTGAAGCGCGAGTTCATCGAGGAGTTCGTCTTCCCGACGCTGCTCTTCGGCTCGGTGTACGAGGAGCGCTACCTGCTCGGCACGTCGATGGCGCGCCCGGTGCTCGCGCGCGGCCAGGTCATGGCGGCGCGGGAGTTCGGCGCCACCGCGGTCGCGCACGGCTGCACCGGCAAGGGCAACGACCAGGTGCGCTTCGAGAGCACCTACGCCGCGCTGGCCCCGGACCTCGAGGTCATCGCGCCGTGGCGTCTCTGGACGCTGCGCTCGCGCGGCGATCTCATCGACTACATCGAGAAGCACAAGGTGCCGTGCGCCGCGACGCGCGAGAAGATCTACTCGCGCGACCGGAACCTCTGGCACATCTCGCACGAAGGCGGAGCGCTGGAGGACCCGTGGAACGCGCCGCCGGACGACGTGTGGATGCTGACGAAGTCGATCGCGGAGGCCCCCGCGCAGCCGCGCGACGTGCGCATCGCGTTCGAGAAGGGCGTCCCGGTCAGCATCGACGGGAAGCGCTTCCGCGGCGAGCAGCTCGTCGCCGAGCTGAACGCGATCGCCGGGGAGCACGGCGTCGGCCGCATCGACATCTGCGAGAACCGCCTGGTCGGCATGAAGTCGCGCGGCGTCTACGAGACCCCCGGCGGCACGGTGCTCTACGAAGCGCTGAAGGCGCTGAAGGAAGTCGTGCTCGACCGCGAGAGCCGCGCCTACCTCGGGCAGGCCTCGATCAAGTTCGCGCAGATCGTCTACGACGGGCAGTGGTTCACGCCGCTGCGCGAGGCGCTGCAGGCGCTGTCGCAGACCCTCGCGGAGGTCATGACCGGCGAGGTCGTGGTGCGCCTCGAGAAGGGCCATGCCACCGCGACGCAACGCCGCTCGCCGCACAGCCTCTTCTCGGAGGCCTTCGCGACCTTCGACAAGGACTCGGTCTACGACCACAAGCACGCGGAGGGCTTCATCCGCCTCTTCTCGCTGCCGTCCCGCATCCGCGCGCTGAAGCGCGAAGGCAAGGCCTGATGTCCTCGGGATCGCCGAAGGTCTGGGGCGGGCGCTTCGAGGGCGAGCAGGATCGCCTCTTCAAGGAGTTCAACGACTCGCTGCGCTTCGACATGCGGCTCGTCGCTCACGACCTCGTGGGCTCCTGGGCGTGGGCCGAGGCGCTGCACCGCGCCGGGATCCTCGAGGACGAGGAGCTCGAGCGGCTGCACGGAGCGCTCACCGAGATCGGCGAGGAGATCTCCGCCGACCAGAGCGCGCTCTTCGCCTCGGATGCCGAAGACGTGCACTCGTGGGTAGAGGCGCGCCTGATCGAGAAGGTCGGGCCGCTGGGAAAGAAGCTGCACACGGGCCGCAGCCGCAACGACCAAGTCGCCACGGACCTCCGTCTCTTCGTGCGCGACGAGATCGACGCGCGACTCGGAGAGATCCACGAACTGCAGCGCTCGCTGCTCGAGCTCGCCTCGAAGCACGTGGAGACGATCCTGCCCGGCTACACGCATCTCCAGCGCGCGCAGCCGGTCACCTTCGGGCATTGGGCGCTCGCCTACGTCGAGATGCTGGAGCGCGACGCGGAGCGCTTCGAGGACGCGCGGCTGCGGACCGAGGTCTGCCCGCTCGGCAGCGGCGCGCTCGCCGGCACGGGCTATCCCATCGATCGCCAGGCGCTCGCCGAGTCGCTGGGCTTCGAGCGCGCGAGCGAGAACAGCTTGGATGCCGTCTCCGACCGCGACTTCGCGTGGGAGACGGTCAGCGCCTCGGCGCTCTGCGCGCTGCACCTCTCGCGTCTCTCGGAGGATCTCATCCTCTACACGACGGGCGAGTTCGGCTTCGTCGAGCTCGACGACTCGGTGTCGACGGGCTCCTCGCTGATGCCGCAGAAGAAGAACCCCGACGCGCTGGAGCTCATCCGCGCGAAGGTCGGGCGAATCTTCGGCGCGCAGACGGCGCTGACGCTCGTGCTGAAGGGGTTGCCGCTCGCCTACAACAAGGACCTGCAGGAGGACAAGGAGCCGCTCTTCGACGCGCTCGATCAGCTCTCGCTCTGCCTGCGCGTCCTGCCGCGCGTGCTCGACACTCTGCGCACGCGCCCCGAGCGCATGCGCGAGGCGGCGCAAGGCGGCTACTCGAACGCCACCGACCTCGCCGACTACCTCGTCGGGAAGGGCCTGCCCTTCCGCGAGGCGCACGAGATCGTGGGCGGCGTCGTCCGCGCCGCGATCCAGCTCGGCGTCGGGCTCGAGGACCTGCCGCTGGAGGTGCTCCGACAGCACGCGCCGGTGATCAAGGCCGACGTCTACGAGCGCCTGGCCCTCCGCGCGAGCGTCGAGAGCCGCGCGGCGCACGGCGGCACCGCGCCCGAGCGCGTGCGCGAAGCGCTGCGCCGAGCGAAAGCGCGCCACGAGCAGAACAGCGAACACCGCGCGGGAGCGGAGCCCGAGGAGTGAGCGCTTCCTCGGATCAGACTGCGGTGATGCGCATCGTGCGGCCGGCCTCGATGGAGGACGCCCCCGCGATCGCGCGCATCGTGAACCACTGGGCCGCGCAGGGGAAGATGCTCTTCCGTCGCGCGGAAGAGGTGGAGCGCTCGATCCGCGACTTCGTCGTGCTGCAAGACGACGGCGAGGTCACGGGCTGTGGCGCGCTCGCACTCTACGGCGCCGACTTGGCTGAGGTCCGCTCGCTCGCCGTGCTGCCCTCGGTGCAGCGCGGCGGAGGAGGAGCGGCCATCGTGCGCCATCTCCTTGCCGCTGCCGTAGAGCTCCGCGTGCAGCGCGTGTTCGCCTTCACCTACGTGCCGGGCTTCTTCGAGAAGCTCGGCTTCGAGGTCGTGCCACCGGAGACCCTGCCGCAGAAGGCCTGGCGCGACTGCATTCACTGTCCGAAGCGCACGAACTGCGACGAGATCGCGGTCCTGCACGAGCTCCCCGCTTCCCGCCCATGACCACCTGGAACTTCCGACTCGACCTCGAGCACGCTCACGCGCCGCAGGGCTTCCGTACCGCGGGTCTCGCCTGCGGCATCAAGAAGCGCGGCGGCCCCGACCTCATGGTGCTGCATGCACCGGAGGGGGCGAACGCAGCGGCGATGTTCACGAAGAACCTGGTCCGAGCCGCCCCGCTCGAGCTCGATCGCGCGCACCTTGCGGAGAGCCGCGGTCGCGCTCGCGTGCTGCTCGTGAACTCCGGCTGCGCGAATGCCGCGACCGGTCCCGAGGGCAAGCGCCGCGCCGAGGCGACCGCACGCGGCGTCGCCGAAGCTTTCGGCTGCGCCGCGGCCGAGGTGCTGCTGAACTCGACCGGCGTGATCGGGGTCCAGCTCGCGCACGAGAAGATCCTCGCCGCCCTGCCCGACGCCCGCGCGCAGATGCAGGAGGGCAGCCTCGCCCACGCCGCGCGCGCGATCATGACCACGGACACGCGCCCCAAGATGGTCGACCTCCGCGTCGACCACGGCGGGAAGACGCTGCACGTCGCGGGCTACGCGAAGGGCGCGGGGATGATCCATCCCAACATGGCGACGATGATCGCCGTGCTCCTGACCGACGCAGACGTTCCCGCGGCCGAGCTCGACGCGCATCTCCGCTACGCCGCCGATCGCTCGTTCCACCGCATGAGCATCGACGGCGACACCTCGACCAACGACGCCGTCTTCGCGCTCGCCTCCGGCAAGGCGGGCGCGTTCCCCGCGGAGCTCGTCCGCGAGGCGCTGACGCGCGTCGCGCGCGAGCTCGCGATGATGATCGTGAAGGACGGCGAGGGTGCCCGGAAGCTGATCCGCGTCGTCGTCACCGGCGCCCGCACCGAAGCCGACGCGGCGAAGGTCTGCTGGACGGTCGCGAGCTCGCTCCTCGTGCGCACGGCCATCGCCGGCGGTGACCCCAACTGGGGCCGCATCATCGCCGCCGTCGGCCGCAGCGGCGTCGACGTGATCGTCGATCGCATCGCGCTGGAGGCCTGCGGCGTCCCGCTCTTCCGCGCCGGCGCCCCCGTCGACGTGCCGCGGAAGCAACAGGAAGAGGTCTTCGCCCGAGCGGAGATCGAGCTCGCGATCGACCTCGGCCTCGGCAGCGGCGAGTCCGACTTCTTCACCTGCGATCTCACCGAAGGCTACATCCACATCAACGCGGACTACACGACGTAGCCGCAGGCGGAGCACGCATGAGCCTCGATCGCCGCGCCTTCCTCGCGAGCACTGCGCTCGCCGCCTCTCCGCTCCTCGTCGGCGCGCGCGCACGCGCGAGCGCGTTCCCCCAGGAGCAGGCACCTCCGCCCTCGGCTCCGGAGGTGCAGCCGAAGCGCCCCACTCCGGCTCACCCGCTCCGCGGCCGCATCCTGAAGGCCGTGAAGTGGGGCATGATCGGCGAGCCCATCGGCATCGCCGAGAAGCTGCGCCTGCTCCAGGAGCTCGGCTTCGACGGCGTCGAGCTCGACTCGCCGACGCAGCTCGACCTCGTCGAAGCGCGCCGCGCGAGCGAGGAGCTCGGCTTCCCGATCCACGGCGTCGTCGACTCCACGCATTGGCAGGTGCGCCACAGCGATCCCGATCCGGCCGTCCGCGCGCGCGCCTTGGCCGACCTCGAGACCGCGCTGCGCGATTCGCTGCGCGTCGGCGGCAGCGCCGTGCTCCTCGTCCCCGGCCGCGTCGCCGACCAGGAGGAGGAGAACGCCGAGCAGGTCTGGGAACGCTCGCGCGCGCAGATCCAGCAAGCCCTCCCGCTCGCCGCCAAGCTCGGCCAGCGCATCCTGATCGAGAACGTCTGGAACGGCTTCCTCTACGACCACGACGGCGGCGAGAAGCAGAGCGCGGAAGCCCTCGCGCGCTACCTCGACTCCTTCGCCTCGCCCTGGGTCGGCTCCTACTTCGACATCGGCAACCACCAGCGCTACGGCCAGCCCGCCGAGTGGATCCGCACCCTCGGCGCGCGCATCGTGAAGCTCGACTGCAAGGACTGGGGCAAGGAAGCCGGCTTCTGCAAGATCGGCGACGGCGACGTCGACTGGGCCGCGGTGCGCGCGGCGCTGGTCGAGATCGGCTTCACCGGCTGGTGCACCGCGGAGGTGCAGGGCGGGGATCGCGCGCGCTTGCAGGAGATCGCGGAGCGGATGGATCGGGTGCTGGGGCTCTGATCCGAGCGCGCGAGAGGTGCCCAGCCACGGCACCTCCGCGGGCCCTCGAGAGCGCTCCTTGGCACGGAGCATCGCAGGACCGAGCTAGCCCTGCCGATTGCCGACCGGATCGTCGGTCGGATGCGCCCATTCCGCATCGAAGGCTGCGCGGATGCGCGCCAAGGCATCTTCGCGCGAGCACGTGCCGGTTTGCTCGTAGGCGCGGGCGACATGCCGCGCGAGATCGACCAGCATCAAGCCCCACGCCGCGGGATCCGCCCAGACTCCGGTCTGGAGGCAAACGTGCTGCGCTCCGTCCGCCGCCCAGACCCGAGCGAGCTCGATCGCCTGTCTCGCGGACTTCGCCGCAGGTGGAATGGGCAGCTCGTTCATTCGCCCCTGCCCGCCGAGAAGCTGGAGATCCGCATCGAAGTCCTCGAACACCCTCGAGAGAGCCGCCGAGCACTGCGTTTCCGTAGTGCACGAGCGCTGGACACCGTGGAGCGAAGGAACGGATCGAAGGATTCTCGAAAGGACGAGCAAGAGAGGTCGGCGGTCATGCGCGCGTATCCGTACTAGATGATGGCACTTCCACTGCCCCACAGATAGCGAACTCTGTGGCTGCTCAGCAAGCGCAGGAACTCGAGGACGTCAGCCGAAAACTGGTCGGACTTCACGAAGCGCCGCGCTCTCGCTTCTTCTGTACACCGGCCGAAGCTCTCGCGAAGAGCGCGGACTCGACTTCTAGCGGCAGGATCGCGCTGCTCACGAAGCCAACCGTTCCCAGTTGGCGGAGCTTCAGTCTCAAGCTCTCGCAGCAAGGCTCTTGAGCATCCGTGAGAAAGAGCCGGACCGCGCACGACGTATCGAGGTAGACGGGGATGATGCTGTCAGTCACGATCCCGACCTTCCCCGATCACTTCATCCATACCGAGTGGCGGCAGCGCCTTCAGCTTCTCGCGGATCTCGTCGAAGCCGCCGCTGTCCCAGGTGGTTGGCACCAGAAGTTGACGAGCGTCCTTCGATACCATCACCCTGACCTCTTCCTCTTCCGCCAAGTCCAATCGAACCTCCTGGGGCTCGAGCGAACCCCGTCGGAACTTGGCTCGAAAACTCCGCACGTCGCCCATGGGTACGACTCCTGCATGCCTCGGCCTATCGTAGCGGATCGAGTTCAGAGACGCATGGCCTTGCGTTTCGGCGCAGTTCACAGACTTGGATCGCCTACCCCTTGTCCGCTCCGCGAGCCGCGAGATCAAACCTCCGCCAACCCCTCCGCCGCATCCCCGAACCCCTCCAACCCCACCCCCATCCGCCGCGCGATCGAGAGATAGAGCCGACACATCTGCCGCTGCGGATCCGCTCGATAGTCGAGCGCACGTCCGCCACGCAATCCGAGCGCCTGACCACCCAACACCGCGACGGGCAGGTCGTCCGCGTCGTGGTTCCCCGTGCGCATGCTCGAGAGGTAGAGCAGGATCGTGCGATCGAGCGTCGTTGCGTCGCCCTCCGTCGTCGCGGCGAGCTGGCCAGCGATGTACGCGAGCTGCTCCAGGAAGAACTGGTTCACCTTCAGCCAGTCGGGCGTGTCGGAGTGCGAGAGCAGGTGGTGGATCATGTAGTCCACCCCCAGGTGCGGGAAGCGCAGCGACGAGTGGTCGTTGTTGAGCTTCAGCGTGACGATGCGCGTCGTGTCGGTGCGGAAGGCCAGCACCAGGAGATCGCACATCAAGCGCATGTGCTCGTCGATGCCGGCGGGGAGACCGTCGGCGGGCCGCTCGCGATCCGGCGCCGACAAGGCCGGAGTGAAGCCGCCGCGATCGATCGGTTGGCCCAAGCCCTGCACGCGGCGCTCGATCTCGCGCACGGACTCCAGGTACTCGTCGAGTTTCCGCTGATCCTCCCCACCGAGGCGCGTGCGCACGCCGCTCGCTTCGCCTCGCACCGCGTCGAGGACACTCTGATCGCTCTTCTCGGCATCCTCGCGGAAGAGGCGATCGAACGCGAGCGCGGGATAGATCTCGAGCGGCGTCGGCGTCGTGGGCGAGGACCACGAGATGTGCGAGCTGTAGAGCATCGAGTAGTTCTTGTGCACCGACGGGTTCGACTTCTCGCAGCCGAGCACCAGGCTCGGCAGCTTCGTCGCGCGCCCTAGGTGCTGCGCCAAGACCTGATCGATGCTGGTGCCGGAGCGGATCTCGCCGCCGGAGGCGAGCGGCGCGCCGGAGAGTAGGTTTCCCGTCTGCGAGCTGTGGATGTTCCCCTTCAGCGCCTCGGCGTTGAAGAGACCGCGGACGTGCAGCAGTCGCTCGCGATGCGGCAGGAGCGGTTTCAGCACCGCGCCGAGCTCCATCGCGGCGCCTTCGCCGCGCGCCCACCACTCGCGGCCGTGGAAGCCGTTGCCGCTGAAGAGCACCGCGAAGCGCGCCGGCGGTGTCGCCTCCGCGCGGCGGGCGAAGCGGCCGCGCGTCCACACGTGCAGGGAGTCCATCCACGGCAGCGCCATCGAGACGCCGGCCGCGCGCAGGAAGTGGCGGCGCGAAGGTTGGGCTGCGGCGGGACGGAGCTCGCTCATCGATCGTGCGCGGCCTCGCGGCCGCGGATGCGGGTGAACTGCGGACTGGTGACGATCGTCTCCACGAGGGCCCCGAAACGGAAGAGATCGCGCTCGGAACGCTGCAGCATCTCGTCGAGCAGCGGCTCGTCGCCGAGGCGCACGGAGCGGCCGAGCGCGTAGCCCAGGAGCTTCCGCGCGAGCTGGCGCAGGAAGTCCGCGCGGCGCGCGCCGCCGAGGTAGCTGCGCAGGCCTTCGATGCCATCCAGGGCGAACCCATCGCGCGTCGTCGCGCGGAGGTCGAGCAAGCGCCCCGCCGCGTCGCGCTCGCGCCGCCGACCGATCGCGTCGTAGCCCTCGAGCGAGAAGCCGAAGGCATCGATGCGCTCGTGACAGCGCGCGCACTGGGGATCGGCGCTGTGCTTCGCGGTGAGCTCGCGCACCGTGAGCTCGCTCTCCGCTTCCTCCGTCGGCAGCACGGGGACGCCGGGCGGCGGCTTCGGCAGCTTCTCGCCGAGCAGCACCTCGGAGACCCAGTTGCCGCGCAGGATCGGGCTCGTACGCGAGGCCCCCGATTGCGCGGAGAGCGTCGCCGCGAGCGCCAGGATTCCGCCGCGACCGTGCGCTCGCACACCGTCCACGCGGCGCCATTGCTCACCGACGACGCCGGGGATCTCGTAATGGGCCGCGAGCGCCTCGTTCAGCAGCGCATGATCCGCGTCGAGCAGCTCCAGCACCGAGCCGTCGCGCCGGAAGAGCTCGGCGAAGAGCTGCACCACTTCCTCCTGCATCGCCGCGCGCAGCGACGCGAAGCTCGGGTAGTGGCGCTCGCTCTTCTCCACCGCGACCTCGAAGTCGCGGAGATGCAGCCAGCCGCAGCCGAACTCGAGCGCCAAGCGGCTCGCCTTCGGATCGCGCAGCATGCGCCGCACTTCGCCGATCAGCGCATCCTCTTCGCGGAGCGCTCCGCTGGAGGCGAGCTCGCGCAGCGCCTCGTCCGGCGGGCCCGACCAGAGGAAGTAGGAGAGCCGGGCCGCGAGCGCATGTGCGTCCAGCGGACCGGGCTCCACGCCTTCCGGCGGCTCCTCCACCTTGTAGAGGAAGCGCGGCGCCACCAGCACGCGCGCCAGCACGGCGCGCAGCGCTTCGTCGTGCCCGAGCTCCTCGGCACGCAAGCGCGCGTAGAGCTCGCGCAGCTCCGTGCGTTCCTCCGGCGCGAGCGGGCGCCGGAACGCGCGAACGGCGAACGCGAGCACGGCCTCGAGCTGCCGCGGCTCCGCGGCCAGAAGCTCCGAGCGGAACGCCTCGGCGCGCGCGCGGATCGGCTCGCGCAGCGGCTCGAAGGCACTCGGATCGGCGTCCTGCGTCGCGTACTGCCAGAGCTGCTCGAAGACGTCGACCTGCACGAGCGGATCGCGGCTCACGAAGCGCAGCTCGCTCCATAGGCGCTCGAGCTCGGCCGCTTCGGCCTCTTCGAGCATCAAGCGCACGAGCGGCTCGTCCTCGCGATGCTGTGTCACGAGCGTCACCACTTCGTCGACGGGCACGATGCGCTCGTAGCAGAGCGCCGCCGGGAAGAGGGAGCGCAGCTCATCGCACGCGGCGCGAACGCGTGCACGTGTCTCGGCGTCCTCGCTCGCGATCAACGGGAACGTGGGCAAGCCAGGGGAACGCGGCTCCGCCTCGAGCGCGAGCTCGCTCGCGAGCATCGCTCCGGGAACCTGCGGGTCGACGAGCGCCGCGCGGAGATGGAACTCGCCACCGGCCGCGAGCTCCGCCGGCCAACGCAGCACGAGCTCCTCGTTCGCGCGCAGCCGCAGCGGCTCGCCGGCCGGGAGCGTCGCGGCCGAGCTCGGCAGCATCGCGAGCGGCCCGTGCAGCGAGCGCAGCGCGTGCACGAGCGCTCCATCGGGCGTGCTCACGCTCGGAGCTTCGGCCGCGAGCAGCGCGCGTTGCAGCTCCGCGGCGAGGGAAGCGCGCTCGCCGCCGTCCTTGCTCGCGCGCCAGCGCGCGAGCAAGGAACCGGCCGGAGGAACGAAGGCCGCGCTAGGCTCCTCCTCCGCGAAGAGCCACCAGATCTCCGGCGTCCCGGCGCGATCGGCGTGGGGATTCGCCGCGAGCAGGTCCTCCGCGCAGTCGCCGCCCAAGCTCCACCGCGCGCCATCGCTCGGGCGCTCGATCTCGAAGTCGACCGCGGTGAGATCGCAGGTGTGCTCGCGCTCGCGCGGGCTCACGAGGAGCACCAGCTCGTCGCGCGCGCGTAACGCCAGGGGTTCCGCGAGGTCGACCTTCGCGTGCGCGTCGCCCTGCGTCGCGCCTTCGGCGAGCACGAGCGCGCAGCCGTCGCGGCGGAGCTCGAAGCGCCAGGCGACGCCATTGCCGCAGGTCGTGTGCGCATCGAAGAGCGTCACCTGCACGCGATACGCGCCGTCCTCGGGGGAACGCCACGCGACGCCGACGCGCTGCGTGGGCGAAGGATGCAGCGCGACGCTGCGCGCGCGGAGGAGCCCCGGCACGCGAAGGTCCTGCGCGGTCGCGTTCGCGCTGATCGACGGCGTCTCGGGCAGGCCCCACGCCGCGACGCCCGGCGGCAGCAGCTCCGCCGGCACGCGCTGCGTGAAGCAGCGCTCGGGACGCAGCGGTGCCGCACTCGCGATCCCCGCGCACGCGAACCACGCGCGCAGAGCCTGCGGCTCCACGTGTGCGCGCGCCGCGAGCTCGTCGATCGTCGAGCTGCTTCGCGGAGAACGGAGCAGCTCGTCGGCGAGGGAGAGCGCGGTGCTAGTCGCCGCGATCGCGCGATCGCGTTCTTCCGTGCGCGCCGCGGCGAGCGCAGGCAGCCCCGCGTGCGGCAACGTCTCTCCACTCAGCGTGACGAGGCGCAGGTTCTCCAGCGCGAGCTCGCTCGCGCTCGCGCTGCCGAGGAGCTCGCGCCGTCGCACCCGGATCGCGATCTCTCCGCGCGCGTCGCTGGGCAGCGAAAGGCGAAGCTCGCGCGACGACGCGACGGATTCCTGCGCTTCCTGCCACGCGCGCGGACCGCCGACCTTGCCGAGATGGCCGACGTTCTGGAAGCGGAAGAGCTGCGCTTGCGCCGCGGCGATCTCGGCGACGAGGCGCGGGAGATCTTCGTGGCGCGTGTGGGTCCACGCCTCGCGCAGCGGCGCGAGCAGACTCACCGCCTCCTGCGCTTGCAGCGCCTCCATCAAGATCCCGAGGTACTTCGCGCTGAGCTGCCGCTCGCGCGCGAGCTTCTCGATGCGCGCCTGCGAACGCGGTCCGTCGCGCAGGTCGAGCGCCGCTTCGAGGTAGCGCTCGATCGGCAAGCGACCGCCGGCGTTCGTGTCGAAGACGATGCCCTGCAGGTTCACCTGGGTCGCGCCGCCGGGATCGGTGAAGCGTCGATAGAGCGCGCGGATCGCCGCGAGGCGCTCCTCGCTCTGATCGCGTGCGCTCGTGTGCGCGGAGAATGCGATGCCGTCGGGCAAGAGCACCGCGTGCGCGGCGATCTCGCGCGCCGCGTCGAGATACTTCGCGAGCAGCATCGGCGACATCGGCAGCGCCTGGCCGACGTTGCTGAAGCCCTCCCCTGCCGCGCCATCGGCGGGCA
>JAEUHW010000427.1 GCA_016793245.1 Planctomycetota bacterium
GGTAACGTCCCGCAGCGGGGAGATCGCACTCGTAGCCGCCTCCGACCGCACGCGCCCAGAACCCGCGCCGATCGTAGCTGCCGAAGCCGGCGGTCCACTCGTCGTTCGCGTCCTCGCGAGAGAGCCGCAAGGCATATTGGAAGCCCGTGGGCAGCTCGGGGGCGTCGGGGCCGAGCTCGATGCGCACGGGGATGCCTCGTTCCAAGCGAACTTCCTGAACGGAGACTCGCGGGTCGAGCGTGGCGCTGCGGTGGCCCGGCACGGCGATCTGCAGTGCCAAGAGATTGGGCGGCGCGAGGATCCGGAACGAGCCGTGCTCGTCCGAGCTATGTCCGCGCAAGGAACGCAGCACGCCATCGCTCGTGCGTAGCGCGAAGACCGCCGGGAGATGAGATCGCGACTGGCCTTCGGCATTGCGGACGCGCACTTCCCGCTGCGTGAGCTTCTCGCGAAGATCGATCGAACTCAGCCGTGGATCGCGGCAGGCTCCGCCTTCGGGCACGACTACGTTGGGGATCTCGAGCAGCCAGGAATGGTCGCTCGCATCCTGGTTCTCTCCGGCGATCACCGCGGCGTTGGTTCCGAAGCGCAAGATGTAGGTTCCCGCGCGAACGGGCTCGAGCAATAGCCGGTCTTCCGGTGCGGCGAACTTCATCGACTTTACCCAACGCGGCTCGCCGCGGTCAGCCTCGAAGAGACCCAGCTTCCACTGCTGGGCGCCCGCGTCGTCCGCCAGGAGCACGCGGCCGACCACGGAGCCGGCCCGGCGCATGACGATGCGCAAGGAGAGCGCTTCGGCGGAGCCGGCGAAGATCGGGTCTACCGTAGCGAAGGAGAAGTCCGTGAGCTTGGCTTGCAGTACACGAGGGCTGTCGTGCGCTGGCACGCGCAGAGCGAAGCGACCTTCCGCATCCGTTCGCGTCGCGATGAGCTGGACGGGTTCCTCAGGTTCGAGACGTTTCCAGAAGCACCCGATGTCCGCGCCGGGCAAGGGTTGGTCGTTCGCGTCGACGACGATTCCACTCACGCGAATGGGGATCTCCGCGCACACGACGTCGCCGAGATCGATCGTGGCGCTCGTGATCGGAGTTGGAACGGCGATCGTGCGGATGCGCGTCGGGGAGACTCGCGGAGACCACACATGGAGCTCGAGCTTCGATGCGCGCAGCGCGCGGAGGTCGAGCGGCCAACGCACCGGAAGTCTCGCGTCGGTTCGGAATGTATCCACGCCGAGCAGCTGCTTGCCGCTGCGCAGCTCGGCGCCGAGCTGCGCTTCGCGGAGCGGCTGACCTTGCTCATCGACGAAACGCGCGGTCAGCACGGGCCGCTGGCGTCCTAGAGGAACGCGAACCGTCTTGGTTTCGCCGACCGCGCTGGGTCCCTCGGTGATGACGAAGCCTGAGGCATGCGTGCGGTCCACGGTCTCAACGTCGATGCGCCAACGACGCCCAAGTGCTACGGACGGACTCGTTGCGCGACCTTGATCCGCGGAGACGCTCGAGTTCTCGAACCAGCTCGGCGGAGAGCGGCGGGAGGAGCTCTCGAGGTCGCGGAGCCTGAACTTCACGGCCCCGACGTGAGGCACATCGAGCTCATCGCAGGCGATGAGCTCGAGCCGACCACCGTCCTCCACGCGGAGCTCGATCGTCTCCTGCGGAGGCGTGCGCGGATCGAAGTCGCGCTCGACGGTGTTCCCCAGCGGCTGCTCGACCGCGACGGAGAAGCGCCTGCCGGCAAGGGCATGTTCGCGGTGCGTGGAGCCGATCCCGAAGCGGCAGACGCCGAGCGCGTCGGTGCGTTGCTTCTCGCTCTCGACCAGCACCAGGCCCCAGGCGCTGCTGCGCAGCACATCGACCTCCGGCAGGGGTTCGCCGCGCGTGTCGAGGACGCGCACCTCGATCCAAGTATCGGGAGGCTCGGTTGCCGGGACTTCGACTGCGATCGACTCGCTCGTCGCGCGGTCGACTCTCTGCTCTTGGCTGGGGCGGCTCTCTTCCGTCTTGGTCAGCGTCGCGCCGCCGAGCTTGGGATCTGATCCCCAGAGCGAGAAGAGGCCGAGTGCTGCGAACAAGACAGAGAGGGCGGCGGCGAGGCGCATCGCGGTACGCTCCCAGGATCAATCGCTTGTAGATCGTCCGCGACACCGCGCTGCTGAACGGAGATCCGACCTTCCTCCTCCCGACGGCGCACCGCCGCGCGCCGCGACGAGTCCTTCCGCCGACCCCGGACGTGCGGTGCCAGGAGCGTTTTCACCCGGGGGTGGGGCCCCCCGGGAACACGTTGCGGGGCCCGGACGTCCGGGGT
>JAEUHW010000437.1 GCA_016793245.1 Planctomycetota bacterium
GGACGCATGTGCTCGTGATCGCGGGGCTCCTCGCGTGGTTCGCGACCTTCGGACTGCCGACGGCGCTCGCGTTCGGACTGACCTTGTACTTCTGGCGCGGCGGGCTCGCGCTGCCCGGGCTCGCGAGCGATCTCTCCTGCGCGCTGGTCGCGGCCAGTGCCGCGCTCGTTCTCCATCTCGTCGCCTATCGCCTCTCGGCGCGGCTCGCATGTTCCTGACGCGGCGCTCGTTCCTCATGGCTTCCGGCGCCGCGCTCGGCATGGGCGGCGTCGCCGAGCTCCTCGGTCCGCGGCCCGCGCGCGAACCGCAGGGCCTGCTGGTCGATTGCCACGTGCATCTCTTCGGCGTCGGCGATGCCGACAACGGCTGCTTCCTCTCGGCGCGTCAGCGCGCGCATCCGAACTTCCGCCTGCTGCGCTCGCTGCTCGACATCGAGGATGCGCATGGTCCGCTGGACGAGCTCTACGTGGCGCGTTTGGTCGCGATGTTGCGGAGCTCTTCATTGCAGCGCGCCGTGGTTCTCGGACAGGACGGGCGCTACGACGCGCAGGGGCGTTTCGATCGCGAAGCCACCGGCGTCTACGTTCCGAACGACTGGGTGCTCACCGTGTGCGAGCGCCATCCGGATCTCCTGATCCCCGGCGGGTCGATCAATCCGCAGCGCGCCGATGCGCTGGACGAAGTGGAGCGCCTGGCCGCGCGCGGCGTGCGCTTGCTGAAGATCCATCCGCCGATCCAAGCCGTGGATCCGGGCGAACGGCGCTTCGAGGGGTTCTATCGCCGCTGCGCCGAGCTCGGCGTCGCGATCTCCGTGCACACCGGCACCGAGCATCAAGCCGAGATCACGAGCACCGCACACTGCAGTCCCGCGCGCTTGGAGCTCGCGCTGGACCAGGGCTGCACCGCGATCGCCGCGCACTCGGGCATGTGCAACTTCTTCGACCCCGAGGACTTCTTCGCCGACCTCCTGCGCATGATCCGCCGCTATCCGCGCCTCTACTGCGAGTCCTCCGTGCTCGGCACGCTCGGCCGCTTCCGCTGCATCCCGCAGCTCCTCGAGGAACCCGAAGTCGTCGCCCGCCTCCTGCACGGCAGCGACTTCCCGTTCCCCTCGCACGCCCTGGTCCACGCGCCGCGCCTCCGCCCGAGCGCCACCCTCGCCCTCTCCTCCGAGCGGAACCTCCTCGAGCGCGACTACCGCCTGAAGCTCGAGCTCGGCGTGCCCGCCGAGGTCTTCGAACGCACCGCCCGAGTCCTGTCGATCAAATAGGGGTCAGACCCCTTTTTGATCGACGGCGCCGTTACCGCCGCCCGCCGGTGGTCTAGACTCCGGGTCCGTCATCGCAGGATCGGGCCCATCCATGCGTATCGCCTGCCTCGCCGCACTCCTCTGCGCCGCCGCGAGCCCTGCCACCGCTCAGGTGGGGTTCGATCAGCTCCATTTCCCGGCCTTCGTGAACGTCTGGCACGAGCTCTCGAGCGACCGCGCCGCCGAGCAGACCTTCGCGGTGCAGACCTCGGGCCAGCTCGTCGCGGTCGAGCTCTACCATCTCTATCGCTCGAGCAGCGGCCTGAGCTACGACCTCCGCTTCGACCTGGTCCCGCTGCTGCCGAACGGCTTGCCTAGCGCGAATCCGATCGCCACGGTGCTCATCCCTCCGAGCGGAGTTCGCTCGGGCCGCCCGCTCCTCCTCGATCTCCAAGCACATCACATCATCGTCGAGGCCGGCCAGGGCTACGCGTTCCACTTGGAGGCGCCGATCCTGAGCACCGAAGCAGGACCGCGTTACCTCTGGGCAGGCGAGGATCCGGGAACCTATCCGCGCGGCGAGTGCTGGATCCGCACCGCCGCGGGCGCGCTCCAACGCAGCGCCGAGGACCTCTGCTTCGGCACGCGCATCGAGCGCACGCCCGGCCTGCTCCTCGACCTCTCGCAGCCCGAGGGCTCGCGTTCGCTCGACCTCCGCCAGATCGGAGGAGCTCCCGGCACGCTCTACGTCCTCGCCCTCACCCTGGACGCGCGCAACGCGGCGCCGAACACCGGCACCGGACCTTGGGCCGGCCTCTTCTTGGACACGAGCGAGCTGATCGGCCAGCTCGAGGTCGGCGCCCCCTTCGTCGGCGTCTACGATCCGATGGGCAACGCGCACGCGAGCTTCCCCGCGCTCTCGATCCCCGGCTATCTCGTCGGCCAGACGCTCTGGGGCGTGACGCGCGAGTTCGACTTCAGCGTTGGATTCCGCGGCGCCTCGCCCATCGAAGGCGTGCGCCTGCGCTGACCGTCGATCAGATCGAGGTCAGGCCCGCCCCCGATCGCGAAAACGATTCGAGGCGCCACCACGATGGCGATCGAACGTCGAGGCCCACATTCCGACCGCTGACGGAGGACGCATGTGATGGCCTGGCAGCACGAGAAGGCCCGCGAGAACCTACTCGCGGGGATCTACGCACTGGGGAACGGCGCCCTCAACGCCGCAGCGAATCGCCTGTACTACTCGCTCTACCACATCGCCTGGTTCGAACTGGAGAACTCCGGTCTTCGCCCCTGGCACTTCCATCGGGACGCGACGCAGTCCTGGCGCCACGAGACACTGCGCGGAAACGCGACCCTAGTGGCTCGCCACCTCGCGAAGTCCACGGATCGCCGGCTCCTGGTGACCTGGATGCGCCTCATACAAGCGCTACAGTCCGAGCGCATCAAGGCGGACTACTTTCCGAGCTCCGCGAGCCGCGCTATCCTCGAGCGTCATCTCCCCTTGCTTCAGGCCCTTGTCACGAGGGAATGCGCATGAACTCCGAACTCGAGCATCGCGCGCGCGCGTGCACAGAGAAGGCTCTCGCCGGATTGGGCCTCACAACGGCATTGGATTTCGTGCAGGTCGGCGAGATGCAACGTCCCGAGCTCTGCGTGTTCGTACGCGGCACTTCCACGCTGAGCACTCCCGACATCCAAGACCTGATCTTCGCGGCATTCGAGGCCGAGTACGCCGAGCACGAGGCGTGGCCGCTGCTCTTCCTCTACACCAACGAGGATCGAGAGGTCGCTTCCGACCGCGGTTCGAGCTGCGCCGTCTCCTAAGACATCTCTCACTGCACAGTAAAGGTGCCAGGCACCTTTACTGTGCAGTGAGCATGGATCGATAGCCATGATGGTTCCTGAGCAGATCGCCGGCGAGGATCCGGAGGACACTCGCTTGCTGAAGGAGATGCTCGAAAAGGCTCGGGGCTACCTGACGAAGCACGCGTGGTGCCCTGCGATTCGCGAGACGCGTCTCGCCTTCGGCATCGGCGGCATCATCGCCTTATTCTTGGTGCAGCTCGAGGAGCGCATCGCAGGCACCGACGATCAGCTCTGGGTCGTCGTCGGCGATCTTCCTTCGGCGTACTTCGTCGTCGACGACGTGCCGGGTCCTCAAAGCGCCCTCGAGACCTACTGCAGCCTCATGGATGACTGGGTCGAGGCCGTGCTCTCGGGCCACGGACTTGAAGAGTGCTTCCCCGTCGAAGCGATGCCGAGCCGGACGAACGCGCTCGCCCTGAAGTCGCGCCTCGCCTTCCTGCGCGCGCACGTCCTCCGGCAGGCACCTGAATAACGCACCTCTTCCCTCCTTCGCTCGACTCGGTGAGCATCGAGACCGTCACCCCGCGAAGGAATGCGATGAACGCCCTGCTCTGGATCCTCCAGGTACTCGCCGCCCTGCTGTTCGGATCCTCCGGCACGATGAAGGTCTTCTTCTTCGACGAGATCAGCGCCGATTACCCGACCTTCGAGGCTCTGCCGCGCGAAGTCTGGACCGCGCTGGGCGTTCTCGAGATCGTCTGCACGATCGGCTTGCTCGTCCCCTCTTTCCTGCGCTGGAAGCCGAAGCTCACGGTGCTCGCCGCCGGGTTGCTGGCCCTCGAGACGATCGTCTTCATTGCCGTTCACCTCCAATACGGCGAGATCGGCCCCATGATCCTGAGCGGCGTTCTCGGTCTCACGATGGCCTTCGTCGCATATGGGCGCGGCGAGCTGCGGCCGATCTGCTGATCACTGTACAGAAAAGGTGCCTGGCACCTTTTCTGTACAGTGGGGTCAGCGGTCGTAGCGCTGGGCGCCGTCGTCCCAGCGCAGCTCGTGGGCGTGGAGAGCGAGCCAGTCGGCGATGTCGGAGAACGCGTAGGAGCTCAGCGACTCGCGGAGGAGAGTCTCGGGGAGCAGCGCGTCGAGTCGCGCGCTCGCGAGCTTCGCCACGCGCGCGCTCGGATAGGTGAGGAGGGCGCCGAGGAGAACGAGGTCGCGCTCGGGATGCACGTGGCCGGCGGTCGTGCGCACGCTCGTGTCACGCGGCTTCGGCGAGAGCAGATCGAGGAGCCGCTGCTCGAGCTCCGAGCCGACCGGTGCGCCGAAGGGGAGGAAGAGGCGCCCGCACGGCACATAGCTCTTCGCGTTCGGATGGCCCGGGATCGGTACCGCTTCGCCGTCGATGATCGAGAGATAGCGCGCATCCTCCTGCTTCTCGCCCGAGAGATCGAAGACCGCGCGTGGATGCACGGCGACCAGCTCCCCGCGCGCGGTGCGGAACTCGAGATTCGGGCTCGCGCTCATGTCGATGAGCACGCCGTTGCCCGTGCTCGAGACGTAGAGATCGAGACCGAAGTGCTCGCGCGTCTCCCAGCGCAGGTCGAAGACGCCGAGCTCGCGCCAGCTCTCCTCGCTCCGCGCCTCCATGCGCAGGCGATAGACGTAGGGACCGTGATGCTGGAACCCCGTCCCGACGACCGAGACCGCTTGCACACGGTAGCGTCCGTTCGCGGAGATCGCGGAGACGTTCTGCGCGCCGAGGCAGCACTGCGCGTGCGCGCTCGCACCGGACGCGAGGAGGGAGAGGAGAACGACGAACCAAGTCTTCATGGCCTGCTCTTGTGCGGCGGAACCACGGACAAGATGATCCGCTCGGCCCCCTCTTGCCCACTTCGCTGCGGAGATTCCTATGCGGAACCGCGCCCTCTCGCTCGCGCTCCTCGGCCTCGCCGCCCTGATCGCGTGCCTCGTCTGGTTGCTCCGGGGCGAGCCCGCGCCCCCGCCGTCGCTGCCGGTGCTCCACACCACCCGTGAGAGCGCGCGCCCGGATTCCGCCGCCTCTCCTTCCGCAACGCGCGCCTCCACCTCGGCCCCCGTCGCCGAGCCGGCCGTCGCGCCGGAAGCCCCGCGCGGCCCGCTGCAGCGCATCGACGGCGAAGTGATCGGTCCGCTCGGTCAACCCATCGCCGACGCCGCGATCCGTCTCGCGAAGTGGCCCGCGCTCCAGGCAACTCTCGCGACGACGACGAGCGATGCGCGTGGGCGCTTCGCGTTCGCCGAAGTGGAGCCCGGAGGCATCCTGTTCGTGCTGGCCGAATCCGAAGGCTACACGCCAGGCCAGGGAGTGGCCCGCTTCCGCAGCGGCGCACGCGAGACCGCCGTACATCTCCGCCTCTGGGACAGCTCCGTGGTGAGCGGTCGCGTGCTCGATCCGGAAGGCCTCCCCGTGGCCGGCGCGGAAGTCCTCGCCACGAATGACTTCACCTGGGTCGATGGCGGCATTCGTTCTCCCGAGACGCGCACGAATGAAGCCGGCGAGTTTCGACTCCCAGGCGTGCCGATCGGGCGCTACGTGCTGCGCGTACGAGCATCGGGCTTCGCGCTCGCCGAGCACATCGGCGACAGCGTGCACGAGACGAGCGTCGAAGTTCGGCTCGCGCGCGACGGCGGAACGCGGATCGAAGTCGAGCTCCGCGGCCTGCCTCCGGAGCTCGGTCCGCAGACCACCGTGCGCATGTATGGCTCGCGACATGGCCACGGCTTCCCGCTGTTCTCTTCCGCAGAGGTCCACCACTTCGACACCGCAGGACGACTCGTTATCGACGGGCTCTACCGCAACGCGGAGTGGGTCCTCCAGATGCCCGTGCTCGACGGCTGGGTCTTCGATCCCCGCGAGCAGCGCTTGCCACCCGGCACCGAGGTCCATCGCGTGACCTACACGGCCGTGAAGGATGGAACGATCGTGCTGCGCGGCGTGCTGCGCCACGTCTCGGGAGCTCCGCTCGCCGGCGAGCAGCTCGTCTGCCACACGCAGCGCTCGCAGTCGATGAACGGTGATCGCCCGGGCCAGGCCATGACCGACGCCGATGGGCGCTTCGAGATGCAAGCACCCCTCGCACCCAATGAGCACTACTCCCTGCATCTCAAGGCTTCGCGCTATGCCCTGCGCCAGGAGAAATCCGAGAAGCAAGCGGGTGTGAGCGATCCGCGCTACCTCGTGCGCTTCGAAGCGCTTGCCTCCGAAGAACCTCTTCAGCTCGTCGCCATCGAGAGCGCCAGCGTCTCCGGCAAGCTCCTCCAGCTCGACGATCAGCCCGCATCGTTCCAGTGGATGGAGCTCCAGGTGAAGCGAGAAGGGTCGAGCTGGTTCCCGCTCGCCTACGCGGTGAGCGCGGCCGACGGCAGCTTCCGCTTCACCGCCTTCCACGCTCCCACCGTTCCTCATCGCATCCACACCGACGATCGCGGCAACGAGGGCGCGCTCGAGCTCCATCTCACCGAGAGCGAGCAGCTCGATGATGTGATCGTGCGAGTCGCACCCTCGGGATCGGTGGGCGGCAGCGTGCGCGATGAGCTGGGCGCGCCCTTGGTCGGCGCCGTCATCGACTTGGTCGCCCTGGAGGGCGAGACGAAGCGCGGCACGGTCGCGGGGTCGGTGCTGAGCGACCGCAGCGGTCGCTTCCGCTTCCCGAGCGTGAGCCCGGGCACGAAGCGCCTCCACTTGCGCAAGGCGGATCGCAGCTCGGGCGGCGGGAGCGCGGAGCTCGAGGTGCGCTCCGGGCAGGAGAGCGTGGTCGATCTCACGTGGTCGCCGCCCAAACCCAAGTGATGCGGAACCTCCGCGCACGCCCGCGGTTCCGCGACACGCCCCCTCGCTAACGCTCCCCGATGCCCGCCCCCACCCACCTTCTCACTTCCCTCGCGCTCGCCCTGGCGCTCGTCGCGAAGCTCGCGGCCCAGTGCCCCGACCCGCCGACACCACCCGCGGGCTTCCCCATCACCGTCGTCAGCGATCAGCTCGTCACCTACACGGACCTCTATCGCACGCGCGCCGATCTCCGCTATCCGTCGGTCGTACCTGGACCGTGCGGCTGGCCGCTGCTGATCGCGGTGCACGGCTTCCCTGGTTCGAAGTCGGGTCCGGTGGGAGCGCAGGCCGCAGCCCTCGCGCAGCTCGGGTACTGCGTCGTCACCTATGACGTCCGCGGCCAAGGTTCGGCGATCGCGCTCAATCCGGGTCGCGGAACGACGCTGATGGCTCTATCCGAGTGGATCGATCTCTTCGAGATGATCGAGTGGGTCGCCGCGGCGCGGCCCGGCCTCGTCGATCGTTCGCGCGTCGGCGTGCTCGGCATCAGCCAAGGCGGCGCGCATGCGTGGGCCGCGGCGGCGTGGTCCGGCCGCACGCCGCCGCCGAATGCGCGGCGCAGCGCGCCGTTCCCCGTGGTGCGCGTCGCGGCGCCGACGGTGATGGTGCCGAGCCACAGCGATGCGGCCACGCAGGACGGTAACGCGTTCATCAATGCCTGGGCGAACCTCGCGTTCGCGCCGCCAGGGCCGATGGCGGTGATGGACAGCGCGCTGCAGGCCACGATGCGCACGTACCTGCACGCCGACGATCCGGCCGGCATGCACGCGTGGATGCGGAACGATCCGGGCCGCGACTTTCAGCACCTGCTCGCGAGCTCGACCACGTCGGTCTTCGCGACGATGGCGTGGCACGACGAGGCGATGGCGCCGAACGCGGCGCTGCGTGCACTCGCGGCGATGCCGGCCTCGACACCGAAGCGCGCGTTCCTCACCACCGGTCTCCACGGCACGCCGACGAACAGCTACGAGTCCGCGCGCGCCGATCGACTGCGCGAAGCGTGGCTCGCACGCTTCCTGAAGGGCAGCGCGAAACCCGTCGAGCTCGGCCCGCCCGTGCTGAGCGCGCTCCTCCCCGCGAACCGCGCCGACTATCTCGCGAGCACTTCGCTCTGGCGCCATCGCAGCGACGCGGACTTCGCGCTGAGCTCGACGCCGACGACCTACTACCTGCGCCAAGGGGCCCTGCTCTCGACGAGCGCACCCAGCGCGAACGAGCCGCCGGAGTCGGTGCAGCACAACGTGCCCGCGGGCTACGACCTGAACGCGTGGCGCGCCGACGGCGCGGGTCAGAACCTCTCGCTCGCGTTCTCGCGCATCCCGCTCTCGAGCCACGCGTATCTCACGACGCCGTTCGCCGTCGACACCGAGCTCGCGGGCATCCCGCGACTCGAGCTCGAGGTGACGCCGTTCCACTCGCGCTTCCAACTCAACGCGCGACTCGAGATCGTGCCTTCGACCGGCACGCCGCAGGTGATCGCGCAGGGCGGCCTCGGCGTGCGCCTGACGGGGAGCCCGACGCCCACCACCATCGCGATCGAGCTCAGCGCTACCGCGTGCGTCGTGCCCGCTGGCGCGCGCCTCCGCCTCTCCGTGCGCAATCACTCGCTGGTGGTCCCCGCCGCGACGGAGACCTTTCGCTACCTGCCCTTCTTCGCGAGCTCGCGCGTCGATCTCGAGCACAAGCCCGGTGCGGCCTCGCGCCTCCTGCTGCCGCTCCGCGGCGCGCCGAACCTAGATCTCGCGACCGCGGCAACCGAGATCTCGTTGCCGACACCGCTCCCGATCGCGCTGCAGTTGCGATCCTCGCCCTCTCGCGCCGGCACGCCCTACGTGCTGCTGAGCTCGCTCCTCGGCCAAGGACCGGCGCTCGCGCTGCCGAGCGGTGACCTGCTCTACCTACAGCTCGACGCCTTCAGCTTCGAGCTGCTCGGTCTCGCCGGCAGCGCGCTGCTGCCGGGCTTCGCGGGCGTGCTCGATGCGAGCGGCAGCGCGAACGCGAGCATGCATCTCGACCTCCTCGCGCCGCTGCCGCTCGAGCTCTCCGGCATGCACTTCCACTTGGCGCCTCTCGCGCTGGAGAGCGGCGTGCTGCGTGCGGGCGCGCCGCTCGAGCTCTTGTTCCGCTAGCGCTCGCGAGCCAACGTCAGCATCTCACGCCGCATCTCACTCGATACGGAACCCCAGCACATCGGAGAATGCGACCTCTCGCTCGCCCTCGAGCCACGCAGCGACCTGAGCGTGGAGCTCGATGCCGCCGCTCGCCATCCACGCGGGCCACGCGCCGAGCTCGAGGCCGCGCAGCCCTTGCCGTCCCGCTTCGACTCGCAGAATTCTCGACCACACGAAGTCCGCGCCGAGCAGGATCGTGCTCGCATCGACGGGCGGCATGGGCGAAGTTGCCGGCGCGGCAGCGGAGAGTGCGAGCCACACGAGCGCCTCGCGTTCGCTTGGGCTCGCGTGCGCGCAGCGGAGCCCCGCCGTGAACCAGAGCTGCGCCCCCGCACGCGTCGCGCGCCGTCGCATCTGCACGCGACCAATCTCGAGCTCCTCGGTCCCGCGCGGCTCGCCGACGCGGAAGCGCGCCACGATGGCAGCCGAGCGCGCAGCACCCGCGCCACGCACGGCATAGGCAACGCCCGAGACGAGCTGTCCCTCGCCGGCGAAGAACGCGCGCTCCTCCGCGATCGCGCCAAGGCCGATCACGCGCTGGCTCGGCATCTCGAGCACTTCGAAGCTCCCGCGTGGACCGCGCACCCAGAGACCGTGCGTCGCGATCTCGTGCTGCGCTGTCGCTTCGATCCGCCAACGCGGCTCGCGCGACGGCGCGGGCAACGCGCCTCGACCACCGCGGAAGCGCGGGTAGCTCTCGGAGTACGAACGCGCCGCGTGCACGAGGCGCAGCCGCGTTGCGTCTTCCTCTTCGAGACGGACGCTCTCGAGCCCCGCCTCGACGCCGCCGCGATCCGCGAGCAGACGCGAGCCCACACCCTCGAGCGCGCGCTCGAAGGTGGAGCTCCGCAGCGGCTCGCCGTCCACGCCGTCGAGCGCCGCGCACCAGAGCGCGTGCGAACGACCATCGACCACGTAGAGGATCCCCTCGCGCGCATCGAAGCACGCCGCGCGCGGCAGCACCTCGAGCTCCAGCGCTTCACGCACCTCGAACGCCGCGACCTCGCCTTCGCGACGCACGCCGAGCTCGAGCAGCCATCCGCCGATCGCATCACCGCCGACCAGCAGCCAACGTTCCCGGCCGATCTCGAGGTAGGCGACCGCCGGCGGGCGCGGCACCTCGAAGCTCGCGAGCAGGCGCTGCGAGGACGTACGCGACCGCTCGTCGCGTTCGATGCGGGTCCACTCGAGGCGTTCGCCGGGGGGGTCGAGGGTGACGCGATCGATCAGAAGTCCGCTGACGATGCCTCCCTCTCGATTCGCAGCGAAGCAGGCGTAGCCACTGCACACCGAGACTTCGAGGGCAACCAACCAGATCGCAGCCAAGAGCGCCTCGCCAACACGACTCCGGACATGCCCGATCAACATTACGGCCTCCTAATCGTGCCCCAAGGCATTCGTCCCAATCCCACTACGGCCACAAAGCCAGCTACCGAACGCGTTCCACGCCACACATGGCGAACCGTCAGGACCCGTCCGTTGCCAGCGAATCCTATCTAGAGAGCACCGAGAAGAGACCAGAACGATTCGCGCGCAACAACTTCGGAC
>JAEUHW010000453.1 GCA_016793245.1 Planctomycetota bacterium
GGATGCTGCGCGCGCTGCTCCGCGACGACGCGGTGTATGCGGCGTGGTGCGAGCGGCAGGGCGCGCTCGAGAGCGAGCTCCCGCTCGTCCGCGGCTCGGCGGCGAGCGCGGCGCGCTTCGACCGGCGCTTCTATCTGCCGAACGGCCCGCTCGCGAAGGGCGACCTCGCCTGCCATGCCGCGGGCGTGGAGCTTCGCGCTCCGTTCCTCGATCTCCGCGTGTGCGCTGCAGCACCACTCACCCCGGGGCCATGGTGGCGCCGAGGCAAGCGGGAGCTCCGCGCGCTCGCCCGCGCTATCGGTCTGCCGAGCAGCGTCGTGCGCGCGAGGAAGCGCGGGTTCTGCACGCCGCTCGCGACGTGGATCCGACGCTCGGGCGGTGCAGCCGCGCTCCTCGCGCCGCACCGCGCAACGCTGGAGCGCCACTTCGCCTGGCCGCCGTTCGCGCACTGGATCGCCGAGCACGACGCCGGCCGCGCCGACCACTCGACCCGCCTCTACCACACCCTAGCCTGCGCCCACTTCCTCACCCTCCACTGTACAGAAAAGGTGCCAGGCACCTCTTCTGTGCAGTGGGGGACGTAGGCTACCGGCCATGCCGCAACTCGTGCGCATCATCACGCGGATGAACCTCGGCGGACCCGCGCGCCAGATCGAGGCGCTGACGCCGCGGCTGCGCGAGCTCGGGTTCGCGACGACGATCCTCTGCGGTCCGCCGATCGAGCGCGAAGGCGAGCTCGAGGCGGAGGCGCGCGCGGGCGGAGCGGAGCTCGTGCGCATCCCGGAACTCCGGCGCGAGGTGGGGCTTCTCGGCGAGCTCCGCGCGCGGCGCGCGCTGCGCGCGGCCCTCGCGAGGCTGCGTCCCGATCTCGTGCACACGCACACCGCGAAGGCCGGCTGGCACGGCCGCGCGGCCGCGCGATCTCTAGGCATCCCCTGCGTGCACACCTTTCACGGTCATCTGCTGCACGGCTACTTCGGTCGCGTGCGCTCCGCGCTCTATCGCGCGATCGAGCGACGCGCTTCGCGGCGCTGCGCTGCGACGATCGCCGTGTCGCGGCGCGTGCGAGAGGATCTGATCGAGGCGCGCATCGTCGAGCCGAGGCAGTGCACGGTGATCCACCCGGGCCTCGAGCTCGAACGCTTCTCGATCGCCGCTCGTGCGCCGCTCTTCCCGAGCGAGACGCTGCGCCTGCTCTTCGTCGGGCGCCTCGTCGCGGTGAAGCGCCCGCTCGCGTTCGTGGACCTCGTCCACGCGCTTCTCCAGAGCGGCATCGACGTGGAAGCGCGCGTTCTCGGCGATGGCCCGCTCCGCGAACAAGTGCTCGCGCGCAGCGCCGCCCTCGGGCTCGGCGAGCGCTGTCAGCTCCTCGCCGCGACACGCGAGCCGAGCGAGCACTTCGGCCGCTGCGACGTCGTCGTCGGAACCTCGGTGAACGAAGGCCTGCCGCTCGCCCTCGTCGAAGCGCAAGGCGCCGGTCGCGTGGTTGTCGCCACCGACGTCGGCGGCGTGCGCGAAGCCATCGAGCACGAGCGCACTGGCCTCCTCGTACCGGCGGAGGATCCGCAAGCGCTGCTCGAGGCGCTGCGGCGCGTCGCCCGCGACCGCGAGAGCGCGATCGAGATCGCAAAAGCCGGTCGAGTCTCCGCGTTCCTGCGCTTCGCTGCCGCCCGCTCCGCGCAGGACCACGCGGCGCTCTATCGCGAAGTCCTCGCGCGAGGGAGAAGCCTGTGAGCTCGGAGCGCGCCTGCATCTTCTTCGTGAGCGGCGATCGCGCGCTCGTGCCGCATCGCGCGGGCGCGTTCGCCGAGACGCTGCGCGGTCTTCGCGAGCTCGGCGGAGATGAGTTCGTGCTGCGCGCGGCTGCTCCAGGCGAGGGCGCCGCCTTCGAGCTCGAGCCCGACGTGCAGGTGTTCCCGCTCGGACGGCGCCGCTGGCAGCGCGGCGGTAGAGCGCGTCAAGCGCTCGAGCTGTTGCTTCGTCGCGGCGAGCGCCCGCTCGTCGTGCAGCACGTTCATGGCCTCGATCTCGCGGCGCGTTCCCTCTGGCGCGCGCGACGCGACCTGCGCGGCTGGCTCGCCGAGGTGCATCACCTGGCCGGCGTGCCGCGGAGCTTTGGTTGGCGCGGCCGCGTGGAGGCGCAGCTCGTCGCCGCGCGCCTGCGCTTCCTCGCGCGACGCGCGACGGCGTTCCGCGTGGTCGAGCTGCGCTTCGCCGCGCGGAAGCTCCACGAGCTCGGCGTTCCGCCGGAGCGCATCCGCTGCGTGCCTTCGGTGTACTTGGACAGCGAGTTCTTCACGCCCGACGACGCCGTGCGTCGCGATGTCGATCTGCTCTGGGTCGCACCCTGGACGATCGAGAAGGGGCGTGCGCTCCTGCGCAGCGTCGCGCGCGCGCTCGGCGCGGAGCGCCGTGGCGGAGCGCCACTCGTGTTACAGGCGATCGGCAAGGGCTGTCCGCGCGCCTTGGGTCGCGCGCCCATTCCCGGCGTCGTCATCGACGCTCGGGAGAACGTCTCGCGCGAGGAACTCCGCGCCGCGTATCGCCGCGCGCGCGCGTTGCTCTTGACCTCGAGCGCCGAAGGTGGGCCGCGCGTCGCCGCGGAGGCGCTCGCGTGCGGCGCGCCGCTCGTCGCGACGGATGTCGGTCGCTGCCGCGAGTGGATCACCAGCGAGCGCGTGGGCGCGCTCGCCGCACCCGAGCCGGTCGACTTCGCGCGCGCCGTGCGCGCGACCTGGGAGCGCGCCGCGACGGGTGCGGCGCTGCGCGCGCTCGTCGCTCCCGCGCTGGCCTCGCTCGAGCGCCGTCACTCGCTCGCCGCGTATCGCGATCTCCTGCTCGAGCTCTGGCGTGGAGGCGAAGCGTGAAGCTCGCGTTCGTCACGGCTTCGGTCGATCCCGCGCATCCGACGCTCGCGTTCACGCGCTCGTGGGTGCGCGCGCTCCAGCGCGAGATGCCCGACCTGCGCGTGCTCGCGCGCGAAGGAACGCCGTTCGAGGGCGATCCCTCGATCGATCTGCGCGTGGCGTTCCCCGGTGGACATCGGAGCGAGCAGACCTCTTGGCTGCGCCGCGCGCAGTGGGCGCTCTTCCTGCGGCGCGAGCTCCGCGGCTGCGACGCCGTGCTCGCGCACATGGTGCCGCGCGATGCGCTGTGGGCGCGCCGTTGCCTCGGGGATTCCGCGCGCATCGGCCTCTGGTATGCGCACGGCAGCGCCGGCAAGGGCTTGGGGAAGGCGCTTCGCGCCTGCGACCGCGTGTTCACGCCGAGCGAGCGCGCGTTCCCCATGCTCGCGACGAACCTGCGCGCGTTCGGCCACGGCATCGACTTGGACACCTTCGCCGCGCGTGTGAGCGCGCCCGTCGCGGACGAAGCGCCGATCCTCTTCGCGGCGCGCCTCAGCGCGACGAAGGAGCCGGAGCTCGCACTCGCCGGCTATCGCCTCTGGCGCGAGCGCACGCGTCTCGCCCCACGACGGTTGCACTTCGTCGGCGCGCCGCTGACGAAGGACGATCGCGCGCTCGCGACGAAGCTGGAAGCCGCGATCGGCGGCGATGCGCTCGTGCGCGCGCCGCGCGCGGCGACGTGGGCGGAGATGCCGGCGCTCTACGGCAGCGCCGCTCTGCTGCTCGCGCCTTCGCGCACCGGCAGCCTCGACAAGAACGTGCTCGAGGCCCATGCCTGCGGCGTTCCGGCGATCGTGCTCGCGGAGAGCGGTGTCGCCGAGCACGTGGCCCACGTCGATCCCGAGGGGATCTCTGCGCACGCGACGCCCGAGGAACTCGCGACTGCGATCGAGCGCTTGCTCGCACTGCCGCCCGAGGAAGCCGCGCGGCGCGCCGCGCGGCGCCGCGCGCTGGTCGCCGCGGAGCACGATCTCGCGACGCTGGCGCGCCGCATCGCGGGAGAGTTCGTGCATGGAGCCTGAGTCGGCGGTCGCCTCGACGCGCGATAGCCACTCCCTCGCGCGGCAGACGATCGAGCGCGCGCTCCGTGTGCTCCTGCAGACCCGCACGCGTGCGGGTAGCCTTCGTTGTCCCGTGCATCGCACCGAGCATCTCGGGAAGAGCGCCTATCTCCTGCGCTGCGCCGGCGCCCTCACGATGGAGGAAGAGCGGAGCCTCGCCTTGCATCTCTCGCGCGCGCTGCGCCCGCATCCCGAGCAGCCCGAGGTCTTCGTCTTCGGCCCTGGCGCGAGCGATGCGCGGAACCTCGCGAGCCACGCCATCGACTCGGCTTCGGTCGCGGCAGCGCTCGCCGCTCATCTCGCGCGCGGAAACGACGATTCCGAAGTGCGCTCCGCGCTGCAGCGTTGCGCGCGGAGCTATCTGGTACCTCTCGCCGCGACGAAGCGCATCCCCGCGCAGCGCGCGTGGGCGCTGTGGGGGCTCGCCGAAGCAGCCGCCGTGCTGCGCGAGGAACCGCTCCGCGACGCGGCGCTGCGCGGACTGGCAGCGGTGCTGCGCTCGGTGCGCTCCGACGGCGGGATCCTCTACGACGAGAGCGATCGTCCGCGCGGCACGGGCTCCGCCTCGGCGTTCTATCACTCGCGCGTCGTCGGCTTCGCTTGGCTCGCCGCGTGCGCGCTCGGCGACGAAGAACTGCTGCCGCGCGAGACGCTGCTCGCCGCGGCGCGTTGGCTCGCGTTCCTGCTGTTCGCGGATGGAGCGAAGGCCGCGCGGCCGGAGGCGAAGCCCTGGTACTTCCCCGGCGCGATGGAGGACGCCTCGGCGCCGTTCGATCTCTTGCTGCTCGTGCCGGCAGCGCTGCGCGGGCGTGACGCGGAGCTCGCGCGGCTCGCGCGCGCGCGGCTCGCGCGTCACGCGGCGTGCTTCGAAGCGAGCGGAGCGGTGCACGCAGGCATCGAGCACGGCGAGGCCTTCCAATGCGCGAGCTTCTTCGCCGCGCATGCGCTGCTGCTCGCCGAGATCGACGAGCCGACCTGGCGCGTGCTCGATGCGCTCGCGAAGCAGCGCACGCCAACGGCTACGCCGGTGAGCGAAGGCGCCTGGGAGCTTCGAGGTGCGTGCGATGGGGACGCTGCCGCGAAGCTCGCGCGCTGGCGCTCGGCTGAGCTCGACGCTCTCTTCGTGCTCGAGCGGGGGAGCGCAGGCCCGCTGCACGGCGCGGAGGCCGGCGGTGTGCTCGTCGCGTTCGCGCGAGCGAGCACGCCGACGCAGAGCGTGCCATGCCTTCGTGAGAACCCACCGGGCTTCCGTTGGCGTGGCACGCGTCCCGCGCGCGTGGATCTCTCCGAGCTGCGCTTCGCGCTGCATCTCCTCCGCATGCCGTCCGGAACTCGCGGCGCACGAGGCGGCGTGTTCGCGCGCTGGGCGCGCTTCCGGAGCTATCTCCGCAGCGTGCGAGTGCGGCGGGCCGGCTGGATCCTCGCGAGCGACGCGGTGCTCCGCGCGGCTTCGGCGAGCGATCGGCGCGTCGAGCTGCGCTGGCGCGCGGTGGATGCGCACGGTGCGGAGATCGCGGGCCTCGAGCTTCGGCGCACGATCGTCGCGACGAGGCTCGGGCTCGTCTGCCGCGAGACGCTGACGCTGGAGAGCGGCGTCGCGCTGCGGGAGCTCTCGTTCGCGTTGCCGCACGGCGCCGAGCTGCGCCGCGGCAGCTTGCGCGCGTCCTCGATCAGCGGACCTCGGCGCGTGATCGTGCGTTATCGGCTTCTGGTTCCTCAGCGGGCCGAGTGACCTCGATGTAGCGCTCGCCGTCACGGCGATAAAGCCCACCCGAGGTCCCGAGCCAGAATTGCCCGTCGCGCGTTTGCATCAGGCTCTGCACGTGGCGGTTCTGCAGACCGTCGTCGGCGCCGTAGCGGCGCAGCCCCGCGCCCGTGAGGCGATACAGGGAGTCGCCGGCGGAGCCGAGCCAGATCACGCCGTCGCGATCTTCGAAGAGCGTCCAGGCGATGGTCGGCCACGCGTCGAGCTCGGGCAGCGTCGTGAAGCGCTCGCCATCGAAGCGCGCGA
>JAEUHW010000456.1 GCA_016793245.1 Planctomycetota bacterium
AGCGCCTCGTAGGTGAGGCGCATGCGGTGCAGCAGCACGTCCTCCGCGAGCGCGAAGAGATCCTCCGGCGTCACGAAGTTCCGCCCATGCACGAACGCGCGCGCGCGCGCCGCCTGCACCAGCGCGATCCCCGCGCGCGGGCTCGTGCCGAGGTCGATCGCCGGGTGCTCGCGCGTGCGGCGCGCGAGCTTCACCGCGTGGTCGAGGAAGACCTCGCTCACGTGCACCTGCTGCACGAGCTGCATGCACTCGATCAGCTCCTTCAGCCCCACCGTGTGCCCTTCGCCGAGCGCATCGAACGCCGAGCGCGGCACCGCACCGCCGTCCTGGTGCTTCAAGCCGAGCTTCAGCGAGCGCCTCACGACCTCGGTCTCGTCCTCGAGCCCCGGGTAGTCGAGGCGATGGCACATCATGAAGCGGTCGAGCTGCGCTTCGGGGAGCTCGAAGGTCCCCGCCTGCTCGACCGGGTTCTGCGTCGCGATGACGAGGAACGGCGCCGGCAGCGTGAACGACTGGTCGCCGATCGTGACGCGGCGCTCCTGCATCGCCTCCAGCAGCGCGCTCTGCACCTTCGGCGCGGCGCGGTTGATCTCGTCGGCGAGCAAGAGGTTCGTGAAGATCGGCCCCTTCTTCACGCGGAAGGCGCCGCTCGTCTGGTCGAGGATCTCCGAGCCCACGATGTCCGAGGGCAGGAGGTCGATCGTGAACTGCACGCGGCCGAACTTGAGGTCGATCGCCTTCGAGATCGCGTTCACGAGCAGCGTCTTCGCGAGGCCGGGCACGCCCTGCAGCAGCAGGTGCCCGCCGGTCAGCAGCGCGATCAGGATGCGCTCGACCACCTCGTCCTGACCGACGACGGCGACGGCGACGCGCTCGCGCACGGCGCGGACCAGTGGATGGATCGAAGGCGCGGCGACCGCGGCGGGTGCGTGGTTCTTGCTCATCGAGAGGCGGCAGAGCTCGGCGGTCCAGGAGGGAGGCGGATCCTAGCCGGAGATCTCGCGGCTACCATAGCCCCCACTTCGCGCGAGGGAGCAGCGCGCTCCCCTCGGCGGCGAAGCCGCATCCACGGACCGGAGCAACGCGTGATCACGCTGGCCCAGCAATTTCGCTTCAACGAGAAGTTCCTCTCCCTCCTCGCGGGCGACTTCGATGCCCTCGCGTGGGACTGGCGCCCTTCCAACACGAGCGGCAACACCGCGCACTGGCTCGTCGGGCACGTTCTCGACACGCGCCTCCAGCTCCTGGAGCGCCTCGGCGTCCCGGTGCCGACCGAGCCCTGGCAGAGCGAGTACCGCATGGGCGCGAAGCCGCCGAGCTCGCTGCCGGGCCCCTCGCCCACGGAGCTCGTCCAGCGCTTCGGCGCCGCGGGCGAATCGCTCGCTCACTCGATCGACTCGCTGAGCGAGGCCGAGCTCGCCGCCGACTGGGGCAAAAAGGTCCCGAACGGTGGAACGAGCGTGCTCGATGCGCTGCGCTTCTATCACTTCCACGAGACCTATCACCTGGGGCAGATCGGTCTGCTGCGGAGGCAGATGGGTCGGCCGGGGATCATCTGAGCTCTGCGCGCGGAGCCCCCTGCTGCTCCTAGCGCTCGCACGGGGGCAACGGATGCGCGGCCGGATCGGGGACCGCGAGCCCTGCGCCGCTCCCGCGCGCGAGGAACGCAGCGACATAGCTCTGGTACGCGGGCTGCGTGGGGAAGCCGTGGCAGCCGGGGAACACGAGATGCACGCCGCGAGAGAGATGGCGGACCGCTTCGGCGGCGTGCCGCGGAGAGGTCACTCCGTCCATCGAGCCGCTGAGCAGCAGGATCGGCACGTCGCAGCGCAAGGGCTCGGCGTAGTCCGCCGGGATCACGCCGCGCGGCCAGATGGCCCCGACGCGGAGTTGGTCGCGCACGCGCTGGTCGCCGAGGAAGGTGCCCGCGCAGTGTTGCACGATGGCCTCCTCGGTGATGCGCGGTAGGTCCTCCGAGCCGACGACGCTCATCAGCATGCCGAAGGCCAGGCTCTGGCGAAGCGCGCGGTTGCTCTCGAGCGCACGCTGCGCGAACGGGCGCAGATCGCCCTGATCGGCCTCGACGAGGAGCCGCGGTAGCTGGCGATTCGAATCCACGTCGTAGAGCAAGACGCGGAGTGCCTCGGCGAACGAGTCCCGGTCCAGGCGAATCTGCCTCGCCTCGCCGTGGACCGGGTGTCGGACCTCGACCTCGGCGGGGGCGCGCTCGAGGCGCGCCAGGATGCGCTGCAAGCGCGTCGGCAAGTCGTCGTAAGCGCCCTGGTAGCGCTTGTCTCCCGCGACCTCGGCGCACAGCGCGTCGAACGCGAGCTGGGCGCTCTCGGCGTGGTAGAGCGGATTGACGAAGGACACGGGGGCGACGGCGACGAAGATCGCGCAGCGCACCGTCGCGGGGTGCTGCTTCAAGTAGACGAGCCCCGCGCGCGATCCGTAGGAGCCGCCGACCAGGTTCACGCGCGCATGTCCGAGGCGCGAGCGGACCTCGTCCAGGTCGTCCATTGCGATCGGAGTCGTGTAGAGGCGCAGATCCGCGCGCTCGGAAAGCTCCGCGATGGCCGGCTGGAAGACCTCCGGTCGCCAGATCGGCTCGAACCAGGTCTGCAGATCCTCGTCGTTGCCGGGGACGCGCACGTGCAGCGGATTCGATCTCCCGGTTCCACGCTGATCGACGAAGACCAGATCGCGCTCCTCGCGCATCCAAGACTCGAGGAAGCCCTCGGAGATCTCCGCCGCTCCCTGGCCGGGGCCGCCGGCGAGGAAGTACACGGGATCGGGCCGCGCCGCGGCGGCACGCGCGCGCAAGATGCGGATCTGCAGGCGGATGCGTCGCCCGGACTTCGCCGCGCGATCCTCCCAGACCTCGGCCCAACCTTCGGTGATCCGGCCCCGCGCACCGGGATGCTCCTCCGTTCGGAGCTGGAGCACGGGCGCTTCTTGCGGCGCCGTGATCGCAGGCGTGCACAGCCAAGCGAAGAACAACGCGACGAGGGCGCTTCGAGAGTCGATCATGTGCTGCATCCTAGCGTGGCCTCGCGGCGCGGATCTCGCGGGTGTCGCGGAGCGCTGAGCTCAGCCCCTCACCGCATCCCCGATCACCGGCCCGAGCCGCACGAGCCCCGTCAGAGGATCGAGCTGCACGCCCTGGAAGAAGAGCGGGAAGCCGAGCAGCGCGGGATCGCGATCGAGCGCAAAGGGCACCGCGCCGCGCGCTTGCGCGACGCCGAGCAGGAAGTGCACGCCGGTGCTCGGATCGAGCACGGCGCCGCCGACGGTCGCGCTCCAGCGCAGAGGGATCCAGCGCGTGCCGACATAGACGGCGATCGGCCCCGCCCCCGACGCGTCCACGCTTAGCGAAGCACTCTCGCCGAGCTGGAGCTCTCGGGAGAGCTGGAGCATCGGCAAGCCGTAGGTCTCGTTGCGCAGCGAGCGCAGAGCTCCCATCACGGGAGCACCAGCCCTCCCCTGCATTGGATAGTAAGGCGGCGGGCATGAGGCGGGATCGACGTTGCGCCCACCGTCGGCGCCGACGATGGCCGAGGCGAAGAGCTCGAGCTCGGTGATCGGTGCCTGTACGGAATCGAAGATGCGGATCCCGTTGCCTCCCGCGGTCGGTGGGAAGCACGGGTAGCCGCACGAGGTGCCGTTGCCGACGGCGAACTTGTGATTGTCGCCGCCGATCCCGCCCTTGCAGACCGAGGCATGGAGCACGACGGAGGTCCTGGACAGTTGGAGTCCATCTCCGCCGCGGAACCCGGGATAGCCGACCGAAGGGCCTCCGCTGCAGTAAGCGCCGGTGTTCTGCCCGTGACCGCCTTCGAAGATGCAGCGATCGATCAAGGCGAAGCCGCCGGTGATCTGCGCGGCATCGACGACGATCTGTGGATAGCGCGTCAGTGTGCCGCCAACCCAGCACTGACACATGGCTCCGAGCGCTCCGAGCGGCCGGAAGGTCGATTCGACGAGAGCGAGATGCGAGCAGTCTTCGGCGATCAGGCTCGGTCCACCGGCATGCAGAGCATGCTCATCGGGAGGGAACGACTCCGCTGTGACCTGGCTTACATGAATGGGCGTGCTGCAGCGCGAGAAGCGCAAGCCTCCCACGGGATAGTCCCAGCAAATCTCCAGGTTGAAGTTCGGAACGGAAGCGCAAGCGGAGTTATGGCGTGTGGAAACGACACGAACCGGGCTCGCCAGAGCCAGGGAGCGAATGACCAGCACTCCCGGCGCGCTCAGGCCGCTCGCCGAAAGGGCACCGAGGATACGCGTCGCCGGCCCCCGCCCGGTGATGGTGATCGGATGCGGAATGGTTCCCCCGCTGTAGTTACCGATCTCGAGCTGCACCAGGTCGCCTGGTTGAACCACCTGGAGTGCCGCGGGCAGATCGCGGAAGTCGCCGCGGCCGGTGGCATCGACGATCCAGATCCGAGCGGAGAGCGAGCTCGACGGACCGAGGGTGACGGCCAGGAAGGCCAGGCAGCGCAAGAACGAGGGCGGCATCGGTGGACCTCCGCGCGGCAACGACGTTCGGAGTTCCTCGCGCCGCAAGCTCCGAGTGTCAAGATGCGACGCAGATCGAGCACCGCACGCGGCTCTTCGCCCGGCGCTCCTGATCCGCACGGTTCCCGCGAATCGGCGAGCCGAGCCGCTATACTCCCCCGCCGATCCCCCCTCCCGCACCGCTCCCACCGGAGACCGTGATGCGCCTCTCCCGCCTGCTCCTCCTCCTCGGGCTCTTGGCCCTCCTCGTCCCGACCGCGTTCGCGCAGGTCCGCTATCGCATCCCCGAGCCGCAGATCGAGCGCTTGGAGGAGGTCGATGCGAACGGCTTGAAGCAGTGGAAGGCGCTCGACGAGAAGTGCCCCTACTGCAACGGCAAGAAGACCGCGAAGTGCGGGCACTGCGATGGCAACGAGCTGCCGACCTGCGCCGAGTGCAGCAGCACGAAGGAAGCGACCTGCCGCTACTGCGGTGGAAGCGGGAAGAAGATCGACCCGCTGGTCGAGATGACCTGCCCCTACTGCGTCGGCGCGGGCTGGCACGACTGCGCGCTCTGCAAGTCGCGCGGCAGCTATCCCGTGCAAGGCGGCGGGGCGAACGAGCAGAAGTGCGGCTCGTGCAAGGAGAAGGGCGCCATCCCCTGCTCGGTATGCAAGGGGAAGCACGTGATCCCCGTGCTGAAGGTCGGCAAGAAGGGCCCCGGCTACGCGAAGGCCGCCGAGCTGAAGGACGCGAAGAAGGATCTAGAGAAGGCGATGGAGGCGGTGAACGCCTACCTGCCGGTCGGCAAGGAGCAGAGCAAGAAGGACCTCTACAAGGCCGTAGGGAAGTATCAGAAGCTCCTGCCGGCGCTGAAGGACATGCAGACCTTGCTCGACGAGACCCTGAACGGGCTGCGCAAGGGCGCGGGCTACGTCGGCTACGACGAGTGGCTGCTGAACGAGTTCGTCGTGTTCAAGGACCGCACGATCTATCTGCTGAAGCACCAGATGCTCTTGGTGGATCTCTGCCTCGCGCACGCCGAGCACAACGAGAAGGTGGAGGCGGAGAAGAAGTGATGTCCGTTCTTGCTGCCAGGAGCATTGCAGCGCTCTGCGCCGCCGGGGCCTTTACCGTCGCGGCGCTCGGTCAAGCCGACCCTCTCCCGATTCCGTCCTTCGATTCCGTCGTGCACGTCGCCGTGCGCTTCCCCCGCGCGAACCTGCGCCCGGGTCAGGCGCCGAGCCAGCAGGACTGGGTGCGCGTCGAGCGCCCCTCCTCGGGCTTCGTCGTCGATGAGCGCGGCTACGTGGTCACCGCCGCGCATCTCGTGCACGAGATGCTCGATGCGGAAGCTGCACGGCGCGGGCGCTACGAGCTCTTCGTCGTCCTGCAGGGCGGCCTGCAGCACTCCGCCGCCATCGTCGCGCACGACGCGCGCCGCAATCTGGCGCTCCTCGAAGTCGAGCTCGGCAAGGGCCAGAAGCTCACCGCCGCCGAGCTTTGCGCAGAGGCGCCGCGCGCCGGCGTGCTCTGCCGCGCGCTCGGCTGGCCGGACGGCGAGAAGCGCCACGCCTTCCACGGCGCGCTCGGGCTCGCTGCGGGCCCGCTCACGCTGCGCGGGCAGCGCATCGAGGCCTCCGAAGCGCTGCTCTGCGAAGGCGCGCTGCTCGACATGGTCGACGGCGGCGCGCTCTGCGATCTCGAGGGCCGCGTGCTCGGCCTGGTGAACACCGCGCACGTGCTGGCACCGGTGCAGGAGCCGAAGGTCGAGGATCTCCGCAAGCCCGACTACGCGATCGCGCTCTCCTCTTCCGCGATCCGCGCGGCGTTCGCCGACGCGCTGGCGAAGCTGCCCGCGAAGTCGAAGCCGCGCTTCGAGCAGGACCGCGCCGCGCGCGCCGTCGCGCGCATCGCTCCGTCCGTGGTGTCGGTGTGGGCCGGCGACGCGGCGAAGCGCCCGAGCGAACCGCCGCTCGATGATCCGTACGCGCGGCGCCGCGAAGGGCGCTTGGGCTCGGGCGTGATCTTGAACGCCGAGGGGCTCATCGCGACGAGCGCGCTCGCGATCCCCACGCGAGCGGAGACGATCTCCGTGCGTCTCGCCGACGGCGAGACCGTTCCGGCGAAGGTCCTGCCGGTGAAGGGCGCGCGCGCGCACGGCGTCGCGTTCCTCTCGATCGAAGGCGCGACGAAGAAGAAGCTCGCGCCGGCCGCGCTCGCGTCCAGCCGCACGGCGAACGCCGGCGAGTGGATCGCCTCCGTCGCCCGCCCCTACGCCGCGCAGCCGCTCGTCGCGAGCGGCATCCTCTCCACCGCGCCGACGGAGCTGCGGCTGCAGATCGCCGCGCGCCTGCACGAAGGCCACGACGGCGGCGCGATCGTGAACGCGGACGGCGAGCTGCTCGCGATCGCGACGGTCGCTCCGGTCGTACCGACGCCGGGGCAGTTCGTGCGCGAGAGCGGCATCGGCTTCGCCGCGGCGCTCGACGCGCTGCGCGACGAGCTCGGCACCGAGGTCGCGTGGCCGGCGTTCGCGGAGAGCTCCGAGGCGCAGCGCGCGGCGCGGCGCACCGCGGTCGCCGCAGTCGTCGAAGCGACGAAGGGCTCGCTGCTCAACATCTACGTGAAGACCGCCGCGGCGAAGAAGAGCGAGGGCTTCGATCCCTTCGGCGGCGAAGGCGAGGTCGAGTTCCAGACGCAAGGACTGGGCTCGGGCGTCGTGATCGACGCCGGCGGCCTCGCGATCACGAACTGGCACGTCGTCGATTCGGCGACGCAGAGCGGCGGCGTGCAGCGCGAGGACGCGGCCCTCGAGGTCTCGCTGCCGGATGGGCGCAGCTTCGGCGCGCGCGTGCTCAGCACCTCGCGCGATGACGATCTCGCGCTGCTGCAGCTCGAGCTCCCGCAGGGCACCGCGCTGAAGCCGGTCGAGCTCGGCGATTCCACGGCGCTGCAGGTCGGCGAGACGGTGGTCACGATCGGCAATCCCTTCGGCCGCGCGAATACCGTCGCGTGCGGCATCGTCGCCAACCTGAACCGCGACGCCGACATCAAGGGCCGCGTGCGCAAGATGCGCGGGCTCATCCAGACCGACGCCGCGGTGAACCCCGGCAACAGCGGCGGCGCGATGCTCGATGCGCGCGGTCGCCTGATCGGCATCAACAGCGCCGGCAACGGCTGGACGACGGGCGAGGGCTTCGCGATCCCCGTCGCCCGCATGCAGGAGGTCTTCCGCGAGAAGCTGCTCTCCGTCGAAGGCCTCCGCAGCGTCTACCTCGGCATCCATCCGCGCGAGGACGGCGGCAAGCTCGTGATCGAGCGCGTCGAGCTCGAGAGCCCAGCTGCGCGAGCGGGCCTTGCAAAGGACGATGTCCTGCTCGAGCTCGGCGGCACGAAGCTCGCGCAGACCGGCGACTTCGCGCGCGCGGTGCTGCGCGCGAGCGCGGGTTCCGAGCTCGCCGTGCGCGTCTCGCGCGGCGGCAAGGCCATCGACGCGAAGCTCCATCCGATCAGCCATCTCGCCTACGCGTTCGCGCGCCAGACGGGACTCGAGCTGGCCGAGGTCGACGTGCGCAGCGCGAGCGAGCTCGTGCGCGACGCGTCGGTCGCTCTGCACCGCGCCTACACGGGCGACGCGAGCGGCGAGCCGCAGGAGCTGATGCACGCCGTGCTGCGCATCGAGCGCGTCGATCCCGCGGTCGCGAAGGGCGACCTCGACGTGCGGGTCGGCGACCTGCTCCTCGGCGTCACGATGCAGATCGCCGACGCCGAGCTGCAACGCAGCGAGCTCGTGCGCTTCGAGACCCTGGCTGCGGCCCGCGCGTTCTTCCTGCGCGCGAAGAAGGAAGAAGTCAACGAGCTCGCGTGCTGGGTGTTCCGTGAGGGACAGGCGCGCGAGGTGCGCCTCCGCACCTGAGCGCCGCGCGCGCTGCGGAGAGCAGCGCGCGCGAGCGCAGCGGAGTAGAGGCAGCCGAGCGAGACGAGCGACACAGAAGAGAACGAGAGAGCCGAGGCGCAGGCGATGACGAAGAGCCGCAGCACATCCGACGCGGTGCGCGACATTCGAGGGACCAATCACCTCCCCGTCACCGCGACGGCGAGCCACAACGTGCGCGTGTTCGTGGCCAAGGAGCGCGGGGGCACCTGGGATCGCGAGATCTATCGCGCCGAGGTCGACTACATCGCCTCGAAGGGCCTGAAGCAGGTGCGGCTCTTCTGGAGCCCGTACGCGTACTTCATCGACAAGGCCGCGTTCGCGCGGCACGTGCGCGAGGCGGCCGAGATCCTCGCCGAGGCCGGGCTCGAGGTGATGCTGGTCTGCACCGACGCGCTCACGGCGAGCGCGGCCGTCGAGGACAACCCGTTCCTGCTCCCCTGGTACGACCTGCTCGGCGTCTTCGGCTCGCGCTCCTACGATCCCGCGCGCGACGCGAACGACGGCTTGATGAACGGCCGCGATGGCTTGCTCGACCGCGTCATCGCGCGCGATCGCGCGGCGTTCGACGCGCTCTATCCGCGCGCCGAGCGCGGCTACAGCTTCGGCGGCTGGGTCGGGTTCCCCGATCCGACCTACGTCTGCGCCTACGAGATGCCGAGCTATCCCGCCGTACCGCTCGGGCACGAAGAGCTCTGGCGCGGCTACGTCGAGGCCTTGGACCTCGTCATCGGCACCTTCCAAGAGGCGGGCGTGCTGCACTCGCTCGACTTGCAGAACGAGCCGACGGTGACGCTCGCATGGGCGCCGATCGTCGCGCTGCTCACCGAAAAGGGCGCCTACAGCGGTGACGGCGGCCTGCCCTCCGACGCGACGCAGTACACGCCGATCGCCGAGCGGCGCCTCGCGCGGATGCTGCGCTGGATCCAGGCCTACGCCGGCGAGCGTTGGCCCGACGTGCCGACGACCATCGGTGCGGTGGATCTCCCGTCGATCCTCTACGTGCATGCAGCGCTCGAGGTGCCCGTCACGAGCTTCTTCAGTTTCCACTCCTACGGCAACGGCCGTTATCAGGAGCCGGCGATCGTCGAGTTCCGCGACCTCGTCGCCGCGAATCGCCCCGAGTGGTCCGCGATCCCGCTCTGCTGCAGCGAGTACGGGCGCTGGGAGCAAGGCGAGGACATGCTGCCCTTCGCGTTGCACACCTTCGAGAAGCTCGGCGTCGGCGCGCTGCTCTGGGACATCCTCGAGTGGCCCGGCTTCGGCGGCGCCTTCGATGCGCGGCACGTCCCCGGCGGTGCTCCTCCGCCCGGCAGCGCGTTTCCCGTGACGGGCCTCGTGCGCTCGAAGCTCTTCGATGGCGTGCACGTGATCGAAGAGCGCCGAAGCGATCTCCTCCCCGAGCTGGAACGCTGGGCGCGACGCGAGGCGCTGGAGCCGCCGGTCTGGTGGCAGGTCTGTCGCTTGGGCCCCCGCGAGTTCGGGATCTGCGATCCGCGCACCGGCGATCTGCTGCCCGAGTCGAGCGAGCTGCGCGTGCTCTGGCGCTGGACGGCCGTGCCGCGGGGCTCGGTGCCGCCGTTCACGGAGAGCTCACCCGCGTGGCGCGCGCAGAAGCCGTTCACCGACTTCCGCTGCCTCGGCTCGTGGCTCGACGTGCCGCACACGCTCGAGGTCCACGGCCGCGCCGTCGTGACACTCCCGCAGGAAGTGCTCGACGCGCTCCCCCCCGACTGCGACCTCGTGCTGCAACCCTCGTTCGGCCGCCCGCGCTACGCGCTCGATGCGTGGTCGCGGCTGCAGTGGTACGAGGTTGGCTACTTCTGCGTCTCGAACGACGGCACCGGGGTCGACCTCTGAGGCGGACGCCTCGAGCTCCGCGGCGCGGCGAAGGAGCCCCGCTCGTCAGGAGCTCGCGCCCCGCCGCCCGAGCAAACGCCAGAGCTTCTGCTTCACCAAGGTCCAGTCCGTCACCGCGCGCGTCTGCGTGAGGCGCTTGTAGAGCTCGATCTTCTCCTGCGTGTACGGCCAGTCGTTGTGACGGACGATCGGGCCGTTCTCGATGTAGGCCACGCCGGCTCCCGCGCGCGCGCACTCCGCGGTGAAGAAGCCGTCCTCGCCGCCGAGGAACTTGGGGTAGTGCCGCTCCCACTCGATCTGCTTGTAGAGCGGGACGGGGCACGACCACGCGCCGCCGCAGAGATGCTCGGTCCAGCCAATCACGACTTCTTCATCCAAGCGCCGCGCTTCGCTCGCCTCGTCCTTGCTGTACTTCGAGAACGAGGTGCGCGGCAAATCGTTCTCGGCGGCGGGGATCGGCAGGACCTCCATGCGCGAGGCGAAGCGGAAGCCGTACTCCTCCTGGTTGATCATGCGCAGGCCGAGCGAGACGCGGAGATCGCCGTGCGCGAGGCGGTAGGCGTGGTAGGCCTTCTGCAAGTGCACGAGCCAGTAGTTGGAGAGGATCTCGATATCGTTGTCGAAGAAGACGAGGAGATCGCTGTCGACGGTGTCGCGGATCTGCAGCAGGCCGCGGCCTAGGCCCACGTTCTTCGAGTTCAAGAGCAAGCGGACATTCGTCCGCGATTGCTCGAGCTCGCGCAGGTGCTCGCGCGTGCCGTCCTCGCTCGCGTTGTCGAGCACGAGCAGCTCGAAGGGCACGTGGGTGCGCTGGTAGAGGCTTTCCAGGAACTTCCGCGTGTGCGCGAGACGGTTGAAGGTCATCGTCGCGACCGTCACGCGCGGGAACACCTGCCAGCGATAGGAGCGAGCGGCCTCGTGCTCGAAGAGCTGGGGATTGAAGGACTTCTCGTCGTTCATCGCGGATCGCGTGGCGGGGCTTTCGGGAGCGGAGAGATCGAGCGCGGTGGAATCGGGGCCGGCCGTGGCTCCCGGAGAGCGGCGCTCGAGGAAAGGCTCGGCGCGGAGAAAGGTATCCCGTCGGTGGCGTGGGCGCGCGCGAGAAGAGTTCTCCCGCCAGCACCGCGTCGGTTTCGCACCCCTCCGAGAAGCGAGCTATACTCCCGCGCCCCGTAGCTCCGTTCCCCACTACCTCGCGGTGCGTCCGCATCTCCCGACCATGCCTGCGCTCGCACCGAAGGTCCTCCTCGTCCAACCGCCATCGCCGCCGCGAAAGAATGTTTTTCGCGAGTGGGCCGGCGGCATGGGCACCGCGCAGCCCTCCGAGCGCGCGGTCGCCGGACACGACCCGGACTACTACGACATCCCCTGGTCGCAGTTCCTCTGGATCGCGCGCGGCTTGGAGCAGCGCGGCATCGCCGTCGAGTACGCGGATCTCCAGGCCACGCCGACCTACGACGCCGCGGCGTTCGAGCAGCGCCTCTCGGAGCTGCGGCCCGCGGTGCTGATCAGCGTCGCGAACCTGCCCTCGCTCTCCTTCGATCTCGAGCTCCTCGCGCGTTGGCGCCGCCTCGTGCCCGGACTCCGCGTCGTGCTGCTCGGCCCCGCCGCGCGCCTCGATCCCACGCGCGCGTTCAGCGCGGAGGCCGCCGACTACGTGATGGAGGCGAACGAGGAGCTGGTGGTGCCCGAGCTCTGCGCGGAGATCCTGCGCGATCCCGCCGGTGTCCAACCCGATAGCTGCTGGCATCGCGTCGGAGCGGAGGTCGTGCGCGCGCCGCAGCGACAGGTGATCCGCGACTTGGACTTCGTCGACTTCCCCGCCTACCACCTGCTCGACGTCGCGCGCTACGAGTCGGACTTCTTCCTCGGCCGTCGCTACCGCTACATGACGGTCTACACGTCGAAGGGCTGCAGCTACGATTGCTGCTACTGCCCCTATCCCTTCGGCTTCGGCTCGAAGATCCTCTTCCGCTCGCCGGCGAAGGTCGTCGATGACATCGAGCGGCTGCATCGCGAGTTCGGTGTCGAGCAGATCTGCTTCCGCGATCAGGTCTTCACCGTGCGGAAGAAGCACGTCGAGGCGATCTGCCAGCAGCTCATCGAGCGCCAGGTTCCCGTAGTGTGGATCTGCGAGACGCGCTACGACTTGGTGACTCCGGAGCTGCTGCAGCTCATGGCTCGCGCCGGTTGCCGCGAGATCCACTACGGCTTGGAGACCGGCGATCCCGAGCTCTTCGCGTCGATCGGCAAGCCCGGCGGCCCGCGCTCGCTCGCGCGCTTCGAGGAGGCCATCGCGTGGACCAAGGCGGCGGGGCTGCGCGTGCACCTGCACACCATCCTCGGACTGCCCGGTGAGTCCTGGAAGACGGTGCGCTCGTCGCTCGAGTTCCTCCGCCGCACGCGCCCGCACTCGGTGCAGACGGCGATCCTCTCGCCCTATCCGGGGACGCCGCTCTTCGAACAGCTGAAGGCGCAAGGCAAGCTGGCGCCCGTCGACATCGAGGAGTACGGCGGCTTCCAAGCCGTGCAGCCGACGGAGCACATGAGCGTCGCCGAGCTGCAGCGCGCGAAGGAGTACCTGGGCTGGAACTGGGACAAGAGCGCCTGGGACAAGATCGTGATCAAGGCCCGGCGCTGGCTCGGCCTCGGCGCACCGCAGAGCTGAACGCGCCGTGACCGGTCTCCGTGAACGCGCGCGCTGGATCCGCAGCCAGCTCGTGCAGCGCGCGCAGATGCTGCGCGGCGATCTCGCGGTGCTGATGTACCACCGCGTCTGTCCGGCCGACGATCATGCGTTCCTGCAACGGGGCGGCGTGCCCTGGATCTCGCCGGCGACCTTTCGCGCGCAGATGGAGTTCCTCCGCGCACACGACTTCGCCGTGCTGCCGCTCGACGAGGCGTTGGCGAAGATCGCTCGGCGCGAGCGCCTGCGACCGCGCACGCTCGCGATCACCTTCGACGACGGCTACCGCGACAATCTCGAGCACGCGGCCCCTGTGCTGCGCGAGCTCGAGTTGCCGGCAACCTTCTTCCTCGCCACCGCGCTGCTGGAGAAGCGCCGGTTGCTGTGGGAGCACGTCGTGATGCTCGCCGAAGAGCGCCTCGGCCGCGCCGCGGTGCGAGAGCTCGCATCTCGTGCCGGCCTCGCGCTGCCGCCGGATCGCGAGGTGCTCGGGACCGCCACTCACGCGGCCTCGCTCGCGACGCGCGAACAGTTGGTCGCCGCGCTGCGCGCGGCGCTCGCACTCCCTGCCGACGAAGAGCGCGAGCTCGTGCGCGCTCTCTATCTCGATGCGGACGGCGTGCGAGCCCTCGCGCAGGGCGCGCTCGCGATCGGCTCGCACGGCCACGCCCATCACAGCTACGCCACGCTCACCGAGGCCGAAGCCGTCGCCGATCTCGAGCAGGCGCGGGCACGGCTCGAGGAGCTGCGCCTGCCCTCGATCTCCAAGATCTTCTGCTCCGCCTACGGCGGGCACACGCCGCGCGAGGTGCCGCATCTCGTGCGCCTCGGATATCGCGGCGCGCTCGGAGTGAAGCTCGGTACGAACGGCGCGCGCCTGGATCCCTTCGACGTGCGGAGGATCGCGCTCGGCGAGAGCTCCTGGCATCGCCTGCGCTTCCTCGATCGCGCCGCCCCCTGGAACCACCGCCTCCATGCGTTCCGCTGAGCCGGAAGAGCTGCGCGAGATCCGCGCGGAGGACGAGCCGGCGCTCGCGGCGTTCCTCGGCTCCATCTGGCCGAACGTCGCCTGGCGCGAGCGCTTCGCCGCGCAGTGGACGCGGAACCCGTTCGCCGTCGATCAGCCGCGCGGGTTCCTCTGCGCGTCGCGCGGCGAGATCACCGGCTGCTTCGGCAGCATCCCGATGCCGTACCGCTCCGCCGCGGGCGATGTGCTCGGCTTCGGCGCGACGGCGCTCGCAGTGCGAGCCGATCAGCGCGGACGCGGCCTCGCGCGCGCGCTGGTCTCTGCTTGGATGAGCTGCGGCGAGGCGGCGCTCTGGGTGAACGCAACACCGAACGCGGAGAGCGCGCGGCTCTTCACACAGCTCGGCTTCCACGCGCTCGACGAGCGCAACGCCGCTCGGCGCGGCTTCATCACTGGGAACCCCTGGTCCTCGAGCTATCGAAGCGTGCAGCAGCGCCTCGGCGCCGTCGCGCCTCTCGCGCTGCCCCTCGCCTGGTGGCGCGCTCGCGAGCAGACGCGTCGCCGCCGCACGCTCGCGGAGACCGCGAAGCGCGCTCAGCGCGAGCAGGGTCTCCGCGTGGAGCGCTTGCGCTGGGACGATGCGCGTTTGGACGAGCTCTGGTGTGCGAAGCGCGAGTCGCCGCAGCTCCAGAAGCGCCGCGATGTTGCCAGCCTGCGCTGGACCTTCGCTTCCTCGCTGCGGGCGGAGCGCAATCTGCTGCTCGGCCTCGTGCGAGATCGCGCGCTCATCGCTTGGGCGGCGTTCCGGGAGGAACCCGAGCGTCGGCGCCTGCGCATGGTCGATGCGTTCGGTGCGCTCTCCAGCGTCGAACCCTTCGCCGCCGTGAGCGATGCCGCGTGCGCCGAGCTCGCGCCGCGCGATCTCGATCACGTGGAGCTCCGCTGTGGCGCGAACCTCGCGACGGCGTTCCAGGCGCTCGGACTCGGCGGCGAACTGGTGCGCGATGCGGCGCAATGGTGGACGCGCGAGAAGCAGCTCCACGCTCCGGAGCTGGGCGCGCTCGACGGCGATCGCATTCTCGACGTCCTGCTCTGAGCGGGGCTGCGCGACAGCGCCCACCAGCTGCATCAACGGCTCACGCCGCTCCGGCCGGAGTCGTCGATGCGAGATCGGTACTCACACCCAAGACGCGCGCGAACATCTGTGCGCGAGTGGCGCGACGACCGCTCCGCCAGCCCTCCGGCGAAGCAAGCGCCGCGCCCGCCGCGCATGGACGACATCGAACGACCATGCGCGTCGAAGCGTGCTCGACGTCGGATGCGATTCGAGAACGAGCGCGGCGGTCACGGCGCTTGCATCGCCTCCGGATGCGGCTCCGCTACGTCGATAGACATCGTACGCCGTTCCGGAGCCCGCGGGAGGCGGGGGCTCCGGAACTCATGCTACGGGAGAGACCGGACGTCGACGCGAGAACGACGTCGCACGACATGGGTTCCCCGCCCGCGCGGCGGCAGTGCGATCGCGCAGCGAGCAACGTAGCGCAATCAAGATTCCGACGTTCTAGGAAACCAAAGACGCTCCTTCTGGGTTCTACATGCGGGAACGAAGTCGGGGAAGGCGACGCGCAACGAGGACGAGGAAGCCAGATGCGCCGCAGGATTCAACAGCTCGAGTTCGAGTTCCGTCCGCACCGTCAACGCTCGAGGAAGAAGCGCAACGAGCCGCTACACGTCACCGTCCACCTCGCCGATGGCCTGCCGTCGCTGTGCCGCGGCGGAGCGCTGCAGTTCGTTCTCGCGGCGCTCAGCGCTAGCAGCGATCGGCACGGGATGCGGATCATCCACTACTCGATTCAGCGGGATCATCTGCACCTGCTGGTCGAGGCCGAGGATCGCGAGTGCGTCGCACGCGGCATGAACGCGCTGCTGAGTCCGCTCGCGCGAGCGCTGAACAAGCTCTGGGGCCGCCGCGGCAAGGTGTTCCCCGAGCGCTATCGCGACGAGGTCCTCTCCACACCGACGCAGGCGCGGAACGCGTTGCGCTACGTGTTGCAGAACGGCAAGAAGCACGGCGTCGTTCTGCCCAGCTCGATCGATCTCTGCTCGAGCGCGCCCGTGTTCGATGGCTGGAAGACGGGACCGTCAATCGCTTCGATCCCATCGGAGCGAGCGGTGGCCGTCGTCGCACCCGCCTCGACTTGGCTGCTCACCGCCGGCTGGCGTCGCCACGGCCTGCTCGACATCCGCGAGCTGCCGCAGACCAAGCGCGCCGACCGCCCCCGAGCGAACCTCGCCCAATCAAGAAGTTGAGCAATGTAGCGCTGACGCGCTCGACCCTACCGCCGCGCGGGCGTGGAACCCCGTGTCCATCGACGTCGTCCTCGCGTCGATGTCCGATCGCCCCCATGAGCATGAGTCTCGGAGCCCCCGCCTCCAGCGGGCTCCGAGACGGCGCACGACGTCTATCGACAAAGCGAAGCCGCGCCCGGAGGCGCAGCAAGCGACGTGAACGACGCGCCACGCTCCGAGTTTCTCGCTCGCGTGGTTCACGCGTCGGCTCTCGCATTCCATCGACGTCGTACGCACGCGTCGGGCGCGGCGCTTGCTCGCCGTAGGGCCGGGCGTAGCGCATGCGCGGTCATGCGTTCGAACGCTTCTCGCTCTCGCTTCCACGCTCGCGCCTTCGCCGTGGACGCGTCGACGCGCGATCGGCACCCGAACCCACGCCGAGCGCGAACATCGGAACGCGTGGTCCGCGACGACCGCTCCGCCAGCCCTCCGGCGAAGCAA